>NZ_JBIAXT010000011.1:0-234631 GCF_042896945.1 Streptomyces sp. NPDC001222
CCCCGACGGACGCCGCCCTGGCCGCCGATCTGGCGCTGCCGATCGAGGAGCTGGAGCTCACGGTCCGCTCCTACAACTGCCTCAAGCGTGAGGGCGTCCACTCGGTGGGTGAGCTCCTGGCGCGCTCCGAGGCCGATCTGCTCGACATCCGTAACTTCGGTGCGAAGTCGATCGACGAGGTCAAGGCGAAGCTGGCCGGTCTGGGCCTGGCCCTGAAGGACAGCCCGCCCGGATTCGACCCGACCGCCGCCGCCGATGCTTTCGGCGCCGTCGACGACGAGGGCACCGGGTTCGTGGAGACCGAGCAGTACTGAACGCTGCGCCGGGTCGCGGAGGAGCCAGGAATGCGGAGGAGCCGGGGATGAGCACCGGCCGGCCGCACCCGGCTTCCCGATGGCCCACCGGCGGAGATGCGGACGCCCAAGCCCGCCGAGCCTGATCAAGACGGTGAAGGCGGCCGCCATCGTTCGTACCCCCGGGGTATGAAACAGCCCCCTCGGAGATGACTCCGAGGGGGCTGTTCGATGCCTATAGCCTGGTCGCGCACAGTTCCCCTGGCATGATTCGAACCTGCGGCACCCGCTCTAGGAGTTCAGCCCAGCGGCGCAGGGGCCTGGGGGCAGCCTTCCCGCAGGACCCGCATAGGAAGGTGCCGGGGGCGTCCTGAGCATCTGGCAGTGGGCCGCGACCCGGAACGTCCAGCCCAAGTACAGCGGCGCCGAACTGGGCGCCGGCCTGCGGCTGACGGCTCGCTGCTCACCGTCCGGGACTGGACGCGCCTCCTCGGCAAGGGCTCCGAGGGCCCGCTGCTGAAGACCTTCCCGCTGACGCGGGCACAACGGCGCGAACTGGCGCTGAAGCCCCAGCTGTTGCCGTAGGCACCAGGATGCGCCAGGAGTGGTACGAGGGTCCCGTACCGGTCCCTTCGTCAGCGCCCAAGGTCCCCTCCCTGGGGGACGGGGGAGGAGACTTGCGCCACGAGAAGGCCTTCCCTGACGAGGTCCTTGATCTGGATCGGGCAACTTGCCGTACTGGAGAGGATCCGGTCCGCCGTGGCCGAAGCACTGAAGGACAGGGGCGATCCGCCGGGCAGGCCGGATATGGCGGGCCGGAACGACAGTCCGTCGAGGTCGCCGCGCAACAGTGTGCCTGCGGACGGTCGAGTGCTTGCGGGCCATAGGGGCAAGTGCGCCTCGACGCAGACCCGTATGATGATCGTCCTAGCCTCGGGGGTGATTGAGCGGGTGCCCATGCAGGCAATCACACGGTGCTCTCGGGCTCTGCGGGTACGGTGCTGGGTGCGCGGGAACTCCAGCGCCAGGGTTCCAACCGCGGCGGAAGGAAGAGCCTCATCATGCTTGCGTTTGCCCTCTGCGCCGCGGGCGTAATGATCAGCCAGGCGTAGCGGCATCCCTGAGCCGCGGAACGGCGCTTGGAGGCGCCACAGACAAGCCGGCAGGGCGCGAGGACGTGCACGTGCCGCCCGCGTGCCCGATGGGACAGCGAACGGCGGGAAACAGCGGGGAGTCCCGGCGAGCATCCGGAGAACGCACAGGTCAGCCTTCCGTCAGGTCACTGCGCATCCACATACGGGATCTTCCAGAAACTGGCTACGCCGAATCGGAGGCTGGCCCGGGCAGCAGGCCCTGGGGAGGGCTTCGGGCGGTCCAGCCCGGTCACGCAACCGAGGCCAGGACGGGGACGACGGGAACCGACGGGGCCGACTGCTCGGCCCAGACGATCTTCCCGGTGAGGGTGAAGCGGGTTCCCCACCGCTCGGCGAACCGGGCGACAAGGTAGATCCCCCGACCGCCTTCGTCCGTGTCCGTTGCGTAGCGCAGGTGCGGGGAGGTGCTGCTGCCGTCGCTGACCTCCACCACCAGATTGGTTTCGTGCAGAAGGCGCAGGTGGATGGGGGGAGCCCCGTAGCGGATGGCGTTGGTGACCAGCTCGCTGAGGATCAGCTCGGTGGTGAATGCGGTCGCCTCCAGGTTCCACTCGGCCAGCTTCGCGAGCACCTCGGCGCGCAGGGCGGGCACCGCGGCGGGAATGGCCGGGATGTCCCATTCTGCGATACGGTCACGGGGAAACGCGCGGGTTCGGGCGACCAGGAGAGCGGCGTCATCGATTGAACGGGCGGGTAGCACCGCTTCCAGGATCGTCTCGCACGTCTCTTCCGGGTCGATTCCCGCGCCGGAGAGCGTGTCGCACAGCAGCTTCAGGCCGGTCCCGATGTCGCGGTGCCGGTTGTGGATGAGCCCGTCGGTGTAGAGCACGAGCTGCGTGTCCTCCGCCAGCCTCCGCTCGGCGGCCTGAAAGCGCAGGCCGCCCAGACCGAGCGGGGGCCCTGCGGGCAGGTCGACGATCTCCACGCGACCGTCCGGATGGACGATGGCAGGCGGATAGTGACCGGCCCTTGCCATCGTGCAGCTTCGGGAGACCGGGTCGTAGATCGCATACAGACACGTGGCCGCGACGTTCACATCCTGACTGGCGCCCGCTTCCGCATCCATCTGATCGACCACCTCGTCGAGACGGGCCAGCAGTTCGTCGGGTGGCAGGTCGAGGGTGGAGAAATTGAGGACCGCGGTGCGCAGCCGCCCCATGGTGACCGCGGAGTGCAGGCCGTGGCCGACCACGTCCCCGACCACCAGGGCGGTGCGGAAGCCTGGAAGAGGGATCACGTCGAACCAGTCCCCGCCGACCTCGGCCTCGGCGGGCACGTAGCGGCACGCCGGCCGGACGGCGCTGGTGTCCGGCAGAACACGGGGCAGCAGGCTGCGCTGCAGCGTGGTGGCGATGGCGTGCTCGCGGGTGTAGTGGCGGGCCAGCTGAGAGACCGCCAGGCCGACGACGAGCAGCAGTGCGGCGGTGATGATGTCGTCCGCGTGGTGGAAGCGGGTGAAGCTTTCGTACGGGGTGGTGAAGAAGAACGCGAACGATGCGGCGGCGGAAAGGGCCGTGAGGGCCGCGGCCCAGCGGTAGCTGAGGGCAGCCACCGCCGCGACGACCAACATCAGGATCAGGGCCACGTTGGTCTGGGAAAGGGCGCCTCGGATGGGCAGCAGGAGTGCGGAGACGGCGAGCGGGACTGCCACTGCCGCAAGGAGCGCGGTCAGCCCCTTGACCGGATCACGAGGCATGCCAGACCTCCCTTCCCTCCGGTGTAGCAGGGCTCACGTGGGGTGGCCAGTCGATACGGGTCGGGTTTGGCCGGGACCTCGGTCACGCCAGGTCTTTCCGCGTATCCAGCGTGTGCAGCCAGAGCAGCTGCCCGTCACCGGCGGGATCCTTCACTTGTCGCGCCTCGATCAGGTAGGCAACTGGTGCTGCGCCCTCGCCCGGGGAACTCCAACACCCGCATGGCGACCGTCTTCGTCCTGGCATCGTGGACCGCGAGCCTGTCGGCAGACATCCGTTCGCTTGCGGGCCAAAGATCACCGAAGGCATGTCCCAGGCACTGCTCCGCCGGCCTGCCCAGCGCTGCGGCCATCGCAGCGTCGAGGTTGCGGATGACACCGCCCAGCACTCAAGAGAGCCGCCGGGTCAGCCGCTCGAAGGAATTCGTCCATGGCGTCCATCCGTGGCTCCCTGCCACCTACCCAAAACAGCCTCTTTTCTCATATTCGTGCACTTTGCCGCGATGCCTCAGTCAAGGCGAGGGCTCCGCGACCGAGCCTGGCCACTGCTGCCACGTAGCCCAAGTGCGGAAAGGATGTGGGCTCAGTCTTGGTCTCATTCGTCGGCGACCGGAGACGTTCACGGGCGTACGAGTCAGCCGTCCGGAGCACGGTGGTGATCAATTGCGGATAACAGTGAAAGCTGTCCTGGCCAGGCGGAACAGAACTCGAAAGCGAGTGAAGGAGAACGACACCTCGTGCTGTGTCGAGTCCGCGGGACTTCCGGCCAGGGTATGCAGCCGAGCGCCGGGCCGCTGCGGCACGGCAAAGCCACGCCGGGCCGGCAGAGGACGGATCTCGTGGATTGCACGGGTAACGGTGGGCCCGGTCACTCCGCACAGCTCGGCCAGCGCCGCGTGCGGCAGCTTCAGCCGCAAGTAGACCAGGGTGATCAGTACCCGGTCGACGAAGACCGGCTGGTGATTGGCCCGGCACCGGCCGCCCGCTGACGGTCGTGGCCGCGCCGTTCCTGGAGCGCAGACTCGCGCTGTGCCGCCCACGGGTCAGCCACTTCCTCGATCAAGTCGCCGAGATGTGCACGATCAAGGCCGCAGAAGGCAGGAGTGGGACAAGGCCGCGCGGGCCGAGAAGGACGTCACAATCCACTCAACCTGCGCGGCCGTCGTCATGCCACGGCCGACCCCGCGCTACCGCGTATCGAGTCGTTAGGCTCAGAGACATGACTATTCAGCGGATGGACAACGTCGCCATCGTCGTCGACGATCTGGACGCGGCTGTCGCCTTCTTCACCGAGCTCGGCATGGAGCTGGAAGGCAAGGCGCAGATCGAAGGCCTCTACGCGGACCGCACCGTCGGACTCGACGGCGTCCGGAGCGACATCGCGATGATGCGGACCCCGGACGGCCACAGCAAGCTGGAGCTGACCAAATACCACGCCCCCGCGGTATCCGACGCCGAGCCGGGGAACCCTCCGCCCAACACGCTGGGCCTGCATCGCGTCATGTTCGCCGTCGACGACATCGACGACACCATCGGCCGCCTGCGCGCCCACGGCGCCGAACTCCTCGGCGAGGTAGCGCAGTACGAGAACATCTTCCGGCTCTGCTACCTCCGCGGTCCGGCAGGCATCATCGTCGCCCTAGCCGAACAGATTGGCTGACGCGGGCCTGCCGCGCGGAACATGTCGACGGTCAGCACCGCTGTGACGCATCCGCGACAGGGGCGATGCAGGCTGCTGTACGAGCCCGGGGATTCCGCCGGCTGACGGTATCGGGCGCGGGGAGGACTTCGCGGGCCCCGGTTGGTGGCACATCTTCCTTCCCCCGATCCGGCTGTCCGAAGCGTGGGTCCAGCCCCGGCGTCGACGAGGGCGCCCGACAACGCAGGCGCACGGCACGGGCCCAGGACGCCGGCCAGCACCGCAGCCGCGGGGGTGCCGCTCGTCGTGTCGAACGGCTCGGGCGACGAGGCGCCGGCCCTGACAGTCGACCTTCTCAACCCGAAGGCCCGCTGGCGGAGGAGGACGTCACAATCCACTCAACCGGCGCGGCCGTCGTCATGTCACGGCCGACCCCGCGCTACCCCGTACCGAGTCGTAAGGCATGACCGCGGATCCGAGTCCCGCCGCGGCGGCGTGAGTGAGCACGGCAGTCGGCGGCATCGAGTGTCCAGCTCCCGTTTGGCAGCCGCCGTGGGCCGCCCGTGTGACCTGGCCAGCTCGACGGCAAGAGGAATACTTCTGCCCTGGTTTGCGGCGCCTACCGTGCAAAAAGGCATCGGGATTGAGGCGAGACAGACATGACAGAACCTCGGATCGACTACACGGCAGTGTTCCAGGCCCTTCCCGGAGCAGTGGCGCTCCTGACCCCGCAGCTGGTCTATGCGGACGTCAACAAGGAATGGCTGCGCGTACTCGGCCGCATCCGTGAGCAGGTGATCGGCCGCTACATGCCCGACGATTTCGCCGACAGTCCCAACCACCCCGACGCAGCTGTGGTGCGCAATATCCAGGCGTCACTACGCCGAGTCGCCGAAACCGGTGAACCCGAGACCATGGAGCTGCAGGAGCGGTTCGAGCCGGGGGACCCCGGCTGGCCCGGGACAGGAGAAGCGAGCTATTGGAGCATGACCAACATTCCCGTCTTCGGTCCGGACGGGCGGGTGGCGCTGCTGCTGCACCGGGTGGAGGACGTCACCGAACTCATCCGCGCCCGCGTAGTCGCATTGAGCTTGCAAGAGGCAATGCTGCCCGCCCCTCGCCCGATCGGGCGCCGGCCGATGGCCGTACGCTACCGGCCCGCCATCGGCGCGCTGGACGTGGGCGGTGACTGGTACGACCTGGTCGATCTGCCCGGCGACCGCCTCGGGGTCGCCGTGGGCGACGTTGTCGGTCACGGGCTGTCCGCGGCCGGCGTCATGGGGCAACTGCGCAGCGCGCTCAGCACCACCTCCCGAGTCGCCAGCGGTCCCGCCCGGGCCCTGGAAGTCCTCGAGCTGTACGCCCGCTCCGTCGCCGGCGCGGAGAACAGCACCGTGGCCAACGTGTTCGTCGACTGGGACACCCACGACATCACCTACAGCAGCGCCGGCCACCCACCGCCAGCCCTTCTGCACAGCGACGGCGCCGTCGAGTTCCTGGACCAGGCCACCAACCCTCCACTCGGCGCCCGCCCCGAACACGGCCCCTGGCTGCAGGCCGCCATGCCCTTCACCGAGGGCGCATCCCTCGTGCTCTACACCGACGGCCTCATCGAACGCCGACGCGAAGACATCGACACCGGCCTCGCCCGGCTCGCCGACTCCCTGGCCCGCCACCGAGCAGACGACCCCGAAACCCTCGCCGACGCCCTGCTGGCCGACCTGCTCCCACCCGACGGCGTCACCGACGACACCGCCCTCGTCATCGTGCGCCTATGACCCCGGCCGGCCACATCCGCCTGAGGAGAGGCCGAGACATCTCGCTGCCGCGCCAGTTTCATTGATCACGAGCGTTGTTGACACTGGCCGGGCTTGATCATGGCGAAGACCTCCGGTGTGGTGGAGCTGTCCAGGAACGCACCGCACGGAGGTCTTCGTGTCCCACCGTAATGACAGACTGAACGTTCACGGCAGGCGGCTGTTGACGTCGACGATCGGCATGCCGGCCTTCAGAGGCGGGGCGTCGGGCAGGCCTCTCGACCACGACCCCAAGGCCGCCGGTACTGCTGGACCATTGAACGCACCATGGCCTGGCTCGCCGGATGCCGACGCCCTCACAGCCACTACGAACCTGCCGTCAGCGCATTCACCATGCGGTACTTGGCAATGGCGCTGACGGCTTTCCAAACGTCCGAAGGGTGGGGAGTTGCCCACGGTCCGGCCGGCGTGGTCGCGGCGGCGCCCATCGCCCACGAGCCCGGATCAACCCTTCGTTGCCGGGCGTGAGTGGTTGAGGTACAGAAAGCGCAGTGCGGCGATCGAGGTGATCGAGCGGCCGGGTTCCGGCAACAAGTCGCGGTCGGCGCGGATGACTTCCTCGGTGGCAAAGCTGGGGCGCCCGCCGATCCGGCCGCGGGCGGGGCGACGGCCAGGCTGGCAGCCCCTCCGCAGGCGTGGGCCGCGGTGTCGTTTCAGTGCCGGTGCGGACGGCCCGATCGTGTCGGCAGCAGCGCGTTGGCGAACACGTAGTCGCCGACGTTGGTACCGATCGCGTTCCCGTCCTCGGCGTCCCAGCGGAAGTGCACGCCCAGCCAGAGTCGGCTCAGCTTGCCCTCCTCGGCGACCTGGCTGAAGCTGGCCATCTTGCGGTACGGCTCGATGGTGTGCGGGTCCTCGGAGTGTGCGATGAACGAGACGTTGTCACGGCCGAAGAAGTGCTTCATCGCGCTTGCCCACGCCGCCGTGAAGTTGGCGTGCCCGGAGGTCCAGGCGGGGAAGCACGGGGTGAACGGTGCCCCTGCGCGGTCCGCGCTGAGAGGCTCCCAGGTCGCGTTCGCGCCGCCCGTCGCCTGGATCGCGGACACCGGGCGCCACAGCTTGATCGGGGTGTCGAACTTGGTGTCCCAGGCCGCGATCCCGGCATCCGCCAACGACAGTGACGACAGCGCGAACAAGTGGGTGGTCTCGTACTTGTCGAGCCTGAACTTCTTGGCGACGATCCCGGTCAGCTCGAGCAGTTGCCCCGGGGGGTGGTAGGTGCCGTCCAGGTCATGGTCCCAGAACCAGCCGACAACGGTCTGTTCGAAGGTGCGCTCGGTGGAGTCGACGGCACCGAGCCGTCGCACCTCGTCGCGCTGGATCGCGTACTCCGGGCTGGCCACCAGATCGGCGTACGAAGTGAAGCCTCGCAGGGTGGGAGGCCGGAACTGCGAGCCGGACACGAGCACGAACGGCCTCACCTTGCCCCAGTTCGGGGTCACCGCGTCGCTCGGCTGCTTGCAGTCCGCTTCACCCGTCGGCCGCCAGGCTCCAGGTGTGGTGGTGTCGCCGCTGTAGACGTCCGGGTTGTCCGAACCGTCGCCCGCCCGGGCTTTGTTGATCTGCCTCACCACACGGTCGACCACCTTGCGGTCGAGGGGGTCGTAGGAGTGGGGGGAGCGGCCGGTCCGGGCCCTGTACTGGGCGTCGATGTACGCCTGATCGCCCGGATACAGTTGCGAGATCATCCGGTACGCCGTGCGGTCGATCAGCCGCTCCTCCTCGTCCGGACGCGGCCGGGAGTGTTTGTCGGCATACTTCAGCGGCCGGTTGAGGTACGGCTCGTACTTCAGGGTTCCGTACGTGTACTGATAGGCGCTCTCCGCGTTGTAGATCGCAGCGAAGACCATTGCCCCGGACCTGGAGAGTTTGCCGGGCGAGGCGTCCCAGCCCCGCGCATCGCGGAACGTCTGGAGCAGGACCTTGCTCCAGTACTGCGTCGGATCGCCTTTGTGCCCGGTCGCGGCGGCGGCCTGTGGCGCACCGGCCGCCACCGGACTCAGTCCGGCGAGCAGGGCACCGGCCACGACGGCGGCCCTTAGCCGTCCCCGGCGTCCGTCAACACGGGACTTCAGGCGTGGGAGCACAGACTTCACGGCCGGCCGACGGCCATGATTGGGCTTGCGAGGCACGACATTCCTTTCGTCGCTGATCAACAGCGGCAGCGTAATGTCGGATATGTCAAGATCAAGACGAACCACGCCGATGTGGCGATGATCTTGTATGAATCACGATTTACGCATAAATGCTCATCCGATTACGATCGACAGCCAACCGAGCTGTGGTGACCCAGGCGTGACGAGGTCTCACACAGCAACCACAGCAACCGGCGATGGCCAACACCCGCTCCGAGAGTCGTGGGCGCGACGTCTATGACCCCAGGTGACTGATCCAGAGAGAGCTACTCCCGAGGATGAGCACCGCTCCCCTGAGGAGCACGGCTTCGAACGCGTAGCCACGCTCAAGCGCAGCTTCGGCCGGCAGCTCCAGGCCGGCCTTCCTGACGAGTGGCTGAGGCAGGTCGAAGAGTGCCCTCGGCACTGGGTCGCTCGTCCTGGTCTTTGTCCAGTGCGCCCACGGCCACCACGCGTGCATGGCTTCGCGGGGCAGGCGGGAGTTTGACGACAGGCCCCAGGCGCGGCGGTGCCATAGCTCCCGATCAACCGCTGGGAGCGTGGGGCAACCACGGGCAGCACGTGTGTCGAACTCCCGAGCGTGAGTGGCCGGGATAGCGTTGAGTTATGGCCGTAGATGTCCTCACCGAGACCGTGATCGCCCGTCCCTGTGCGGAGGTCGCCGCCTACGCCGGGGATCCGACCAACGCGCCGCACTGGTACGCGAACATCGTCTCGGTTCGTTGGCAGACCTCGCCGCCGCTCGCCGTGGGCTCGAAGCTCGACTTCGTCGCCCGATTTCTGGGGCGCACCCTGACCTACACGTACGAGGTCGTCGAGTACTCCTCCGAACGACTCGTGATGCGCACCGCGCAGGGGCCGTTTCCCATGGAGACGACCTACACCTGGCAGCCGGTGGACGCCGACCATACCCGGATGACGCTCCGTAACCGCGGCGAGCCATCCGGCCTTGCCAAAGTGAGCGCTCCGATGATGGCTGCAGCTGTGCGGAGGGCAAACGTCAAGGACCTGGCCGCGTTGAAGGGGCTGCTGGAAGGCGCCGGCGCTGACCGGCTCTAGCCGACACTCACCGGCCAACTTCAGCCAGGCCCTCAAAGTCTGGTGCGGGATTCCCGCCGATCCGCTTCCGTCGCGGCCCGCCCCGCCGACGCCCTGCCAAGCTCCATGGCGACAGGGCTACGACTACGGCCACCTGCACCGCCGTCACAAGCGCAAGGCCGAGTACTTCCCGGCCCTCACCGCCATCGCCTGCAGTCTCATCTGCTATCGACGCCGGACTGTGCCTGTTTCTTCGGGAGTCGTTTGTCGGTGACTTCGGGAGTCACTCAAGGAGGTGTCGGCTTGATCAACGTGCATGATTTTGATGTCACTCGGCGGCTCGCGTGCCGCAAGAGGCAGATACACGGGCGAGCCGAGTTACCCCTGCTCCGCCAGCGCATTCTCCTCCAGTGATCACCACACGGTGCTACCACCGATTACGAGAGCCGTTGGCCTGGACGCACCCGCCGATCGCGGCGCCAGGAGATCACCGACACCGCTTCCAGGCCATGTGGTACACGGTTTTGATCCTGCCGTCCGTCGAGTCCATCTCCATGAAGCTGGTGGCGCTCGGGCTCGAGGTGCCGCGCTCGACCCGCAGTTCAGTGTTGATGTCGAAGTTGCGCTCCTCCCCGCAGGGGGCGAAGACCCGGGCGGCGACGTCCACGGTGTCGGTCGTCTGCCAGTCGCCGTTGAACCCGCCCTTGAAGTGATGGATCGAGTTGGTGGGGTGGGCGTTGCCCTGGAAGTGGTAGCTGGCCCGCTGGGTCCCGGACGCACCCGGCGCCAGTGACGCGAAGCCGCGGTAGCCGGCGGACACGATCGCGTAGGTGTAGCCACCGGGGGCGTGCACGAGCAGGCTGAGCTGACAGTTCTTCTTCCGGTCGGTCGGCGCCGAGCCGGGCCCCACCCGGGCGATGTAGTTACTGAAGGTGACGGTGAAGGCGGTGTTGTCAGGGGACACGGCCACGGCGGCCGTCCCCGCCGGGCAGCCGGAACCGTTGACCGCCACAGTGTCGATGACGATCCGGCCCGACGGTGCGGGCGGGTTGCCGCCGATGGCTGACGAGCCGAACAATGATGCGGCAACACCAGTCGCGGCCAGCGCGCGGAGCACCATGGGCTTCCCTTCGATCGTCCACGGATCCAGGGCGGGCGTCATTTCCGAGCCCGACCCCCGGATTTCACGTGGGCATCGCACCATACGTTGCGTGTCCGCGTACGCAACGTGACGCTCCAGTCACTCAAACAGCCTTCAGGGAGGAGACCTCGTTCACCCACGCACGGGGGAGAGCGGCGCGAGCTCGGATACACCGGCAGACTCAATCTGCCCTACCGCTGCATCACCCGGGGCGCGCGCCGAGGGTGACAAGCCGGTGGCTCTCCACCAAGCGGTCATAGATGCGCTGGGTAGCGTGCCGCTGTCCGAGAGGAGCGTCCAGGTCAGCTCGCAGCAGGCCGTCGATCAGCAGTGGGAAACTCGGGGGAGAAACCGTAGCGGCCACGCAGCACGTGCAGATCGCTGGCGTGAATCGGGGTCGCCTTCACACGGATCAACGCCTGACCGGCTTCTGGCGTGGGAACAGGCCGGGATTCCAGCCGCAGGACATCGGTGGGCTCGCCGACCTTTTCGGCCCCGAGCGCGCGCATGGATCGAGGCATGAGTGACCTTTCGTCTCTCAGACCCGACGAACTCGCCGGGCGTTCTGGATATGAACGATGCTGGTACAGGCATCCTCGTCGGCGCCCGGGCTCCGGGCCCTTCCTTCTCATGGGAACCGGCCCGTGCGCAGAATGTCATCGGAGTCGGACCCCCTCCAGGCCTTTACCGGGTCACTCACGAGGCCGCCGATGAGCGCAAAACCGTTCAGCCGCGGCCGACATCCGACGGATCGGCATCCGCTGACGGGTCGGCGCAGTACTTCGCCTACGCTGTCCCGGCGAAGTGCTCGCCCAGCTTCCGGGAGAAGTACTGGAGCATCGGAGCTACTTCGGCTCCTCGACCTTTCCGGCCTACCGCATCGTGCAAGCCCGCACGCTGGAGCACCTGCACTCGCAGCTCGCCACCGCAGATACCACGCTCTCCGCGGGACGTACTCGATGCGATCGACGCCATCGTCGCCCCCGGCGTCGTGCGACCCCGGTCGGACAGGGGTTGTGCCGTCGTGTCGGCGATGGCCCGATGACGGGCATGGGAGTCCGCGTGCCGCCGGGGCCGTCGAAGTGGGCGACACCGGCGGTCAGGGCCGGGAACTGGGCGCGAAGGGCGGTGAGGTCGCACGTCACGTGCGCTCCATGCGGACGACTTGAGTCAGAGGCCTCAGCCTGTCACGGCCGACCGCAGGCGCTCGCGGTGGGCCCGGTTCGCGGCCATCGCTTTGTCCAGCTCCTCCCGGGTGCGGATCAGGTCGGCGATGTGCTCGGAGAGCCGTTCGCGCTCCTCGGCCATCCGTTCCAGCGCGGCGTCGGAGGTCTCCTCGCTGGGTGAGTCGACACACGGCAGCAGCTCGGCGATGGTCCGGCTGGACAGGCCCGCTGCGTACATCCGCTGGAGGAACGTGACCCGCTCGATGTGCTCCTCCGTGTAGTGCCGCTGCCCGCTGGGGCTGCGAGTGCTCGTGAGGAGGCCCTGTTCCTCGTAGTAGCGCAGCGACCGGACGCTGACTCCGGCGCGTGCCGCGAGCTCCCCGATCCGCATGCCGCCCTCCCCGTCGTGATCTTGAGCGCAACCCCAGCCTCTGACGTCCGTGTCAGGTTCTAGCGTAACCGCCGTGATCGGGATCCCGGCGGTTCGGATCACGAAGGAGGCATGACGTGACGACCACCGCCACGCTGCGCAACCAGCGCGGAGGCACCGTCGACTCCGTCTCCCGGGGCCGCCACCACTGATCAGTCGTACGGCAGCCGGTGTCCGTCCCCATCCCTGGGCGCGACTGCACACCACCGATGCCGTACCTGCGCGCCGGCCGCGGCGCCGGCCACCGCTGCCTGGCCGTGCTGCCGAAGAGCACCGACTTCTACGCCGAGTGCTGGGGCGGCACGGTAAAAGGGCGGTGGTGGGCGTATGGGGAAGTGCTCTCCGGCCGTTACGCGGGCTTTCCTCACGGTCGACGGGGGTGGGTGGGCGGCGACCTGGTGCGATCCGTTCGCACGAGGCCGGACAGGACGCTCTGACCGCCGGTGACCGCTCGTCGTCGGGCGCGCTCACCCGCGTCCTCGACGCCTGCGAGGTTGCAGGGCTACGACGTCGGTCGGCCCTGCGACCACGGGTGGCCCGGGAGTGCCGCCCTGCCGCCGGCCGGGTCGCAGGTCACCGACCGCCGATGGGCGCGAACGCCGCTGCGCCTGAAACGGGTCGGCGGGGCCGCGGAACCGAGGGCTGTCGATGATTGGGCGCCTCGATCCGTCGGATGGGACGGCACCCGAGCGCGGCCGCCACTCGACCCGGGCCGAACCGCGCTGCAGCGAGTGGCGGTTCGGCCCGGGCCGAGTGGCGGCGGCGTGGTTCAGCGGACCGTCACGTTGAATACCGGCGAGGCCGTCGTGCCGTTGACGATGCGCAGGTCGTTCTCGCCTTTGAGGCCGAGCTTCACGCCCAGCGAGTAGGAGCCGTTGCGCGAGACGGGGGCGGACGCGGGCAGGGAGACCCACGTGCCGTGCTGCTTCTGCTGCAGGGTCACGTTGCTGCCGGCCTTGAGGCCGGTGGTCTTGCCGGTGACCCGGAACAGCTGCCAGGCCTGGACCGAGGTCGTCGACGGCGTGGCGGTGATGCTGGCCTTGGCGTCTTGGGCCTGCTGCACCAGGCCAACGGGAGACGCGGGGTGCGTGGCCGTGGTGGCGGCCGTCGCGGTGCCGGCGAGGGCGAGAGAGGCGGCGCCCAGAGCACCGATGACGGCTACACGCAGAGAGCGCCGCTTCGAGTTCATCACAGATATATCCCTTTCCGTGGCGAAAACAACTTTTCCTGTTGGAAGAGAACTACATGCTGTTTGGTGTAGTCAGTCATAGAGAGGGCACGGAAGGGGCATGCGTTCATCGGAGTTATGTCGCTGTCTTGTAACAGCCGATCGAAGCTCGGTTGCTCTCAGTAACTGCCCAGGAAGGTTCCAACAGGTCCGTGTCGACGTCCTGGCGGTGCCCGCGCTCCTGACGGACGATCAGCCGCCTACTGGCGTGATCGACCGAGAGAATCAGGCTCGCCGCCGACCGGCCCAGGGCCCTGCGACCCGACTCGCGGCCCTGGTCCAGCGGGTCCGCTGCGCCCCGGATGAGATCGGCGACGACGTCGTAACGGCCGCCGTCGGCCTGCTGCGCGAGACCGCCCGCGCCATACCCGTGCGGCGGATCGCACCGGCCCCGAGCCGACCGGCGGCACCCGCTGACGGAGTCGCACCTCAGATCGTCGCCGCCTTCGAGGATCTCCACCGGCACACGCGTGTACGCACCGACCACGGCCCTGCTGCGTACGTTCCACGAAGCCCTGGGAGCCCGGGTGCCCGAGCGCACCGAGGTGCTGGCCGAGCAGTTGAGCAGCCCCGACCCAGGCTCGCGCCTGGACGTCCGTATGAGCGGGGAGCTGATGCGGGCCTGGCGCGGGGACCACACCCGGTTTCTCCGGCTGGTCACCGACCAGCTCACGACGGCCGACCAGGAAGTCGCCGCCTAGACCCTGCTGCAGGCCAGGCCAGGAACTCCGCGACGGCGAAACACGTCGTGGCCTGCCTGGACCGCATGGGTCCCCTTGCGGCAAGGGTGAGGCCCGTTGCGGCGCGACGCCTCTCTCCGAGGCACTGGAGTCCGGCATGGTCGGCCGCGACCGCCCCGTCGTGTCGGACCCCGCCGCCCCGTGCGGCGGCGTCAAGCAGTCCGGCGTCGGATACGCGGGCGGCCACGGCGGGATGCTTGGAGTTCACCGGAGCAAGTACATCGCGTTGCACGGGTGAGCGCGCGTACGCCCTGGTTCAGCGCGACGCACTCTGGTGCGCGCGCAGTCCCGCCAGCGCGGTCAGCACCGTGTCGTTGGCATTCCGGCTGCCGACGGTGAGCCGGAGTCCTTCGCCGGGGTAGTGGCGCGCCTGGACACCGGCGTCGGTGAGTGCCGCGGCGCCCTCATCGATCGGATCGGGCGCGGCGAGCCAGACGGAATTGGCGTGGCCGCGGCGTACGCGCCAGCCGAGGGACACGATGTCACGTCGGAGCCGTTCGCGTTCGGCGACGACGGTGTCCACGCGCAGCCGCAGCTCGCTTTCGGCCCGCAGTGACGCCTCCACCGCCGCTGTTGCCACCGCGTTGATCCCGAAGGGCAGCTGCTGCCGACGGATCTGCCCGACCAGGTCGGGGCAGCCGATTCCATAGCCGACCCGCAGGGCGGCAAGACCGTAGGCCTTGGAGAAGGTGCGCATTACCAGCAGGTTGGGATGTGTGTCCAGGAGCGCGAGTGCATCCGGTACGTCGGTGTCGCGGGCGAACTCCACGTACGCCTCGTCGAGGAGCACGGTGACGTGTCGGGGGACCTGACGCAGGAAAGTCGAGAGCGCGTCTGCGGTGACGAGGGTTCCGGTGGGGTTGTGGGGATTGCACAGCACCACGACGCGGGTGCGGTGGTCCAGCGCCGCGAGCAGGGCGTCAAGATCCTGGTCTCCGTCCGGTGACAGGGGTATCGGTACGGGTTCGGCACCGACCATGGCGGCCAGGAGGGGGTAGGCGTCGAACGTTCGCCAGGCGTAGGCCACTGCGTCGCCGGGCCCCACCACGGCCCGGAGCAACTGCAGAGCCACGCCGACCGATCCGCTGCCGACAGCCACGCGGTCAGGGGTCACCCGGCACCATGCGGCGATCCGCTCGGTGAGGTCGTCGGGGCGGAACTGCGGGTAGCGGTGGGCCTGTGCGACGGCCCGGTGCATCGCCTCACGTACCGAGGGCAGTGGGGGATACGGACTCTCGTTCAGGGCGAGGCGGTGCAGCACAGGGATGTCCATGGCTCAGTCCCGTCCGCCGTGCCAGCGAACGGCGACGGCACCGGCGAAGTCGCCCGCGTGGGCGAATCCTCCGAGCACCACCAGGTCGCCGTCCTTCACCTGCCCGGAGCTGATCGCGCGGTCCAAGGTGATCGGGATCGCCGCTCCGAACAGATTCCCGTACTCGTCGAAGGTGTTGAGGTGCCGTTCGGCCGGCAGTTGCAGCGCCTCTCGCCAGTTCCGCAGGAAGGTGCGGTTGGGCTGGTTGGTGATGAGGACGTCGATGTCGGTGCTCGCCACGCCCAGTCGTCGGCACAGGTCCGTGATCACCTCGGGGACGAGGCGGTTGCCGCGTGCCAGGACCTTGGCGACGCTGGCGTCGGTGAACCCGATCCGCAGCTGGGACTCTCCCGGCTCCCAGTACTTGCGACCGTCGTCGACCGCCACGGTCATGTCGCCGGCGTACTCGCCGATGTGCCGCGTCTCCACGTCGAGGACCGGTGATTCCGCCGACGTCGTCACGTACCCCACACCGCACCCGTCGCCCGGGATTGCCGCCTGGGCGAGTTTGCGCACCTCGGACTGGGTGAACCACTGTCCCGCGGCGCTTTGCGCGTTGCATATCAGCGCGGTCTTCGCGTCGGTGGAGGTGAGGATCTGCCGGGCCAGCTTCACCATGTACACGAAGGACGCGCAGCCCGCATTGGCCACGTCGAGGAGCCACTCCGGGTTCAGGCCCAGCCGACGCGCCACCTCGGTTCCGGCGCCGACGAACGGCAGGTCCGGCAACTGGCTGTGCACCAACAGCACGTCGACGCCTCGGATCTCCGCCTTGCCATGCCGTTCGATCAGGGGCTGTACGGCGCGCTCGACCATGTCCGCGTTGGTCTCGTCCCTGGCCACGTGGTGCCGTAACGGCGGGACCTTGAACATGGGGTGGTTGCGGAGCTTGTCCTCGGCTCCGGGGAAGTCCGTGTAGAACTCCGCGGGGACCGGCTTGCCGGGCAGGTAGCTCGCGACGTCGGTGAGGCTGACCGTGGTCACTGCGCCACCGTCCTCGCCGGAGCGGAACCGATCGGCAGGCCGCCCCGGTGCCGGTGTTCCAGGATGGCCTTGAGGTTGTGCATCTCCACCGTGTGCCCGGCGTAGAAAAGGTCCCAGTAGTCGCCCACCCAGGGCCGGTCCGGGCGGGGAGCCAGGTCGGGGTGCGGGTTGTCGTCGTAGTAGGGGTGCCGGCAGTTGGTCCAGGTGATCAACGAACCCGGCTTGTCCAGTACCAGTCGGGCCGGGACGACCCGCATCAGGTAGATCATCCACAGCTTTTCGCCCTGGTCCCAGGAGCAGTGGTAGTCCACGGTCATGGCCTCGGGGTTCGCGAGCACCTTGCAGTAGATCCTGGTGTCGTCCTCCAGTCGGTCGCGACCGACCCACAGCCCCGGTGTGCCGGTGGGCGCGAAGTCCCGCAGGCTGCAGGTCCACTCCTCCAGATGGTGCCCTTGGCGCAGGTAGTCGTAGACCTGCTCCGGGGGGCAGTCGACGTGCTCGTGGATGGTGCAGTACTGCCCGTAGACCTGATGATGGGGGTAGACCGCGTGGGTGAGCTCCATGCAGTGGGCGGTCAGTTCCTCCTTGCCGGCGTTCTCGATCCGGACCAGACCGGGGATGCCGGCCAGCGGGATGTCAGCCAACGTGGACGACTCCTTGCTCATCTGAAGGCTCCTTGTTCTTGGTGCCGTTGGTGATTTCGGTGAAGGACCGGAAGGGAAGGAACGGCGGGATCTCCCGCGGGTCGCAGTCCACCGCGACGAACGCCGGGCCGCCGCCGGCGTTGGCGCGCAGCAGTGCCGTGCGCAGTTGCGCCGCGTCGATGGCTCCGGTGGCCTCCAGGGACGGGAAGGCGGCGGCGACTCCGGCGGCGAGGTCGGTCGGGGCGAACAGATCGTCGCTGCGGACGCCGCCCTGGAGGAACTCCTCCCGCAGTGCGCACATGGCGTGAGCGTTGTTGTTGAAGATCACGAACGTCACGGGTGCGTCGTACTCCACGGCGGTGTGCACCTCCATCCCGTGCATGAAGAAGGCCCCGTCGCCGGCGAGGACGTAGGTGCGTCGGCCGGTGGCGAGCGCGGCGCCGATGCCGGCACCGAAGGTGTAGCCCATGCCGCCCATGCCGACCGCCACCACGAAGCGGCCGTGGCGCGGTGCCGGGAGCAGATGGATCGCGCTGGCCCCCGTGTTGCCGGCGTCCACGAACACGTGTGCGTCCTGGGGGAGTGCCGCCTCCACCGCGGCGACCGCCTGGGCATGGGGGACGGTTCGCTCCCGGGCCGGGACGAGCGGCCCCGGCATGGGTGTGGGAAGGGGGCCGGCGTGCGGCGGGCAGGGACGTGGGTGCGACGGCAGTCGGGCGGTCACCGCGCGCAGCGCGTCCCGCAGGTTCCCGCCCAGTGAGATGCCCGGCACGAACGGCGGTTCGGGGCCGAGGCAGACGACGTCGGTGCCGGCCAGGGCCCGGTCGAGGCCGCCGCGTGCCAGGAGCGGCAGTCGGGTGCCGGCCAGCAGGCACACCTCGGCCCGGTGCAGACAGTGTTCCACGTTGGCGTGGCCCATCACCCCGGCCACACCTGCGAATCGGGGATCACGGTTGTCGAAGACGTCCTTGGCGTCCGGGGTGACCGCCACCCATGCCCCGAGGCACCGGGCCAGTTCGGCCAGATCCCCACGCGCGTCGTCGGCGGCGACACCCTCACCGGCGATGACCAGGACGCGACCGGCCCCGCGAAGGACGTCCGACACGGCGCTGACGGCAGCTGGGTCGATCCGCGACGCGGATGCCGTCGTGGTGCCGACCGGTGGCGGGGCCGGGTCGCGGGTGGGCACCTGGATCCGCGCCTGCTGTACGTCCTTGGGCAGCAACAACACGGCCGGCCCGCGTGGATCGGCCTGTGCCGCCGCGACTGCCCGGGGCAGCAACTCCGTGAGCGAGTCCGCGTCGCCGACCCGGGCGCAGAACCGGGAGACGGGTGCGAAGACCTCCCGCGCGTCGAAGGAGCCCTCCTTGCCGCTGGAGTCCTGGAACGCCCCGTGCCCTTCCTGGCCGGTCGGCGGCTGGCCCACCAGGGCCAGCACTGGCACCCGGGAGGCGTACGCCTCCGCCAGACCCGGCACGAGGTTCATCGCCCCACCGCCGGAGGTGGCGGCAACGACGCCGAGGCGCCCGGTGGTACGTGCGTATCCGTCGGCCATGGTGACAGCCGAGAACTCGTGTTTGGCGACGACGCCGCGGACGGCGCCACCGCGGTGCACCGCGTCATACAGGTCCTCGATGTTCGCGCCGCCGACGCCGAACATGTGGGTGACGCCGGCCCTGGCCAGTTCCCCGGCCAGATGGTCGACCAGGCGTACCGTTTCCGCCTCGCGTGCTTCCGAGGTCGTGGTGATCATGCGGGGCTCCCCTCCCTCCCGTGGTGCCCGTCGATGAGGCCGGACGGTGACATGACCTGAAAGCGGTGCCGGTACTCCTTGGGGGTGAGTCCCAGAGTTCGTCCGAAGGAACGGAAGAAGGTCTCGGTGGCGGCGAATCCGCAGCGGCCGGCTATCTGGCTGATCGACAGGTCCGTGGTTTCCAGCAGTTCGCGTGCGCGGGCGATACGCGTCCGCTCGATGTACTGGCCGGGCGTCGTGCCCACCTCGCGCCGGAAGACCCGGGCGAAGTTGCGCTGACTCATGTTGGCCTGCCCCGCGATCTCGGCCACGGGTAACGGGCCGTCCAGGTTGTCCAGGATCCACTCCTGTGCCGCCCGGATCGGCGGATGGTCGGCCAGTTGTGCGTCGAGGACGGCGCTGTACTGGGACTGTCCGCCGTGCCGCTTGAGGAACAGCACCAGGAACCGTGCCGTCTCCAGCGCGAGCGCCGATCCGTGATCGGCCTCCACCAGTGCCAGCGCCATGTCGATGCCCGTCGACACGCCCGCGGAGGTCACGAAGGGGCCGTCCCAGATGAAGATCGGTTCCGCGTCCACCGTCACATCCGGATAGCGGCACGCCATCGCCTCGCTGTACGCCCAGTGCGTGGTGGCGCGTCTGCCGTCGAGGAGCCCCGCCTCGGCGAGCAGAAAGGATCCGCCGCATACGGAGGCGACCCTGCGCGACCGGGCCGCTGCCCCGCCGATCCAGGACACGAGCGCCTGGTCCCTGAGCGCGTCGGCGAGACTCCATCCGCCTGGCACGAGGAGCGTGTCGATCGGACCCTGCCCAGCCTCCAGCGGCGAGGCCTCCACCACCACCCCCGAACTCATGCGCACCAGCGGCGCGTCGGCGGACACGAAGTCGGTCCGGTAGGGGGTGCCCGCGGGACCCAGGAGCCGATTCGCGGTATCGAACACTTCAATCGGTCCGGTGACGTCCAGGGCCATAGCGCCCGCGTACACCACCACAACAACACGTCGCTGCAACACGGTCACAGCCTGTATCGGGCGTCCTACTGGCTGCAATGACAGATTACTGACGCATCCGGCCATCCTGTGGCGCCGGACGGTCAGGAAGGGTGCTGGCCAGGCACTTCGCGCGCGGGGCGGGCGGCGATGGGTGAGGCAGCTCACAGGGCGTCGGTACGGCTGCGCGCTGCACCGACGCCTTCACCTCCAGATCACCTCCGGATCACCTCCGGCTTCGAGGCCCTCTGTCCCGCCGACGCTTCGCGTATCTCTCCGCGCGTGGTAAGTGATCGGCTGGAGCCGCTGAGCAGGTGCGGATGCAGGCATGAGAATGCCTGTCGCCCGTCCGGGCCTGTGCCCCTGTCTGCCGTACCGACAGCGTCCGATGGCGAGCGATCATGGGTGGTCGCCCACTTCCTCGACGCTGGAGTCCGTCTTCAAGGATCGCCTGATGGTGGATCACGGGGGGCACCGCCACGAACTCACCGATCAGGAGCGGGAGTTACTCGCTCGAACAGGCCACAGCCTTCCGGTTCGCGCCGACATCGACAGCGCCGTACTCACGGCGGGTGCCAGGGCCCGAAAGGCCCTGGCACCCGCCGTGGTCCAGCCGGATCGGTCCGCGTCAGCGTCCCCGGCGGCTCATGCGGTCCCGTGGTGCAGGTAAGCGCGGTCCACGGTCTGCTGGACGCTGTTGCCGGCGGCGTCCGTGGCGGTGACCCGCAGCGTCACGTAGGCATCGCCGTGCACGCTCGACGGCCGTGTCACGGTGGCGGTGAACTGGCCCTCACCGCCGTGCCGCGCGGTCGGCGCGGTGGTCCAGCTCTTCCCGTCGTCGTACGACGCCTCGGCCTTCAGCGTCACCCCGCGGGGGGTTGCCATGCCGTCCTGCATGCGGACGGTCAGGCCGAGGGCGTGCGTGCGCGCCGGGCCGACCGCGTTCTGTGCGTCGACCGGAACGGCGTAGTCGAGCTGGAGCAGCGGCAGCAGGGTCCCTTCGGCCGCGGTGTCCGAGTGGAACGTCCAGGACGTGTGGGTGCCGGTGGCGTAGTGCCAGTCGTCCGAGACGCGGGCTGTGGTGAGGTCGAGCCGGTATTCGGCGTTGCCCGCGGGCACCTCGAAATTGCCCCACGCGCCGTCGTCGGACGTGGCGATCTGCTCGCCGTTCCGGTACAGCACTGCCTTGGACGTGTCGTTCACGGAAGCCGTGCCGACGCCGCCGCCGCCGATTCCGCCGAAGGGGTCGCTCTCCGCGAACGACCAGTGGTCGGCGCCGGAGTCGTTGAAGTCCGGAACGTACACCGACAGAGTGTCACCGTTGCGCACCGACGGCAGGACCTCACCGCGCGGGATCGACGGGCGGATCACTGCTCCGAACCACCGCTCTGTGGCGCGCCGGCCGGGCTGGTAGGTGTGCGGTGCGTCGTGCATGCCGGCCCCGAGCGGGAAGTCGGGGTCGAAGACGACGTTGTGGTGCACGACGTGCTGCCACAGTGTGTCTCCGGCGCTCACGAACTCGACGCGTTCCTGTCCCACCGGAACATAGCGGCTGTACTGGTCCCACGCGGTGTCCTGGAACGGCCGCCACGCGAAACGCTGCTCGCTCTCCCAGCCCGCAGCACCGGTGCGGGTGTACGTACTGTGGACCTCCGCGCTGTTCCGATCCGAGACGGTGTAGACCACCTGCTTGGGAACGAAGCCCTTCGAGACCTGCATCACGTCGTACAGGTACGCGCTGCGGACCGTGCCGGAGAACTCCACCGTCGTGGCGCCCTTCGCCATGCGGTCCAGCAGGGCCGTCCCGATCTTCCAGGAGGTCTGCATGGTGGGCAGGGCCATCCGGTCACCGTTCGGCTGCCACCGGGTCCAGTCGGAGAAACCCTCGGGCTGCACCAGAAGCAGCGCCTTGGCTCCCGCGGCCGCCGCGGTCCGCGCGAGAGCCCGTCGGTCGAACCAGGCGGAGTTGTCGTCCCGCACGACGGCCAGCTTGCCGCGCGTCCCGCGGAAGTCGGGCGCCGCCGCCAGGCCGGCGGCCACAGCGGTCAGCCGCGCGCCCTGGTCCCCGAAGACCGGGGAGGTCGCCTGATAGTACGGCGCGAACTGCTGCGCGCTGCCCGAGACCTTGGCCCGCAGTTGCGGTGCCGTCATCTGCCAGCGCGACGAGAACTCGAAGGCACCGTCGGTGACCGGAGCAGTGGGGCTGACGTAGAGCCGCTTGACGGTGTCGAAGAACATGGCGCCCTGGAGCAGGCCATGACCGTCGATCTGACGGTAGAAGTTGGTGCTGAGAACGCCGTGCTGCTCAGCGGGGCGCGGCGTGCGGATCTTCACCTCGGTGGCGTCGGCGGCGTTCAGTGTCACCGTCATGTCCTTGGTGACCTTCACCTCGGGGTCGACGATCTGGCCGACCTCTTCGCCGTCATCGGTCCGGTCGTAGAAACCGGCGTTGATGTTGTACGTGCCCTCTTCCACGACGGCGACTCCGGCATCGCGGTCCGTGTAGTCCACGAACCCGTCCGGGCCCCAGATGGTCGGCAGTGAGCCGGGCACGACCTGGCCGTTGCGGTCGCGGTAGATCACGGTCAGCCGGTGCTGGGGGGCGTGCACCACGAGGGAGACGGTGGTGTGGGCGAGCACGGTGCCGTCGGCGGACTTCGCGGTGACGTATCCGTAGAACTTCCCGCGGACTGCGTGCGTCGCGTCGGTGTGCAGCGGCACGTCGGCGGTGGCACCGGGGGCCAGTTGCACGGTGCCGGAGTCGAGGCTGACCACCCCGTCGGGGATCGAGTGCCCGGTCTCGGTGGCCAGGTTGACGGCCAGGGAGAGAGTGAGCGGGTGATCGCCGGTGTTGGTGTAGTGAAGGGTCGCCTGCGGCTGCTCCTGCGTGCCACCGGTGGTCAGCGGGGCGAGGGTGACCGAGCCGGTGGCCGTGACCGGGCCCATGGCCGCGGCCACGTCGATGCGGCCGCCGCCCTGCTCGGTCACCTTGGTGCCCGGCACCGTGTGCGCGGTGCTGATCAGGGTGTCCTTGAGCTGCTGGGCGGTCCAGTCCGGGTGCTCCTGGGCCAACAGCGCGGCGGCGCCGGCGACGTGCGGGGTGGCCATGGAGGTCCCGGACAGCGCCACGTAGTTGGCGTCGATCGGGTCGCCCAGGGTGGTGCCGGCCGCGCGCGCGGCGATGATGCCCACGCCGGGGGCGGTCACGTCGGGCTTGACCGCGTCGTCGCCGAAGCGCGGGCCGCGGCTGGAGAAGGAGGCGAGGGAGTCGTCGCGGTCGACGGCGCCCACGGTCAGCGCGGCATCGGCTGCGCCCGGGGTGCCGACGGTGTACTGGCCCGGCCCCGAATTGCCCGCCGCAACGACGAAGAGCGTGCCGGTGGAGGCGGTCAGATTGTCGACGGCCTGGCTGAGCGGGTCGGTGCCGTCGGTCTGCTCGTCCGCTCCGAGGCTCATGTTGACGACTTTGGCGTGCTCGGCGGTCGCCCACTCCATGCCGGCGATGATGCCCGACTCGTCGCCGTAGCCGTTGTCGTCCAGCACCTTGCCGATGAGCAGGTCGGCCTTGGGCGCGACACCGCGCCGGGTGCCGTTGGACGCGGCACCGGTCCCGCCGACGATCGAGGCGACATGCGTGCCGTGGCCGAAGTGGTCGTCGGTGTTCCCGCTGCCGGAGAAGTCCTTGGCCTCCGCGATGCGGCCGGCGAGGTCGGGGTGACCGGCATCGGCACCGGTGTCCAGCACGGCCACCTTGACGCCCTGGCCTTCGTAGCCGGCCTTCCAGGCGGTGGGGGCGTTGATCTGTGCGGTGCTCCGGTCCAGCAGGGCCTTCACCTTGCCGTCCAGCGAGATGCGCGGGGTGACCGCGGTGCGGGCGGTGTCCGACGCTCCGCGGGGGTTGAGCGTCTTCCAGAACTTCCCCAGGTCGTGGCCGGAGACCCGCACCGACCGCGCGTGGATGCTGTCCAGTCTGCGGGGGGTCGTCCCGGCCGTGTTGAGGGCCACCAGCCTGTCGGCAGTGGCCGAGGCTGTCTTCGCTGCCTGTGCGGTGACCCTGGCCCCCTCCCGCGACGGTTCCGGCTGAGAGGAGACGATCAAGGGCAGCGCGGAGGTGTGCGCCTCGTCGTACCCCTCGGCGATCAACGCCGTCACATTGAACAGCCGCCGGTCCAGGGTGCCGGCCGACACCAGCGCCTCGGCGTCGAACGGCATCACGGTCAACTGCTTGTCGTCTCCCTCCAGCGTATGGAAGGGGATGTGCTCGCGCCCGGGTCCGGGCTGCACCGACGCGGTGTGCCGTCCACCGGGCAGCGTCGTGACGGTCACCCGGTCGCCGGTCACCAGTCGCACGGTCGCGGAGGCGGTCCCCGATACGGCAGCGGGATGAGCGGGGGTCCCGGCGGCTGCCGATTGCCCAGCGAATGCGGCTGGCACAGCTCCGGCGACCAGCAACAATCCCGTTGATATAGCCGCCGTTGGGCGGATTCTAGACATCAGTGAGACACCTCTCGTACAGCTGGAGGGGCAAAAGCTGTGCGAAAGCATCCGTTGATGAAGCTCAACCTGTCACTGACCTCGGGTGTCGCAACTGCGACATGTTCCAACTGCGACACCCGCCGCCTGCGCGCCGCCACCACACTGTCAGCACGGCGGTGATTGCCACGAATTAGGTCTGTTTCTCCCCGTCAAGGCCACGTGATCAGTACGACCCTCGCGATGGAGACCCGTACCGCTGTGCCTCCTGAAGAACGAGATCCCCGAAGCACTGGAAGAGCTCGTCCTCCACCTGCTGTGCAAGCACTCGGGCGGTGGCGCCCATCGATCACCGGTGGCGACCGCGGCTCGTGCTCCCCCCGAACGGCCCGCTCACAGCCATCCGCGGCGTGCGGCCTGCCAGGCGAGTTGCATGCGGGTCGCCGCGCCGGCGCGCTCCATCATGCCCTGAATGCGGCGCTGGACGGTACGCCGGCTAAGCCCGATCTGTGAGGCGATCGCCTTGTCGGCGACTCCGGCCACCAGCAGGGACAACACCTTGTGGTCGGTGGGGGAGAGGGCGTCGGACGGCCCGGCTCCGTCCGTCCCTGAGATGGCGCCGGCGCCGTCGACGTTCAGGGGGACCGCGTCCTCCCAGTAGCGCTCGAACAGCGCGATCAGAGCCGCGAGCAGATTGCTGTCCCTGACCAGTGCGGTGGTGGGCTCCTCCGGGCTGCCGTGCGGCCCACCCGCCACGAGGGGGAAGACGGCGACGGATCGATCGGCGATCGCGAGGCGCAGCGGCAGGTGTGGCACGGCCCGGGCGACCTCCCCGGCCTGCACGCCTGCCACCACGTTGTCCACGGCTCCTTCGTCGTCGAAGAACGCCTTTTCGTACAGCACCCGGTAGCGTACGCCCCGGCCCAGCGCCTGGAACTCCTCGGCGTTGCTGCCTGACGGCATGGCCACATACTGGGCCTTGCAGAACCAGAGCATCTCGTCCTGCACGCCGGCCTGGATCTGCCTCAGGTGCTGACGCAGGGCCTCTGCCCCGGTGATGACCTCGAGCAACTGGCCTGCGTCGTGCCTGCGCATTGTGTCCCGGTAGGACTCGACCAGACGGGCGGCCTCGAACCGGGCAAGCTCCAGCGCATCGGCACTGCGCTTGAGTCGGGGCAGCAGTGCCACGTCCGGGGGAGCGGCCCGGAACACCCGGGGTGTGCCGTCCGTATGACTCGCCAGGCCCTTGGAGGCCAGTGCGTCGAGAATCCGCACGGCGTCCGCGTAGGGCAGACCGGCACGCTGAGCCACGTCCTGTGCGGTGGCCCGGCCGGACGTGACGAGCAGCCGGTAGGCGGCCTCCTCCTCGCGCGAGACGCCGGCGACCTCTAGCACCACGGACGCCCTCCCCGGATCCTCGGCTTCGGCGGTTGAATATCGTATTACATGGGAGGCGGCCGTGTCTGTGCGGACCGACGCGAAGGACCAGCAGGAAGCGGTGGCAGCGACGTGGTGACCTGGTTTCCTGCTGGGGATGGGGCCTAGCCGGGCCCACGACGGCGGCTGACCCAGGAGGGAAGCCGGAGAGCGGCTGCGGCCGGGCAGCTGACCAGGTGGCTGTTGCTCATCGTTGTACGGTGGTGCGCGTGGACTCTCCATGGTTCGAGTTCGACGACGAGGACGAGGTGTGCGGAGGATTCCAGCTCGAGGTCCTGCGCCTGGTGCGGGAACGTGCGGAGGGGTGGCCGTGCCCGCCCGATGCGACGTACGTCATGTTCTTTCCCGCCGGTGAAACGGGCCACGACGGGGCACCGGCAGAACAGGACCTGATGCGTCTCGTCGTCGACTTGAGCCGCCAGGGGAGCCATTTTCTCGCGATCGGCGCGGATGTGGAGGGTGACGAGGTGCTGTGCAGCCAACTGCACATCGGCAGCCTCGCGCCGACCGACCAACGTGACGACATCGTCGCCTGTGAAGCGAAGGGCTCAGCCGACGAGCTCGCGGCCCTCACCGCCGACTGGATCGGCGAAGTCCTGCGCCGGCCGACGCTGCGATACGACGGCCGCCACGACTGAGCCTGCTTCGAGGACCAAGGGTCGCAACCCACCGGCACCGCCGGGCCTCCGCGTACTCCCGCAGCCGCGGCGGTCGTCCCAGGAGCCACCTGTGCGTGGTCTTGTGTGCAGAAGGCTTGAAGCCGCGCTCAGGTTGCCCACCGACCGGTGGCACACACGATCACCGGCGCCGCGACGCCAGCCGCGATCGACCAATAAACCTGGCCTCATCCAGGGACTGCCGCAGGTATGGCAAAGAGATGTAGTTTCCCTCTGGCGGGAAGTTGAAGCCGCTATAAACTCCCGCTGCACTTGTTCGATTTCAAAGGGGGGTTCCTTTGCGCGCACGTCTTGCTGCCTGCGCCGTGGCGGTCGCCGTCGCCGGCGTCTTCTTCAGCGCACCGGCCGCTTCCGCGGCGACACTGCCGTCCACCAACACGGCACACCACTGCATCCACCACACCACCGGCACGTGCGGGTGGACGCACCACCAGAAACCGAAGGACAAGTACGAGACGGCGAAGTGCAAGGACGCCTCCGTGTCGTACTCGCGGCACTCGCAGGGCACCTGCTCCCGCCACCACGGCGTGAGGTACTGGTTCAAGTAGGCCGATGCCGTTACAGGAACAGGTGGCCTCCTCCGCGTCCGGAGAGGCCACCTGCCCGTTGTGACCCAGCGGCAGCGGCAGCGGCAGCGGCAGCGGTTGCCGTGGCCGGCGCGGAGCGTGCACGGACCGACCGGGGCCACCAGCACGGGCGCCTACGGCTTTCGTTCGCGCGCTTCCACAGTGGCCGCCTACGGCTGTCGTTCACCGCGCCATCCTCGGCGAGACACACCGAGCGGCGCATCATCAAGGTCCGCGTGCTGCGCCGATGGGGACCGGCCCGCATCGCACACCTGCTGCGCCTGGTGCCCTCGACCGTGCACCGCGTACTGACCCACCACGGCCTGGCCCGCCTGTCCCTGCGCACCAGGGTCCTTCCTCGTCCTCTGACCGCCCATCAGGTCCGGCCGTAGGTGATGGTGGCAGGGCCGGCCCATGCGCAGCGGTCAAATCGGCCCTGCCCCCGCACTCCGCCGTGATCGAGTGCTCCCGTCTGACCAACACCGGAAAAAGAACCATCACCGTGGCGTTCCACCACTTGGTGAGACCTCGGCGGACACGCATGTGTACCCCGCTCCCGAAGACGCGCCCGACCGGTCCCCCGGTTCCGCACGACGGACCTGCCCTCCGGCCGCGTAGAGCAGACGACGGATTCACCCAGGGAGGGGACTGCACAGTGACAGCGCGTGCGCTCAAGGGGGCACTGAGGGGTGCCAGGGGTACGGCGATCGCGGCGGCGGCGATGGCCGTGCTGACCGCGTCGCAGGCGCCGAGGGCGGTCTCGGCCGATGCCGCGGAACCCGCGCGGAGGGCGGCAGCCGCCGAGCACGGCCTCAGCGTGTCCGGCGACACCCCGTACCGCACCGGTCTTCCCCCGCTGCGGACGCGGAAGAAGGGCGCGGCACAGGGAGTGACGGACGGCGGCGCCCTGCCCGTGAGCGTGTTCGCCGCGTACCGGCGTGCCGAGGAGGAGCTGGCGCGCAGCGCGCCACGCTGCCGTCTGCGCTGGCAGTTGCTGGCCGCGATCGGCCAGGTGGAGTCCGGGCAGGCACGGGGCGGCCGGGTGACCCCGGACGGTACGACCCTGACGCCCATCCTCGGCCCGCGGCTGACCGGCGGCGCCTTCGCCGTCGTGGCGGACACCGACGGCGGCGCGTACGACGGGGACGCGGTGTACGACCGCGCGGTCGGCCCGATGCAGTTCATCCCGTCCACCTGGGCCCGCTGGGGAGCGGACGGCAACGGCGACGGCCGGACTGATCCGAACAATGTCTACGACGCGGCGCTCGCCGCCGGCCGCTACCTGTGCGCGGGCGGCCGGGACCTGTCGAATCCCGCCGACCTGGATCGGGCGATCCTGGGCTACAACCACTCGGACGCCTACCTGCGCACCGTCAAGGGGTGGTACGCGTACTACCTGACCGGACACCGCGTGGTGCCGGACGCGTCCGACGGATCCCGGTCGGGCCGGCCGAAGAGGCCGAAGCCCTCGCCGCCCAAGCCGTCGGACGACCGGAAGCCGGTCCCCGGTCCTTCGCGCACGCCGTCGACCCCACCCGCCTCACCCTCCGACAGCCCGTCCCCCAAGGCCGGCCTTCCGAAGCAGTCCGGGACGCCGCTGGTTCCCGCCCCCGAACCGACCCTCACGCTGCCCGGCGGCGGTGTGCTGCCCGACGCGGGGCCGCTGACCACCGGCAACGGCTGGAACACGATGGGCGCATCCCCCTCCACAACTGCCCCTACCCGGCGGTAATGTCGCCACCTGCCGGAAGCTCAAGCCGGCGGGTGAGTGCGAAGGGGCCCTCATGGCGACGGACATGCCTGCGGACACAGCGGCCACCGACGAGCGTTGGCAGCGCATGTGGAGCCATCGCGAGCAGCTGCTCAAGGTGGCCCGGCGGCGATCCATGAACCAGGAGGACGCCGAGGACGCCGTTCACGAAGCGATGCTGCGGGCCGCGGAGCGCCCGGACCTCGACGACGAGCGGCTCGGCGCCTGGCTGACGACGGTGACGATGCGGCTGTGCGTCGACCGACACCGGCAGGTCAACCGCGAGGCCGAGGTGGGCAGCCGCCCCACACTCGTCGCGCCGGGCCCGGTACCCGTCGAGGAGGCGGTGTGCGACCGGGCCGAGGCGAAGTGGCTCGCCGTGCGCAGCGGTGAGCTGCCCGCCCGGCAGGCGGAGGCACTCCGGCTGAAGTCGGAGGACCTGGACGTCGGCCAGGTCGCTGTGCGCATGGGGCTGAGCTACCGGACCGTGGAGTCCCTGCTGGCCCGCGCCCGGCGGACGCTGCGCGCCTCGCTGGCCGGGACGCTCGGCCTCGTGCTGTTCCTGCTGGGGCGCGGCCGGCCGCGCGCGGGCGGCAAGGCGCAGGCGGTGGCGGCGGCCTCGACGGCAGCGACGCTGGTGGTGGCGGGCTTCGCGCTGCCGTACGCGCTGGACGGGGGCGGGAAGGGCCCGGCGCCCCGGCCGGCGGTGTCCACCGGCGCCGGGGCGATCCGGTCGGACAGCCCGGCCCGGATGCGGGTCTCGGGGACGCCCGAAGCCGCGCGCAGGCCGGCGGGCCGCGCGCCCCGGCCGGCCGAGCCCACTGCCGGCGGGTCGTCGGCGAAGATGTCCGTGCCACCCCTGCCGGCTGTCCCGCCGGCCCCGCTTCCGAGCCTGTCGGCTCCCACGGTTCCGCGGCTTCCGGACCTGCCGGTCGCTTCGGCCGTCCCCTCGCCGCCGTCGGTGCCGCCGGTCCCGGCCCCTGACGCCGTACCGTCCGCCCGGCTCTTCGAGCCCACCCCGAGCACGCCTCCCGTGAAGCTGCCGTAGGGCCCGCGAACCCGTCCGAAAAAATCCCGGTCCGCCGCGACGGACGCCCCGCCCCTCCCCGTAGAGCAGTCGTCGGAGTTGCTCACGGGCGAGGGCACGGACGAAGGGCGGGACCGGATGGGTGTCGAGATCTGTGTGGAAGGGCTGACCAAGTCCTTCGGTCACCAGGTCATCTGGCAGGACGTCTCACTGACGCTGCCCGCCGGGGAGGTCTCGGTCATGCTCGGCCCCTCCGGGACGGGCAAATCGGTGTTCCTCAAAACGCTCGTCGGCCTGCTCAAGCCGGACCGCGGCTCGGTCACGGTGGCCGGACGGGACATCACCAAGCTGCGCGAGCACGAGCTGTACGAAGTGCGGAAACTGTTCGGCGTGCTGTTCCAGGACGGCGCGCTGTTCGGCTCGATGAACCTGTACGACAACATCGCGTTCCCCCTGCGCGAGCACACCCGCAAGTCGGAGAGCGAGATCCGGCGGATCGTGCTCGAGAAGATGGACATGGTCGGGCTGCTCGGCGCCGAGGGCAAGCTGCCCGGGGAGATCTCCGGCGGTATGCGCAAACGCGCTGGGCTCGCCCGGGCGCTGGTCCTGGACCCGGAGATCATCCTCTTCGACGAGCCGGACTCCGGCCTCGACCCGGTGCGCGTGGCCTACCTCAACCAGCTCATCGTCGACCTCAACGCGCAGATCGACGCGACCTTCCTCATCGTCACCCACGACATCGCCTCCGCCCGCCAGGTCCCGGACAACATCGGGCTGCTGTTCCGGCGCGAGTTGGTGATGTTCGGGCCCCGCGAGCAGCTGCTGACCAGCGACGAGCCCGTCGTCCGCCAGTTCCTGAACGGCCGGATGCAGGGGCCGATCGGCATGGCGGAGGAGAAGGACGCGGCCCAGGTCGAACAGGAACTCGCCCAGATCCAGGAACCCACCAAGACTCCCGGCAGCAGGCCCCTGACCCCCCGCCTGCTGCCGGGCCCCGGCATCACCCGACCGCCCCGCTGGAAGGCGATCGCGACACGGGAGGCCGAGCAGCGGAAGGAGGCGGCGGACGCATGAGCCTGTCTCCCACCGGTGCGCTACGGCACTCGGGCAACCTGTTCGCGATGGCCCTGGACGTCATCCGGGCCCTGCCTAGACGGCCTTTCCAGGCAAGGGAGTTCATCCAGCAGGCGTGGTTCGTCGCGAGTGTCACGATCCTGCCCACCGCCCTTGTGTCCATCCCCTTCGGCGCGGTCATCGCGCTCCAGATCGGCAGCCTGACCCGGCAGCTCGGCGCCCAGTCCTTCTCCGGGGCCGCGTCCGTGCTCGCGGTGCTGCGCGAGGCCTCGCCGATCGTCACGGCGCTGCTGATCGCGGGCGCGGGAGGCACGGCGATCTGCGCGGACCTCGGGGCGCGCAAGATCCGGGACGAGATCGACGCGATGCAGGTGCTCGGCATCGACCCGATCCACCGGCTGGTGGTGCCACGCGTGCTGGCCTCGATGGTGGTGGCCGTGCTGCTCAACGGTCTGGTGTCGGTCGTCGGCGTCGCGGGCGGCTACTTCTTCAACGTCATCCTGCAGAACGGCACGCCCGGTGCCTACCTGGCCTCCTTCACCACCCTCGCCCAGCTGGACGACCTGTGGGCGGCCGAGCTGAAGGCGCTGGTGTTCGGGGCGATCGCCGCGATCGTCGCCTCCTACAAGGGGCTGACCGCGCAGGGCGGCCCGAAGGGCGTGGGCGACGCGGTCAACCAGTCGGTGGTGATCACCTTCATGTTGCTGTTCGTGACCAACTTCGTGATGACCGCGGTGTACTTCCAGGTCGTCCCCCAGAGGGGTTAGCCGATGCGACTTCTCAGCCGTCCACTGGACTCTCTCGAAGAGCTCGGATCCCAGCTCTCCTTCTACGGGCGCTCACTGGCCTGGTCGGGTCGCACCGTGCGCCGCTACAAGAAGGAGATCCTGCGGCTGCTCGCCGAGGTGAGCTTCGGCCGAGGCGCCCTCGCCGTCGTCGGCGGCACGGTCGGCGTGATCGCCTTCCTCTCCTTCTTCACCGGAACCGAGGTCGGCCTCCAGGGCTACGCGGCCCTCAACCAGCTCGGCACCTCCAACTTCGTGGCGTTCCTGTCGGCATACTTCAACACCCGGGAGATCGCCCCGCTGGTGGCCGGGCTCGCCCTGTCCGCGACAGTCGGCGCCGGCTTCACCGCGCAGCTCGGCGCGATGCGGATCAGCGAGGAGACCGACGCGCTGGAGGTGATGGGCGTCCCGTCACTGCCGTTCCTGGTGACGACGCGGATGATCGCCGGTTTCGTCGCGGTGATCCCGCTCTACGTGATCGGGCTCCTGTCCTCGTATCTCGCCGCCCGCACCATCACGACCGGTTACTACGGCCAGTCGACGGGCACGTACGACCACTACTTCCACCAGTACCTGCCCCCGGTCGACGTCCTCTGGTCCTTCGGCAAGGTGATCGTCTTCGCCGTCCTGATCATCATGGTGCACTGCTACCACGGCTACCACGCGAGCGGCGGCCCGGCGGGCGTCGGCGTCGCGGTCGGCCGTGCGGTGCGGACCTCGATCGTCGCCATCAACGTCCTGGACTTCTTCCTGAGCCTCGCGATCTGGGGCGCGAACACGACCGTACGGATCGCGGGGTGAGGCCGATGAGAGCACTGAGACTCAGGTTGTACGGCGTCGCGTTCATCGCCGTGCTCGCGCTGCTGCTGTCACTCGCCGTGGCCGTCTACCAGCAGGCGTTCACGCCGGTCGTGCGCATCACGCTGCGGGCCGACACACTCGGCAACCAGCTCGAGCCGCGCGCCGACGTCAAGCTGCGCGGGCTGCTGGTCGGCGAGGTTCGGGCGGTGCACGCGGACGGGACGAGGGCCACGCTCGACATCGCGCTCAAGCCGAAGTACGTCACGTACATCCCCTCGGATGTGCACGCGCGGCTGCTGCCCAAGACACTCTTCGGCGAGAAGTACGTCGACCTCGTGCCGCCCGCCAGGCCCGCGGCCCGGCCCATCCGCGCCGGGGACGTCATCACGCAGGACCGCACCACGGTCGGCATCGAGGTACAGCAGCTGATGAACGACCTGCTGCCGCTGCTGCGGACGGTCCAGCCGGGCGAACTCAACGCCACCCTCTCGGCGTTCGCCACCGCTCTGGAGGGACGCGGCGACCGGATCGGCGACAACCTGGTCCGGGTCGAGGGCTATCTGCGCCGGCTCAACCCGCACCTGCCGTCCCTGCAGGAGGACATCTCGCGCCTCGCGGACGTGGCCCAGGTGTACGGCGACGCCGCGCCGGACCTGATGGCGATCCTTCGGAACACCGTCGCCACCAGCCGCACGATCGTCGAGAGGAAGGACCAACTGGCCGCCGCGCTCCGTACGACGGCGACGGTCGCGGGCACCGCGCGGGACTTCCTCGACGAAAACGGCGACCGCCTCATCACCCTCGGCCGGGTCTCCCGCCCCACGCTGGAGCTCTTCTCCCGCTACTCCCCTGAGTACCCGTGCCTCCTGAACGGGCTGGTCAGGGAGGAGCGGGCGTCGGAGGACGCGTTCCGGGGCGGCGAGATGCACATCACCCTGGAGGTCGTCCGGCCGCAAGGCGCGTATCAGCCCGGCGAGGAGCCGCAGTACGCCGACCGCTCGGGACCGAACTGCCGGGACATGCCCCATCCGCCGGTCCCCGGACCGAAACCAAGGCTCGACGACGGTACGTCGTCCGGTGGTTCGGCCGGCACACGGCCCGGAGGTGTCGACGTGTCCTCCACCGCGGCCGAGCAGCGGGCGGTCGACTCGCTGGTGGCGCCTGTCATGGGCGTCCCCGCGGACCAGGTACCGCCCGTCGCGACCCTGCTGTTCGGGCCGCTGGCCCGTGGGACGGCGGTGAGCGTCGCATGAGCACCTCACGATCCCGGCAGACCGCTGCACCACTGATCAAGTTCAGCCTTTTCGCACTGGTGACCATCGCGGCGACGGCCCTGCTCGCCGCCACCATCGTGAACCTCTCGTTCACCCCCGAGCGCACGTACCACGCGGTGTTCAGCGACGTCACGGGCCTGGAGAACGGCGACGACATCCGGGTGGCCGGGGTGCGGGTCGGCGAGGTCGAGGGCATCCGGATCAAGGACCGGACGCTGGCGGAGGTGACCTTCAGCGTCTCCGCCGATCGGCCGCTGCTCACCAGCACCCACGCGGTCGTCCGCTACCGCAACCTCGTCGGGCAGCGGTACATCGCGCTGACCGAGGGCGTGGGCGACGGCACGCGGCTGCCACCGGGCGGCACCCTCCCGCTGTCCAGGACCCAGCCGGCACTGGACCTCAACGCGCTCCTGAACGGCTTCAAGCCGCTGTTCGCGGCGCTCAGCCCGAACGACGTCAACCGGCTGGCGACGGAGATCATCAGGATCCTCCAGGGCGAGGGCGGCACGGTCAACAGCCTGCTGGTGCACACGGCGTCGCTCACCACGACCCTCGCCGACCGTGACCAGCTGATCGGCTCAGTGATCGACAATCTCAACACCGTACTGGAGACGCTCGACAAGCGCGGCACCCGCTTCTCCGGGCTGCTCACCCAGTTGCGCCGGGTGATCTCCGGTCTGTCCGCCGACCGCAAGCCCATCGGGGACTCCCTGGTGAACATCGGCGCCCTCACCGACGCCACTTCGGGGCTCCTCGCGGACGCGCGTCCGTCGCTGAAGGACGACATCGCCGGGCTGACCGGTCTCACCGGAACGCTGAACAGGAACGACAAGACTGTGGAGGGCGTGCTGAAGAGGCTGCCGAACAAGCTCAACGCGCTGACCGGGACGGCGTCCTATGGCTCGTGGTTCAACTTCTACCTCTGCGACTTCGACGGCCGGATCGTGCTGCCGAAGACGAACCAGGTGCTCACCCCGGAGTTCCATGTGGCACGGGCGAGGTGTGGCGGATGAGCATGCGCTTCGTGCCGCGCAGGAGGCGGCGCCCGGCATCCCTGGTCAAGGTGCGCGTCCTGCCCCCGAAGCTGCCGCGCCTCAGCCTGCGCCGCCCGCGCCTGAAGCCGTTCCGCGAGCACAACCCCGTGGTCGTCGGCGTCGTCGGCCTCACCGTGCTCGCCCTGCTGGCCGTGGCCGCGTTCAACGCCGACAGCCTGCCGCTGATCGGCGGCGGCGAGACGTACCGCGCCGCCTTCTCGGAGGCCGGCGGCCTCAAGCCGGGCGACGAGGTGCGGATCGCCGGCGTCAAGGTCGGCAAGGTCGACGGCGTCGACCTGGAGGGCGACCACGTCAGGGTGACGTTCAAGGTCAAGGGCGACCCGGCGTTCGGCATCGACACCGGCGCGTCGATCCGGGTCAAGACGATCCTCGGCGCGAAGTACCTCGCCCTGTATCCGAAGGGGCATGGCCAGTTGAAGCCGGGCAGCGAGATCCCGCTGAGCCGGACGGTGTCGGCGTACGACGTCGTGCAGGCGTTCAGCGACCTGACGACCACGACGGAGCAGGTCGACACCCAGCGGCTCGCCAAGGCGCTGGACACGATCTCCACCACCTTCCAGGACTCGCCCGCCGAGGTGCGGGCGTCCATCAAGGGACTGTCGCGGATCTCGAGGACGATCGCCTCGCGCGACCAGGCGCTGGGGGACCTCCTCGCCCACGCGAACGGGGTCACCAAGGTGCTGGCGCAGCACACGAAGGACTTCTCCGCGCTGGTGACCGACGGCGACAAGCTGTTCAAGGAGATCAGCGCGCGGCGCACCGCGATCCACAACCTGCTGGTCAGCTCCGCCCTGCTGGGAGTGGAGCTGTCCGGCCTGGTCGAGGACGACCGCAAGGAGATCGGGCCCGCCCTGAAGAACCTCAACACCTTCGTCACCATGCTCGAACGCAACCAGGCGAGCCTCGACCGCAGCATCGCCCTGCTCGCCCCCTACGTCCGGCTCTTCACCAACACCCTCGGCAACGGCCGCTGGTTCGACTCCTACGTCCAGAACCTGGTCGCCACCCCGGTGGCGCCGCGCACGGGAGGCTCACGATGAACCGCCGAATCTGGGCCCTCGCCCTGCTCACCGCCCTCGCGGTCGCCGCCACTCTCGCCGTCGAACTGTGGCCGCGCTCCGGCACCGTCCGCGTCACCGCGTACTTCCCGCGCACCGTCGGCATCTACCCCGGCTCGGACGTGCGCGTCCTCGGCGTCCGCATCGGCGAGGTCGAGAAGATCACGCCGGAGGGCGACCGGGTGCGGGTGCAGCTGGAGTACGACAAGGGGCGCAAGGTGCCCGCGGACGCGCGGGCAGCGATCATCAACTCGTCGGTGGTGAGCGACCGTTACGTGCAGCTGCTGCCGGTGTACCGGAAGGGCCCGGTCATGCGGGACGGCGCCGTCATCCCCGAGTCCCGCACCGCCGTCCCCGTCGAGCTGGACCGGATCTTCGACAGTCTGCACACCACGGCCGAGGCGCTCGGCCCCAAGGGCGCGAACAAGGACGGCTCCCTGTCGCGGCTGCTCGGGGTGAGCGCGGAGAACCTCAAGGGGCAGGGCACGAACCTCAACCAGACGGTCGAGGACCTCTCACAGGCGGTCACCACGCTCTCCGACGGCCGGGGCGACCTGTTCGGCACCGTGCGGAACCTCCAGGTGTTCACGGCCGCGCTGGCAGCCGACGACCAGAGCGTGCGGTCGTTCAACACCAGTCTCGCCACGGTGGCGCAGCAGCTCGCCGGGGAGCGCACGGACCTGGCGGCGGCGCTCCAGCACCTGGGGGTGGCGCTCGGCGACGTGTCCGGCTTCGTGAAGGACAACAAGACATCACTGACGTCAGACGTCAAGGGCCTCAGCAAGGTCACCGAGGTCCTCGTGACCCAACGGGCCGCCCTGGAAGAGCTGTTGACCGTCGCCCCCACCGGCCTGTCGAACCTCGCGGACGCCTACAACCCGGCGTCGGGCACCCTTGACACCCGCGACAACCCGCAGAGCCCGCAGGACCCCGCGTCCCTCCTGTGCTCCCTGCTGCGGACGACTGGCGACACGGGCGGCAAGAACCCCGACTGCTCACAGCTGCGGAAGCTCTTCGACTCGCTGCCGAAGCCGCAGGCCGCCTCCACGGGTACGGGCACGGTCGACCGCACGCTCGGCGGAATCCTGGGGGCGAGCGCATGAGCGCGCCGCGCGAGGGCAGGTCGGTCGCGTGGACTGCGGCAGGTGCACTACTGCTGTCCGGCTGCGGGTTCAACGGCTGGTACGACGTCCAACTCCCAGGGGGTGCGGCGGCCGACGGCCACGCCTACCACGTCACCGTCGAGTTCAGGGACGTACTCGATCTGGTGCCGCAGTCGGCGGTCAAGGTCGACGACGTCACCGTGGGCGCGGTCGAGAAGATCGACCTGGACGGCTGGCACGCGCGTGTGCGGCTGCGCGTGGCCGACTCGGTGAAGCTGCCCGCGAACGCTGTCGCCGACCTCAGGCAGACCAGCATGCTCGGCGAGAAGTACGTGGAGCTGTCCGCTCCGTCCGGCACACCGCCGGTCGGCCGGCTTCGCGACGGCGGCGTGATCCCGCTGTCCCGCAGCGGCCGCAACCCGGAGATCGAGGAGGTGCTCTCCGCCCTGTCCGCGCTTCTCAACGGCGGCGGTGTCGCCCAGCTCAAGACGATCACCGCGGAGCTGAACAGAGCCCTGAACGGCCGCGAGGACCGGGTCAGGTCGCTGCTCAAGCAGCTCGACACGTTCCTCGGCGGTCTGGACCGGCAGCGCACGGAGATCGTCCGCGCCCTGAAGGGCATCGACCGGCTGGACAAGCGGCTGGGGAAGGAGAAGGAGACCATCGCCCAGGCCGTCGACGCCATCCCGCCCGCGCTGAAGGTCCTGGCCGACCAGCGCCGCGACCTGACGAAGATGCTCACCTCGCTGTCGGACCTCGGCACGACGGGCACAAAGGTGATCGACGCCTCGCGGGACGACACCGTCGCCGACCTCAAACAGCTTCGGCCGATCCTGCAGCAACTGAACGACGCGGGCGACGACCTGCCTAACTCTCTTGAGCTGCTGACCACTTACCCGTTCCCGCGCGATGTGACGGACGCCGTCAAGGGCGACTACGTCAACCTGAAGATCACCGCCGACCTGGACCTGGCGAGCATCTACGGCAATCTCACGAACCAGCCGGGCAAGGGCAGAGCCGGCAGGCAGCCTACCCCGACGCCCTCGCTCCCGAGCCTGCCGAGCGTGCCGCTACCCACCGCGCTGCCCAGCACCCCGAGCGTGCCGAAGGTGCCGAAGCTGCCGGTCCAGCCCTCGGCCCCGACGGGCGGCAGCGGTGGCGGCGTGCTGTGCCCGCCCGTGTGCACCGCGGCCCACGGCACCGGAGGAGACGCCGGCCGCTTCTCTCCGGGGATCGATCTCGCGCTCGCTGAGCTCATGCTGAAGGGGATACAGCCGTGATCACACGTACGGTCAAGGCCCAGCTGCTCGCCTTCGCCACGGTCACCGCCGTGGGGGTGTCGTACGTCGGTGTCCAGTACACGGGTCTTGCGGAGACCCTCCTCGGTCGCGGCTACACCGTGCACGCGGACTTCGCCGACTCCGGCGGCGTCTTCCCCGGCGCCGAGGTCACCTACCGCGGCGTTCCGGTGGGCCGCGTGAGCGACCTGCGCCTCGACGGGTCCGGGGTGTCGGTGGCGCTGCGGATCGAGGACGGCGCGCCGCGTATCCCGGCGGACACCCTGGCGGTGGTCGCCGACCGGTCGGCGGTGGGCGAGCAGTACGTCGATCTGCAGCCCCGGCACTCCGGCGGCCCGTATCTGATGGACGGCAGCCCGATCCCACGCGACCGCACCCGGACGCCACTGCCCGTCACCGACCTCATCCTCAGCCTGGACCGGCTGGTCAACTCCGTCGGCAGGAACGACCTGCGTACCAGTGTCGACGAATTGGGCAAGGCCTTCGCCGGCACCGGGGCGGGGCTGAGCCGCCTGGTGGACTCCGGCAACGCGCTCGTCGAGTCGGCGTCGGCGTCGCTCCCTCAGACGGTCTCGCTGATCAACGACTCGCGGAAGGTGCTCAAGACGCAGGCCGACCAGGGCTCGGCCATCAAGTCGTTCTCCCGTGATCTCGCGGCGCTCACCGCACAGCTGAAGTCGAGCGACGGTGATCTGCGCCGGCTGATCGGCAACGCGGTGCCCGCCGCCGAGCAGATCGACTCCCTGCTGAAGTCCACCCGGCCCTATCTGCCGGTCCTGCTGGCCAATCTGATCAGCGGCGGCCAGATCACCCTGGCGCGGCTGCCCGGCGTGGAGCAGGCCCTGGTCACCTTCCCGGTGGTGGTCGCGGGCAGCTACACCGTAGTGCCCGGCGACGGCACCACCCACTTCGGGCTGACGGTGAACGCCGACGATCCCCCGGCCTGCACCCAGGGCTACCGAACGCGGCAGCGCGACCCCTCCGACACGAGCACACGTCCGGCGAACACCGACGCCCGCTGTACGGCCCCGCGGGGCGGCAGGGCGTCGGTGCGCGGCGCGCAGAACGCCCCCGGTGCGTCCGCCGGTTCGGGTGGCGCGAACCAGTCCGCCTACGTCACCCCGTACGACCCGGAGACCGGCACCGCCACCGCCATCGGCCCGGACGGGACGCCCGTCGAGATCGGCTCGACGGGCGGGGAACAGAGCACATTCGGAAAGGAGTCGTGGCAATGGCTGCTCGTCGGACCGATGGCGTGAACGCCGTCGGCATGAACAGGGCGCTGCTCGCTGGGCTGATCGCCGTGACCGCGGTGACCATCGCGCTGTCGGTCTGGCTGGGAGCGGGGCTGTCCGACCAGCACGCGGTGGAGCGGCGCCGCCAGGACATCCTGGCCGCCGCCCGCCAGTCGGCGCTCAACTTCACCTCGCTCGACTACCGGCACTACGGCCGGGACAGCCAGAACGTGCTGAAGGGCGCCACCGGCGACTTCAAGAAGCAGTTCGCGGCGCAGACCGCGCAGCTGACGAAGCTGGTTGCGCGGAACAAGTCGGTGTCCGAGGGGCAGGTCCTGGAAGCGGGCATCGTGCGGTCCGACGCGCGCTCGGCCCGGGTCCTGGTCGTGGCCGACAGCAAGGTGACCAACACCGCCGCCCCCGAGGGCCAGGCGCGCACCTACCGGCTCCAGCTCGACCTCACGCGCGTGGCGGGCCACTGGCTGACCTCCGACGTCGCGTTCGTGGGCTGACCCACCCGTGAGGCCATCGATGAGAAGAGACACCGTGGCGAACCCGACCTCCCGCACCCGCGGCACCGGCTCACCGGCCCGCCGCACCATGACTGCGGCCGCCCGCGCGGCAGCCAAGCGCACCGGGCGGCCCGCGCCCCCCGAGCGCGGTACCCGCCGAGAAGAGCAGACTGCCTCCGGGCGCACCCTGCTCGTCGAGCCCCCGGCGAACGGCTGGGAGGACCCACCGGAGCCCGAGTCGCCCGAGTCGTTCGAGGGGGAGAAGGAGGACGGCGTGCCCCCGCGCAAGGCTGGGCGGAGCGCGCTCACGGCGGTGCTGGGCGTCGTCCTCGTGGCGGCCCTGGTAGCGGCCGCCGTCCTCGGGTGGCAGTACCGGCAGGGGCGGCAGGCGGAGCACGCCCGTGGCGAGGCCCTCACGGCCGCACGGAAGACGGCGCCGCTCGTACTGTCGTACGACTACCGGCATCTGGACCGGGACTTCTCCCGCGCCCGCGCCCTGCTGACCGGGCACTTCCGCGACCAGTACGACAAGACCACGAAGGCGGTGGTCGCGCCGACCGCGACGAAGTACCACGGCGTGGTGAAGGCGACCGTGGCCACACCCGCCGACGGCGGCGCCCCGGCGGTCTCCGTCGTGTCGGCCACACCCGACCGGGCCGTCGTCCTGGTCTTCGTCAACCAGGTCACCCGGAGCACCCAGGTCCCGGAGCCCCGGCTGGACCTGAACCGGGTGCGTATGACGCTCACCCGCACCTCCGACGGCTGGAAGGTGAGCGGAGTCGACGCCCTCTGACCAGGCCTTTGCAACTACCCTCGCGCAGTCGCGCGGGGGCACTTCCTCAACCGGTCCAAGAGTGATCCGGCATCGCGTGGCCGCGCGCCTGCGCAACACCGGCCGAGCCCTTCCCCCGCACGACGGTGTTCCCGGACGCATCACCCGGACGAGCACGGGGGTTCCCGTCATGCCCTGCTCTCCTGCGACCGTCGTCCGCCCTGTGGCGTGTCAGAGACTCAGTCCATCGTGCCGCGCATCCCGAACGACGACCCCGGCCGGCCGCTCAGGCGTACGGCCTGAAGGGCGATGTACAGCTCGGCGGAACACTCCGCGTCGGTGGTACGGCGACCGGTCAGTTCGGCGATGCGGTTGAGGCGGTACAGCACCGTGTTTCGATGGCAGTGCAGATGGTCGGCCGCAGCCGTGGTCGATCCGCCGCCGGCGAACCATGCGTGCAGGGTCTCCAGCAGGGTGACCTGTTCTTGCGGGGGCAGGGCGAGGAGGGGGCCGAAAACCCCCAGGGCGACTTCCTGTGCCGTGTCGGGGGAGGCGGCCGCCAGGAGGGACACCGGCGCGCTGCCGTACAGGTGGGTGCCGTTGGTTCCGTGTGGCAGGCACTGTACGGCCAGTTGGGCCTGCCGCCAGGCCGCCGGGGCTTTCACGGGCGAGGTGAAGGCGCGGCTGACCCCGACCCGGGACAGAGCGATGTCGGACAGCTGGCCCACCGCCACCGCGATGGCATGCTCACCCGGGAGGGACAGCAGGCCCACCCACGCCCCTATCGGCTGGATCCACTCGGACCCGACCCCGGCGGCACGGAGGCGGCTGCGCACGCTGGGCAAGGGCTCGACCCTGTCGTGGACTTCGGCGCAGACCACCAGATAGGGGCCTTGGCGGTCGAGGTCCAGGACGCGTGCGATCTCCCATGCGCTCGCGTTCGTGCCGGCCCTGCCGTCCAGCAGGGTGGTGAGCATCATGCTCCGAGCCGTGGCGTCACGACGTGACCGCTCCTCGACGGTTGCCCGGTAGGCATCGGCTGCCGCGCCGGAGTAGTCGTCGATGGCCGCCCACATGTCGGAGGCCATGTGCAGCAGCTGGACCATGCTCTCCTCGTCGACGGCCATAGCGAGCAGCCGGTCCCAGATGAAGCGGCCGGCCAGCCGGTACGCGTGCAGGAGTGCGGCCAGCGGAATACCCTGTTCGGCCTTCAGCCGCCCAGCGGCACGGGGCGCCTCCAGCGTTCTGGGCCGCCCCTGCAGCGCCGCGAACATCGTCGACAGGTTGTCGCGCACCACCGCGCGCAACTGGTCCCGGCCGGGAAGCGTGCTCTCGGCGTACGAGTGCTCGCCTCCGAGGATCTTGTCGGTGAGGTCCTCCGCGAGCCGGTCCACCTCGGTCAGCAAGCGGCCGACCAGTTCGACGACCCGGTCGCCTGCCCTCAGCTGCGTCGTCACGGGCGCAGTGTAGTCCGGCGGGACTGTGCACCGGCACAGTCCCGCGTCGCCTTCTCCCGCCCCCTGCCTATGGCCGAAACCTGTGGTGAGCGGTGGAATCACCGGTGGCGGTGCTTCGCCACGGCCGCGCACAGGGGGCGTGTGCACAAGTCATGGCGGATCGGAGGAGATCGCATGGACAGCGGCAATGGGCGTCACCGGGAGGACAGTTGACGGACAGGGATAGGTGCTCTTCGCGGGAGGGGCAAGAGCCCGGAACGGCCGGGATGGGGCGTCGCGTATTCCTCGGATATGTGCTGGCCGCCTCGACGCTGACCGTGGCCGCGGAACTCGGTGCGGCGGTGCTCGCGCCGGACGAGGCGGCGGCGGTTGTGCCCTCCGTGCCGGGGCCGGCGGAGATCTACGACCTCAACGACATGCTCACCGACGCGGCGCTGCCGACGGCGAACCTGATCACGATCCGCGTCGACGCCGACGGTACGGCCTCCTTCGTGCTGCCTCGGGCGGAGGTCGGGCAGGGCATCACGACGTCAAGCGCCATGCTGATCGCCGAGGAACTGGACCTGCCACTGGACCGGATCCGCGTCATGCTCGCCGACGCCCGGCCGGAGTTGCTGTTCAACCAGCTCACCGGCGGCTCCAACACCACGATCTCCACCTTCACACCGATCCGCGTCGCCGCGGCGGTGGCCCGGGGGCGGCTGCTGAAGGCGGCGGCCCTGGAACTCGGGGAAAGCCTGGACGTCCTTACCGTCAAGGCCGGGGTCATCACCTCGTCGGCCTCAGGCCGCAGTCTCACCTATGGTGAACTGGCGGGCAAGGCCGCCTCAATGACGGACAGTCAGGTGCCGGTCGAGCTCAAGGAGGCCGCGGAGTTCGAGGTCATCGGCACCTCGCAGCGGCGCATCGACGCGCACGAAGCGGTGACCGGCCGCAAGAAGTTCGCCATGGACCTACAGGTCACCGACGCCTTGCCGACGATGGTGTGCCGGCCGCCGACGGTCAACGGCGCCGTGCGCTCGGTGGCGAACCTCGCGGAGGTGCGGGCGATGCCCGGCATCACCGATGTCGTGACAGTCTCCACCGGGGTCGCGGTCCGCGGCCGTACCTTCGGCCAGTGCATCGACGCCGTGCGCGCGCTGAAGCTTTCCTGGGGTCCGGGAACAGCCGAGGGAAAAAGTGACGACACCATCCGTGACGAACTCCGCAAGGCGGAACTCCCGCTCCCTGCATTGGGCTTGCTGACCAAGTCGGTCGACGCGCGGTTCACCTTCCACTTCGCGAGCAACAGCGCGCTGGAGACCAACTGCGCCATCGCCGACGTACGGCCGGACTCGGCCGAGATCTGGGGAAGCCTGAAGTCCCCGATCGTGGCCCAGGAGCAGATCGCACTGAAGCTGGGACTGCCCGTCTCCGCAGTGAAGGTGCATGTCACCGAGGGCGGGGGCTCCTTCGGGCGCAAGCTCTTCCATGACGCCGCGGCCGAGGCCGCCGAGATCTCGCAGGCGATGGGCAAGCCGGTCAAGCTGATGTGGCACCGCACCGACGACTTCCGGCAGGGCCGCACCCACCCGATGGCCACCTCGCGGGTGCGTGCCACCTACGCGCTCGGTCAGGTGCTCACCTACGACCAGAGGCACACCTCCGTCGCCACCGACTTCGGGCACGGAGTCGGCGAGATCATCACTGCCGAGGCCGCGCGACTGCCCGTAGGCGATCTGACCTTCTCCGAGACGATCTTCGCGCTCAGTCAGCAGACGCCGTACCACTTCGGTGTCGTCACCCAGTTGCTCAGCGAGACCGACAAGGGTTTCCACACGGGCTCCATGCGCAACATCTACTCCCCGAACGTGCGCTGCGCGCAGGAACTGGTCGTGGACGAGCTGGCCAAGCGGATGGGCAAGGACCCGTACCGTATCCGCCGCGAGTTCCTCAAGGAAGAACGGGCGCGAGCCGTCCTCGACAAGGTGGCCGACCTCGGGCAGTGGGGCCGTAGCATGCCCGCCGGCACGGCGCAGGGCATCGCGCTCCACCCCGAGTACCACGCCTACGTCGCCGTCCTCGCCGAGATCGACTGCCGGCCGGAGACCACCGGCCGCAAGGTCCGCGACGCCTACACCGGCCCCCGTGTCACCAAGGTCGTGTGCGCGGTCGACGTCGGTCTGGCCATCAACCCGCGAGGGCTCGAAGCGCAGATGATGGGCGGCATCATGGACGGCATCGCGATCACCCTCAGCTCCGGCCTCCACCTCGACAACGGGCATTTCCTGGAAGGTAGTTGGGACAACTACTTCTACACCCGGCAGTGGAACACCCCGCCCGAGCTGGAGATCGTGGTCATGCCGCCGACCACCGGGCAGCCCGGCGGTGCGGGCGAGTTGGCCGTGGCGGGTGCGGCGGCTGCCGTGGCCTGCGCCTACGGCCGCGCCACCGGCACCATGCCGACCAGTTTCCCGCTCAACCACACCGGACCGCTGGGCTTCGAGGCACTGCCCACCACCCCGCCGATCCCCGCGTCCCCCACCGACGGCCTCGACCGCGCCTTCTAGGAGACCCCGTGCCCGAACACACCTTCATCCTCAACGGCAAGCGGACGACCGTCGACATCGAGGACGACGTCCGGCTGCTGTGGGTGCTCAGAGACGTCCTCGGTGTCACCGGACCGAAGTACGGCTGCGGGCTGGGGGTCTGCCAGGCCTGCACCAGTCACATCAACGGCAAGGCGTTCAACCCGTGTTCGGTGCCGGTGAAGGACATCGGCGCCGACGACGAGATCACCACCATCGAGGGCCTGCCCGCCACGGTCGGCAAGGACCTGCACCCCATGCAGGAGGCCTGGCTGGAGTACGACGTCGCTCAGTGCGGCTACTGTCAGCCCGGCCAGATCATGACCGCCGTCGCCAAGGTCCGCCAGGCCCGCGAGGAGGGCCGCGAGATCACCGAGGCCGACCTCGACGAGATCCGCAACGTCTGCCGGTGCGGTACGTACCACCGCATCCGCGAGGCGATCCAGGCCGGCGCGAAGAAGTACTGAGGCGCCATGCTGGAGCTTGCCGAGCAGCTGGCGCGGTGGTGCGCCGAGGGCAGAGCGTTCGCCGTGGCGACCGTCGTCTCCGTGTCGGGGAGCGCACCCCGGCAGCCGGGCGCGGGGATGGCGGTCGACAGCGAGTCGCCGCCGTCGCGCCGTCCCACTGCCCGCCCTCTGGATCGCGCCTCGCGTCGTGATGGAGATTCTCGGGCACTCCCAGATCAGCATCACCATGGATGTCTGCGGGGTAGTTGGAGCGGCCGGGTCCGGGCCGCTGTGTGGCGCCGTCGGAGCCTTCTGCGAGCCGCCGGTCAGTCCAGGCTGCTGAGCAGGATCCGTGCCTGGTGTCTGGCGGTGGCCACCGCCGGCTCGTCGAGCCCGCACAGTCGCAGGCACGACGACGCGATGGCATCCGTGTCGGTCGCTTCAGGTTCGCGGGTACGCCGTATCTGGATGACGACTTCCACCAGTTGGATCAGCAGTTCACCGAGCCGCTCGGCGGGCATGCCGCGGGCGATGTCCTCGGTCGCCGCCAAGGCACCGAGGGTGCCGTAGCTCGCCTGCAGCCGGCACCGCTCGGCCCGGAAGGCGTCGAATCGCTCGGCCCGCACTTCCGGCAGCAGATAGAGCGTGCCGATGTTGTACGGAGTGCGGGAGAGGGTGCGTACGTCCATGGCGGCCACGGCGTACAGCGCGGCGGCCGGATTCGCCCGCTCGGGCACCAGTGCCCGGATCCGGTCCACCATCTGCAGACTGGGCCGCACTGACGTGGCCAGCAGCTCGGCGAGTATCTCCTCCTTGGTGGCGAAGTGGTAGTAGAGCGAGGCCTGCCTGATGCCGACCCGCTCGGCGATCATGCGGGTGCTGGTGGATGTGATCCCATGGTCGACGAAGAGCGCTCCGGCGGCGTCGAGGATCTGTTCCCGGGCGGAGGTGCCGGGGTCGGGCGGCGGCGTGTGCCGGGGCCTGCCTTGACGGGGACGCGTCGTCGTCATGGACCCATCCTGTCACCCTGGTGCCGGGCACCCGGCCGTGCCCGGCACCAGCCGCCCGCTCTCTGCGGCCTCCAGTCATGCGGAGGCCGTGTACGCCCGCCAGCCACCGAAGCGGGTGATGTCGGGGGCGCCCTCGACGGCCCACGGCTCCACCAGGAAGCCGCTGACCTGCCGCCCGTCGGCCAGCTCGACGGTTCCGATGGTCATCGGCGCGGCCACGGCGGCGGTGAACGCCCCGAACCCGGAAGCAGGCAGTCGCCAGATCTCGCCCTCGATGCCCGTCCTCGCATCGCCGCCTGCCACCGTGCCGTGACCCGCCCCGGTGCCGGGGTCCCGCCCGCCCCTGGTGACCCGGAGCAGACCAGGCCTGGGTGGCTCGGTGGACAGGGCATACAGCCGGTAGCCGCCTGCGGTGCGCGCCGACCCGACCAGGGTGCCTCCCGCCTGCACCAACTGGGCGTTGAGCGGCTGCCCGGTGAGGTGGGCGCCGACCACGAACAGGTCGAGCCCGGGGTTGGCGAACCGCTCGGCCAGCGCGGCCAGGGCGCGGTCGGAGAAGGCCGGCCCGGTGAACATCACGCCGAACGGCAGGCGGTCCACGAACCCGGCGGGAACGGCGAGCGAGGCGCAGTCCAGCAGGTTGGCGAAGTTCGTGAAGCGTCCCAACCGGGCGTTGACGCCGACCGGGTCGGCCGCCACCTGATCGAGGGTGGGGTGCCAGGTGGTGGTCGGGGTCAAGAGCGCCGCGCAGCCGTCGAACACCGCGCGTCCGGCCGCCCCTAGCGAGGCGAGCCGGGCGGTGTCGGCGGCCCAGTCTGCGGCGGTCTTCTCGCGGCCGGCCAGCACGATGGAGGCGACAGTCGGATCGAGGGCCGTACCGATCAGGTCGCGGTGCTTCTCCAGGTGCTCGCCCACGGCGGCGTATCGCTCGGCGACGAACGCGCCGCCGTACAGCAGTTCCGCGGCCTCCAGCAACGGGGTGATGTCGGCCTCGACGATCTCCGCGCCGGTGCTCGCCAGGCGGGCGACCGCGGCATCGAAGGCCGCGCGCCAGCCGTCGGCCATGCCGTCCAGGTGTTCCGGAGCCGGGACGGCAACCCTGGGGCGCGCGGGGGGCGGCGGGAGCCGGGTGCCGGTGCGGGAGAGCGGGTCGGCCGGGTCGGGGCCTTCGACGATCTCCGCGCCGGTGCGGGCGAGCCGCAGGTCGCGGGCGAAGACGGTCACGCAGTCGAGTGTGTAACAGGCGGGGACCACCCCGGTCACGGGCACCAGGCCCTTGGTGGGCTTGACCCCGACGATGCCGTTGAGGGCGGCGGGCACTCGCCCGGAGCCGGCGGTGTCGGTGCCGAGCGCGAGGTCGACGATGCCCAGCGCGACCGCGACGGCGGAGCCGGAGGACGACCCGCCGGAGATGCGGGCCGTGTCCCAGGCGTTGCGTACCGCGCCGTAGGGGCTGCGGGTGCCGACCAGGCCGGTGGCGAACTGGTCCAGGTTGGTCTTGCCGAGCACCACCGCGCCGGCCGCGCGCAGCCGCGCCACCGCGGGCGCGTCGGCCCGAGGGGTGTAACCATACGACGGGGCGCCCGCGGTGGTGGGCAGGCCGGCCACGTCGATGTTGTCCTTGACGGCCGCCACCAGGCCGGCCAGCGGCAGCGCCGGGTCGATGCCGGCCGCCTCGGCGAGCACCTCCTCGCGCGGCCTGAGATGGATCCAGATCTCGGGCCGGTCGGCGCCTTCGATACGGTCGTAGGCGGCCTCGACGCGTGCGGCCGGCGTCATGGCGTTCACGCCCTCACCGCCGCGAGGATCTGGCCGGGGGCGACCTGTTCACCGGGCTTGACGTAGATCTCCAGCAGGGTCCCGGCGGCCGGGGCGTTCACCTTGGACTCCATTTTCATCGCCTCCAGGGAGAGGATCGGGTCGCCCTCGGCGACGGTGGCGCCGGGCTCGGTGACGGTCTGCCAGACGGTGGCGGTGAACGGCGCGGTGACGGGGACCGCACCGTGCGGGACGGTGACGGCAGCGGCGGCGGTCACGGACTCGGGCTCGTGGTCCCGGTCGAACTCGCCCGCGGCCCGCCAGCGTTGTTTCTCGGCTTCGAACGCGGTGCTCTGCCGTTTCCGGAAGGCGGCGATCGAGTCGGCGTCGGCGGCCAGGAAGGCGTTGTACTCGGCGATCGAGAAGGTGCCTTCCTCGGTGGGGAAGTCACCGCGGCCGGCGTCGGTCTCGGCGCGCAGCTCGAGCAGTTCCTCCGCGGTGACGGGGTACCACTCGATGCGGTCGAAGAAGCGCAGCGCCCACGGGGAGTCCTTGAACAGGCCGCCTCTGCGGAACCGGTTCCAGATCTGCACGGTGCGGCCGATGAACTGGTAGCCGCCGGGGCCTTCCATGCCGTAGATGCACAGGTAGGCGCCGCCGATGCCGACGGAGTTTTCCGCGGTCCAGGTGCGCGCCGGGTTGTATTTGGTGGTCACCAGGCGGTGCCGCGGGTCGAGCGGGGTGGCGACGGGGGCGCCGAGATAGACGTCGCCGAGGCCGAGCACCAGGTAGGAGGCGTCGAAGACGGTGCGGTAGACGTCGTCGGCGGTCTGAAGGCCGTTGACACGGCGGATGAACTCGATGTTCCACGGGCACCACGGGGCGTCGTCGCGCACCCCGGCCATGTACCGCTCGATGGCGAGCCGGGTCGCCGGGTCGTCCCAGCTGAGCGGCAGGCGCACCGTGCGGGAGGGGACCACCAGTTCGTTCGTGGGCGCAACCTCGTCCTCCAGCTCGCGCAGCAGGGCGGTGAGGTCACGGGCCTTCAGCCGGCGGGCGTCGGTGTGGATCTGGAGGGAGCGGATGCCCGGGGTGACGTCGACGATGCCGGCGGGCGCGTGCGCGGTGAGGGTCTCCTGAAGGGCGTGGACCCGCATCCGCAGGCCGAGGTCGAGCACCATGGGGCCGTACTCGACCAAAACGTTGTCGTCGCCGTCCCGGCGGTAGGTGACGCTGGGACGGGCATCGGTGGCCGCCAGGCGGCCGAGTACGCCGTCGTCGCCGTCTCCGCCCGTGCTGATCAGCGTGGGCGAGGCGCGGCGGGCGTCGAGGGCGGCTGCCTCGGCTTCCCTGACCGGGACGAAGCGGACGGTGTCGCCCGGGCGGAGCTGGCCGAGTTTCCACAGTTCGCCGCTGGCGACCACCGCGGGGCAGACGAAACCGCCGAGGGACGGCCCGTCGGGGCCCAGGATGATGGGCGTGTCGCCGGTGAAGTCCAGGGCACCCACCGCGTACGGCGTGTCGTGGATGTTGGAGGGGTGCAGCCCGGCCTCGCCGCCGTCCTGGCGGGCCCACCGCGGTTTGGGCCCGATCAGGCGGATGCCGGTGCGGGCCGAGTTGTGGTGCACCTTGTAGTCGGTGGCGTAGAGGGTGTCGATGTCCTCGCGGGTGAAGAACTCGGGCGCCGCGTGCGGCCCTTCGGTGACACCGATCCGCCAGTGCGAGGTGATGGCCGGCCGGCGCTCGGGCGGGGTCGGGCCGCCGCCGGCGGTCGCCGACGCTCCGGGACGCAGAACGTCTCCGGCGCGCAGCGCCCGCCCACCGTGCCCGCCGAAGCCGCCGAGGGTGAACGTCGAGGCGCTGCCCAGGTATTCGGGTACGTCGATGCCGCCCCGTACTGCCACATAGTTGCGCAGACCGGGCCCCTGGCAGGCGCCGAGCACCAGGGTGCCGCCGGCCGGGACCGTGACCGGCTCCCACAGCGCCGCCGCGCTGCCGTCCACCGTGACCCGGACGGGAGCGCCGGTGACGGCGACCACGGTGGCGGCCGAGAAGCGCAGTGCCAGCCCGCCCGCGGTGACCTCCAGGCCGGCCTCCTGGGCCAGGTTGCCGACGGCCAGATTGGACTCCGCGAAGGAGACGGCATCGAAGGGGCCGCTCGGCGGCACACCCACGTGCCAGTAGCCGAGTCGGCCGGGGAGGTCCTGGACGGTGGTCATCGCCCCCGGCACCAGGACGTCGATACGCGGCTCGGGGTCGACGGTGGTGGCGAGCGTGCTGGTGCTGTGCACCGCCTCACGCACCTCGCCCCGCACCGTCAGCTCGCGCAGCAGGCCCAGGTTGGTGACGATGCCGTCGACCCGGCTCGCGGCCAGGGCCCGGCCGAGCAGGTCGAACGCGGCGTCCCGGGTGGGGCTCTTGGCGATCACCTTGGCGAGCATGGGGTCGTAGTACGGCGAGACCTCCAGACCGGTCTCGGCGAAGCCGTCGACGCGGACGCCGGGCATCTCGCCGGCGCCCTGACCGGGGAAGGCCACCCGGGTGATCAGGCCCGAGGACGGCAGTGAGTCCTTGCCGGGGTCCTCGGCGTAGACGCGGGCCTCCACGGCATGCCCGGCGGGTGTCCACTCGCGCTCGAACACCGCGTTTTCGACCTTGCCGTCGCGGGCCAGGACGAGCATGAGTTCGACAAGGTCGACGCCGTACGCCTCCTCGGTCACCGGGTGCTCGACCTGGAGACGGGTGTTGACCTCCAGGAAGGCGGCCTCCTCGCGTACCGGGTCGTAGACGAACTCCACGGTCCCGGCGCCCCGGTAGCCGACCGAGGCGAGCAGTCGGCGCGAGGAGTCGTGCAGCAGTGCCCGCACATGAGGAGGCAGGGCCGGCGCCGGGGCCTCCTCGATCACCTTCTGATTGCGGCGCTGCAAAGAGCAGTCCCGGTCGCCGAAGACGGCGATCCGGCCGGTGCCGTCACCGAAGACCTGCACCTCGACATGACGGGCGGGGCGTACGAGGCGCTCCAGGAACACGCCGGCGGACCCGAAGTTGGACTCCGCGAGCGCCGCGACCCGGGCGAAGGCCTCGCGTACCTCATCGGCGGTGGCGCAGGCCTGCATGCCGATGCCGCCACCACCGCCGGTGGCCTTGACCATCACGGGTAGCCCGATCGACCCGGCCGCGGTGACGGCCTCCTCGGCGCTCGCGAGCAGCTCGGTCCCGGCCAGTAGTGGCACTCCGGCTGCCTTGGCCAGGGCACGCGCGGTGTGCTTCTCGCCGAAGGCGGTGATCTGGTCGGCGGTCGGTCCCGCGAAACGCAGGCCCGCCTCCTCCACGGCACGGGCGAAGGCGGAGTTCTCGGAGAGAAAGCCGTAGCCGGGGTGGATGATGCCCGCGCCATGGGCGAGCGCGGATTCGATGATCGCCTCGCCACGCAGATACGACTCGCGCGCGGGCGCCGGACCGAGGCGGACCGCGTGGTCGGCCTCACGGACGTGCGGTGCGGCCCGGTCGGCGTCGGAGAAGACGGCGACGGTGCCCAGGCCCATCCTCCTGGCGGTGCGGATCACCCGGCGGGCTATCTCACCGCGGTTGGCGACGAGGACTGCGGTGGGACGGTTCACAAGGCTACCTCCGGGGCGCGGACCGCTTCCGCTGACCGAAGGTCACCGACGGCCCGTACCGGGTCCACGACGATCATCCGCAGCGGGGTCGGGTTGAAGTCGTTGCACGGGTTGTTCATCTGAGGGCAGTTGGACACCATCACCAGGACGTCCGTCTCGGCGCGCACCGCGACCCGGCGGCCCGGCCCGGACATGCCGTCCACGATGCCCAGTGCGCCGTCCGCCTCGATGGGCACGTTCATGAACCAGTTGAGGTTGGAGACGATGTCCCGCAGCCCGAGGCCACGCCGGCCGGCCTCGGCGAGAAAGTTCTCACGGCAGCCGTGCTGGAACATCACGTGGTGGCCGTAGCGCACGGTGTTGGACTCCTTGCCGCACGCCCCGCCGATGGTGTCCTGGCGGTCGATCTCGTTGGCGACGACGGTCATCAGCGGGCGGCCCTCGCTGCTGCGCAGCACTGTCTCGGTGCGTACGTAGGCATTGCCCTGCCAGGCCAGGGTGTCGGGGACGCTGTAGCGCTCCTCGGGATCGTTCGCGTTGTAGAGCAGGCAGTCGGCCGACTGGTTGCCCCCTACGTCGACGATCGTCAGAACGTGCCCTTTCCGCACCACCGCCGACCAGGGTGCGTTGGGGGCCACCGCCTCGTCCAGGACGACGGCCCCCTCGACCAGGCTCGTTCCCCAGTCCAGAGGGGAGCCTTCGGCGTACACGGCACCGACCGGGACGGTGGAGGCGGCGGTGCCGCCCGCGGCGGTCGGGCAGAAGGCCGGCGTGTTCTCGGTCCGCGTGGTCGCCATGTCACAGCCCCCGGGCTTCGCAGTAGTCGACGGTGTTCAGGTACGCCCGGTGCAGTTCGGGCGAGGCGGTGAACCGCGGCTCGTCCGGGCCGGTCGGGGCACCGCGCCAGGCGTGTATGCGCAGCGGACCGACGACGTAGCCGGGACGCGGGTCCAGCGGATGGGCGACATTGGCGACCAGCACCAACAGGGGCATCTCCGCGACGAGTTCGACATGAGTGCCCGCACCCGCGCTGCCCTGCCAGGCCAGGGCGCCGTCCGCCTCGACGCGTACGCCCTGGAAGAAGGAGAGGCTGGGTGGCAGATCGCGCCGGCTCAGACCGTGCTTGGCGGCCGCCTTGAGGAAGAGCCCGCGGCCGGACGGGGACGGCCCTTCGGGCCGGGCGTCACCGTACTTGCGCTCGTTCCAGGCGTCGGTGGTGGTGCCGCAGAAGGCGTCGTGTCGGCCGGAGGAGTCACCGCTGACCACGGCCATGACCCGGCCGTCGCCGGACAGCAGGGGATGGTTCTCGCCCAGATACGCCTGCCACGGCACCTTCTGGGTGTCGGCGACGTTGAGCCGCTCGACCGGCTCCAGGGCGTTGAAGAGCAGCAGGTGGGCACAGGCGTCACCGCTCGGGTCGTCGAAGCGCAGCCGGGTGCCGCGGGCGAGGACCTTGTGCGTGTAGCCGCCGGGTGCCACCGTCTCCGCCCACACCAGGGCGGCCGGGTCCACCCCCGGCGGGCAGTGCGGGCTGCCGGACGCCGGAAGGTACGGCATCCACGCGCCGGCCTGCCCGCCCTGGGCGCGGGCGTCTTCGCGGGCACTGCGGACACTGTCGGTCAGGTGCAGATCACGGGCGCGGGCGGGAGACTGCCCGGTCGGGTACCGGCCCTGCGGCGTCTCGGCCGTCGAGCTCTCGGCGGTGGTCATGGATGCCCCGTCGTCCCTTCGTTGGTATGTCATCAGTGCGTCTGCTCGCGTCACACGGGCCCTCAGGCGGGCTCGGCGACGGTCTCGGCCTCGAGGGGCGACTTGGTGTGCGTGTGCGGTACGTGCCTCAGCTTGATACGGCGGTGCAGTCGGCGGGTGAGGAAGTAGGCGGCACCGGCGGCAAGGCTGAGCCCGATGAAGAGCAGGGCGCTCCACCGCAGCCACCACGTGCCGCCGGTGAGGTCGTAGATCTCCGTGCGGGGCCAGATCAGGTTGACCGTCATGCAGGCCTGGTAGAGCACGGCGAGCGTGTTGACCGCCAGCCCCCATCGGCCCAGCGAGAACAGGGGGCGGCCGCTCTCGTCGACGCCCTCCGGGAGCCCGCCGCTGCCCCGGTGCCGGATCCGGGTGACCAGCATCGGCATGGTCACGCCCAGATAGGCCAGGTACAGCAGGGCGATGCAGAGGCTGGACAGGGCGGTGAAGACCGCCGACTGGCGGATGTTGACCACGAGCGCGATCGCGGCGCCGATGCCCACCACGATCGACGTGGTGATCGGCGTGCCGGTGCGGGCCGAGACCTCGCCGAGGCGCCGGTGGAACGGCAGGGCGCCTTCGCGCGCCATGGAGTACATCATCCGCGCCCCCGAGGTCTGCACGGCAAGGGTGCAGGCGAACACCGCGACCGCCACGCAGCACAGCAGCAGTCGGCCCAGGACCTCGCCGAGCCGGTCTGTGAGCACCCAGGAGAGGCCGCCGGTGGCCAGTTTCCCGTCGGTCAGGCTGCGTGCCGCCATCAGCCCCGAGAGGATCAGCAGCGCGCCGCCGACCCCGGAGGTGATCAACGCCCGCAGGATGGTTCGGGGAGTGGTCCGGCGCGGGCTGTGGGTCTCCTCCGCCAGCTCGCCCGCCGAGTCGAAGCCGACCATCACGTACGCGGCCATCAGCGAGGACGCGAGGAAGGCCCCGAAGTAGCTCCCGTGGCCTGCCCAGCCGGTGGGGTGGGCCACCACCTGGGGACCCCGCTCGGGCAGGAAGAAGAGGACCAGCACCAGTGCGATCACGCCGATGATCTCGACCGTGACGCCGAAGCTGGTGGCGGCGGCCATCTGGCGGATGCCCAGGATGTTCACCATCGTGGTGATCACCAGCAGGGCGCACCCCAGAAGGACCGCGTTCTGCGCGCCGGTCGCAGAACCCACCGACGGATCGGCCTCCGGTCCGCCGACGATCTGGAACCCGGACCAGATACCCGGCAGCACCGCCTGTGCTGCGATCGCGGCAGCCGCGACCGTGAGGATCTGCCCGATGACCATGATCCAGCCGACGAACCAGCCCGTCGTGGTGCCGGCCAGTCGGCTCGACCACTGGTAGATCGCCCCGGATATGGGCCAGCGCGCGGCCAGTTCGGCGAAACACAGTGCGACCAGCAGCTGGCCCGCGAAGACCAGTGGCCAGGTCCAGAAGAACGCAGCGCCCCCGAGACCGAAGCCGAGGCCGAAGAGCTGGAAGACGGTCGTGAGGATCGACACGAAGGAGAAGCCTGCGGCGAACGACGCGAAGCCGCCCACCCCGCGGCGGAGTTCCTGCTGGTAGCCGAAGTGAGCAGGGTTGGTCGTGACACCACCGTCAGGGCCCTGCCCAAGGGGGAGTTGGGACCGGCTCATCATCGCACCTCCGATCGGTCGACGGATACCTGTCGCTTGACAGGTATGGCGATCGTCGGCCCGACCGGTCTCACGCCCGGGTCCGGGGAGTTAACTTCGTGTATCCGGTGCCACGAGAGGGCTCACCCCGGCCCGGGGGAGCCCTCTCGTGGCACCGGCATGCCCCGGCGGCCCGGTTTCGTACGCGGTAGGGAGGCGGTCGGCAGGTGAACCGCCGGCTCTGCCGGTCGTCCCAGTCGGCGGGCGTGAAAGCCGTCAGCGTGCGGAGCGCCTTGCCCGTTCCGAGAAGGCATGCAGGCCGTGGCGGGCGGTCAGGTCGTCGGCTGCAAGCCGCCCGCGCGCGGCGTTCGGCGGCGACACCTACTGCTGCCGCGTCCAGTGGGCGAGGCCGTGAGAACTGCGTACCCGCCAAGTGGCCGGTCGACTGCACCAAGGTGTCCAAACGGGCAGCGCCTTAGGCCTGTTCGTACGCCTTCGACGACTCGGCGACGATGCCGCGCAAGGGGTTTGCCACTACCGGCTCGCATTCGGGAGGACCGGATGGCTTTGGCGCGGACAGCCCGACACCCCCGTGCCGCACACTCCTCAGCCCGCCATCATCCGTCATCCACCCAGGCACATCAGGCTCTGGACGCCTCCGGTGCATCCACTCTGCACCTTTCCCCTTTCCCTGACCACAACTGACGACCGAGCGGCGTCGCCGGGGCCCGGCAAGGCTCATCGCCTCGCCGGGGTCCGGCAATACTCATCGCCCGCCGGGCTCCTTGTGCTCAGGAGGGCAGGGTCCAGCTCTGGTTGGCCGCTCCGGTGCAGGACCAGATCTGCAGGCGGGTGCCGTTGGCAGAACTGGGCCCGGTCGCGTCGAGGCACTTGCCCGACTGCGGATTGACCAGGGAGCCGTTCGCGCCGGGCTGCCAGATTTGGGAACCGGTGCCGTTGCAGTCGTACAACTGCACCTTGGTGCCGTTGGCGGTGCCGGCCGAGGTCACGTCCATGCACTTGCCGAGCGCAGTGAGTGTGCCGGCACTGCCCACGGTCCAGCTCTGCGCGGCCGTGCCGTTGCAGTCGTAGAGCTGGACGGCCGTGCCGTTGGCCGTGCCCGCGCCCGCGACGTCCACGCACTTGCCGCCGTAGCCGTGAATCGGGCCCTTGGAGTTCGAGGGTGGGGTCACCGGACCGGACTGCCCCGCCGCCCACTTGATCTCCTGCAGGAGCAGCTGGTTCTGCTGGGCGCTCGCGAACGTGGAGGACAGGGTGGTGTTGGTCGAGTAGTCCATCGCGTTGTGGCCGAAGTTGTTGTAGACCATCCGATAGTGCCGGTTTGACCACACGATCGGGTAATAGCCGCTGTACCACGTCTGGTTGGGGTCGGTGCCAACGGGGAAGGTGGACGGGTCCAGCGAGGCCAGGACGTCGATGTCCGGGTTCTGCCGCAGGTCGTTCTGCCAGCTGTACCATTCGCTGACCGACGACGTGATGGTGGCGGACAGACCCGCGGTCGCCGGGTGGCCGGCATCCTCGATCCGCAGCGTCTCGGAGGTCGGCCCCCAGGAGTTGCTCTGGAACGTCCCGGTGCCGAGAAACGTGTTGTGGTACCAGGGCCAGTCGCTCGTGTCGGCGTTGTACGCCGAGACATGGAAGCCGATGAAGCCGCCGCCGTTGGTGACGTACGTCTGGAAGGCGGACTGCTGTGCGGCGGTGTGCGGGTAGTTGTCGAGGAACATGACGACCTGGTAGTTGGCCAGGTTCGCGGTGTTGAGCTGGTTCCAGTCGGTGGTCGCGGTGTAGGTGAAACCGTTCTGTGCACCGGCTTGTGGGAACCACGCGTTGGCCTCGTGGTCGAAGCTGATGTGCGCCGCGTCGTAGGTGCCGTCGTAGAAAGCGATCACCTTGAAGGGAGTGGCGGCGTGGGCGCTGTACGCGGGTCCTGTCTGGACGCCGAGGAGCACGGCGAACAGGGCAAACAGCCTCAACAGGCTAAGAGGGAAGCGGACTTGTGTACGGGAGGGCATCATGCGGGGACCTTCCTGGTGCGCGACCGTGGGGAGCCGTGCTGTGGTGTGCCGCAGTGCTGAGGTGCTGGGAGAGTACATGCCAACTCTGGTCTAGGCCAAGCCGTCCGTCGCCCACGCGTACGGCACGTGCCCGCCGATCTGAGGACCGACGGCGGGCATGGATGTCGCGCTCGTGCGGCAGCAGCTCGACTCTCCTCCGGTTGATCCACCGTCCCTTTCTGCGTAATGCCGCGGTGATCCTCGGGGCACCATGTGCGCGGCTTGTGGGCGATCGCGATGCCGACGCTGGGGGAGAACCAGGGGGTGAGGCGGTCCGGTGGTGCGGGCTGACGACGATCAGGTGAGCGTCGAAGCCCTGGGCGGCCTCCTGAACGGCTTGCGCCGCATCGGACACCTGGCCGATCAGTAGCTCACCGTCCGCCTGAACACCGGCCTGCCGCTTCGCTCACGCTCCTGGGCTGACCGTTGTGCTCCTCGGTGCGCCGGACAGCCACGCGTCGCCGGACGTGTGCGCCTGCCCCGCGGGGCGCCTGGCATGACAAGCTGTGCTTCCCACTGCCCGAACCCAGGAGGTCACCATGACCGCAGAGTCTCCATCGCAAGAAGGTTCGGAGTCGGCTGACGCCGAAAGTCCTGCACTGGCACCCGACGAAGAGGGCCAGTATGACCTGAAGGGCAAGTTCCGGGAGGCCCTGGCGCGCAAGCGCGGCCTGCAGGCGGAGGCCGCCGCCCGCGCGGCGAACACCGATGCGTCGAAGGTCCGCAGCGCGCACGGCCCGGCTGCGAGCCAGCGCTCGTTCCGACGAAAGAGCGGCGGCTGAGGTTGAACCGGCCGATGGATGGGACCCGGCAGGGCATGACCCGGCCGCCGTGCCGGTGATGTTGCGCGGGGTCCGCCCGGTGACGGAGGCGACTGTCTCCTTGGGTTCCTCCCGCGTCAGCGGGAGGAACCGGCCTATCGCCACAGGCGTTCACATTCAAGGCGTCTCCGTGTAACGCCCCGCGACGCCACCGGGTTCGCAAGCAGGCTCGCAGCCTGAGTAGGCCATGTCGAACGAGGGGCGGCACGGCAAGGGTGCCGTATCCCGACGTCTGATGGTGGCGACACCCCCGCATTCTCACCGGTGCTCTGGGCCACTCGCTTCGGTACTGTCGGCGCTGTCCCACAGACGACCTGAACCGCGTCACCTCCGTTTACGGGGAAGCGCTTTGGGCTCACGTGGTGACGGCTCCTGCCCCGTCCGGCGCGGCCGCAGCATTTCCCGGTCGCGCCGGACGACCGAAGGGGGTACACACTGGAGGCGTGCGCAGATGCGTGCCGCTCTCAACTTTGAAGGATTACTCGTTGGACCTGGAAGTGCCCTCATCGCGTCGCCCCGGCCGCATCTGGACGATTCGGATGACCGGTCACAGTGACCGCACCGCGTCCGTGACCTGCTCGTCCTCGTGCAGCATGCCGTCCCGCTCGCGGGACGTGGCGGCGTTGCGCCGTTTCGCTGAAGCCCACGCCACCGCTCACGCCCGCGCGGCCAGCGTGCGACCGGACGCCGCCTGCGCCTGCCGGCAGCAGCAGTGCACCGCCCACGAAGACACCCAGGTCCCCTGCGCCGGCAATGTCGTCCTGGTACTGCGTCACAATCCGGCGGTCGGACAGCTGTGGACCTTGTCCGAGGTCTGCGCTTGCTGCGCGTCGCTCATGACGCACGCCCGGATCGTCGGCCATGCTGCTCCAGGCGCGGCCTCGGCGCAGAAAGACCTGCGAGAGCCTGGGCAAGCGCAGTCGTCCGTCGTGAGGTCCGTGGTTCCTGGCGGGTTCAGCGCGCCGTCGGCGTTCGGATCCGTCGACGCGCCGGACGCCGGGCTCAAGCGCCGCGGCCCCGGCGGAAACCGCCGGCGTCGTCATGGACGGGGCGGGGCTACACAGCGCTGACGCAGTAGATGCGTCCGCGGGACACGCCCTGCGATGGTCCTCAAGCGTCCTGCAGCACACGCTGACCGGAGCCACGGGTGGCGGCGGGCCGCGCTTGTCTGACGTCTGTGGCGGGTCCCGGGCCGTGAGGTCAGTGAGTGGATGCTGCTACAGGTCCGTTCGTCGTAGCCACAAGAGAACGGGGCCACCCGCCCCGCCACCCTGGCCACACCCCAGGACCCGGGACCGACCCCTCTCGCACCCGACCCTCTCCCGGAGCGAGATCGGCAACAGGGCACCGCCTCATCCGCTACAACCATGCGGTGTACGTGGAAGACCTCCCGGTGTCGGCCTCGGCTGCACCGGGCTCGCCAAGTCCGTGCAGGACGCGGGACGGTCCGCGTGCGTCGCATGCTGGAGTACGAGGGGGTCAGGCACGGCCGCACCTTCGCCAAGGTGGACCCTGCTTTCCCGTCCTCTCAGGTCTGCTCGCCCTGCGGACTCCGGGACGGCCCCGAGTCCCTCCACGTCCGGAAGTGGATGTGCGGGGAGCGCGGCACCGTGCACGACCGCGACCACATCCCCTTCGAGGGACGCCGGATCGTCGCCGCCGGACGGGTGGAGACGCGAAACGCCTGTGGAGCGCTGGTAAGACGGGCACACGTGCCTGCTCAGCGCGGTGAGGCAGTAAGCCCCCGGAAGGGTCAGACGCCCCAGGCCGGAGTCTCCGGACTTCAGGCCAGGGAGCACGTCAATTGCGCGGACTGCCCGGGCACACGGCTTCGGGGTGACACACAGCACCAGTGTGAAAGGCGGCGTATGCGCATCAGGGCGGAGCTGGCGAGGCGCTGACCTGCGCGTTCCTGGAACGATTGCCGACGTTCTCCCTCGCTCCCCGCCACTCGCCATCCGATCGGGCACGCAGGGGGTACGGTGACGTACGGCGTGAGTTTCGTCGCTCAAAGTTAAAGGCGGATGACGATCAAGGCTATGTCGTCGCTGGCGCCGTCGGCGACGCCGAGGCGGGCCAGCAGGGAGTCGGCCAGCTGGTCAGGGGCGAGGGTGGTGTCCTGGGCCAGGGCTTTGGTCAGGTGGGCCAGGCCGGTATAGATGTCCTCGTCGCGGCGCTCGATGAGCCCGTCGGTGTAGAGCACGAGCGTGTCACCCCGGGTGTAGGACATGCTGGCCTGGGGGCGGGGGACATGATGCGGGCGGGCGCCGAGCGGCGGATCGGTGGCCTGGTCCAGCAGGTGGCAGGTCCCGTCGCGGTGGAGCAGGACGGGCGGTGGGTGCCCGGCGCTGCTGTAGATGATCAGTCTGGTGCGGGGGTCGATGAGTACCTTTACCGCAGTTGCGGCCGTCGCGCCTTCGATGGAGCGGGCGTACAGACCGAGGATCTCCAGGGCCTGGGCGGGGCTTGGGAGGGCCCGGATGGCTGCGCTCAGGGCGCTGCGGAGCATGCCCATGACGGCCGCGGCGTGCAGGCCATGGCCGACGACGTCTCCGACGGCCACCGAGTAGAGGTCGGGTGGCAGGTCGACGATGTCGTACCAGTCGCCGCACACGTTGAGTGAGGTGGTCGCGGGCAGGTACCGCACGGCAATGTTTTCGAATCGCAGCAGGTCAGGGTCGTCGAGCATGGCTTCCTGCAAGGTGACGGCGACCTGGCGTTCGCGGGCGTGGGCTTGGCGCAGTTCCTGGTTCAGCCGCTGTAGCTCGCGCGCTCTCACATAGAGCTCGGCGGCTATGCCTTTCTCGCGCGCAGTGAGCTGACGCGCCCTGGGCGAGTGGACGAAGGCGGTGACGTCGTCGGCCCGTTGGATGATCCACTTCACGCTGCCGTCCGGCCCGGGGATCGGGGTGTGGATTACCGACCACCACCGCTCCTCGAACTTGTCCGGCCGGTCGGGGACGGACATGTCGTACCGCTGCAGCGCCGCGCTGTCCGCCTTCCCGGTTTCCAGGACCTTCAGCAATGATGCCTTCAGGTACTCTGCGTCCTCCTCGGGGGCGTCGGGGTTTCCTGGTAGGGCGTCGAAGAAGTACTTCCCGATGAGCGCTTCCCTGGTTCGCCCGGTGATCTCCAGGCATGCCGGGTTGACGTAGCGGATCACCAGGTCCTTGTCCAGCACCAGATACGGGCTCGGCGCGGCGTCACTGAAGGCTGTGAAATCGATGTCTAGTGACATATGCGCTCTCCAGGGTCCGCGAGCGCGACCCCCTCGAATTTCAGTCTATGGTCGATCCAGGGTCGGGGCTCCTCGCCGACTGCATCCGGTACCTGAGCTGCGCGGCTGGAATCCGGCATGGGCGTCCGTCGGCAGCCGGCGATGTGTGCCGTCCAATGCCACGGTGCGCAGCCCGCCCCAGAGGGCTCGCTCTCGAACGACGACGTTGCCTGCTTCGGGTGAGATGGACGGTCGTGGGCGCGGGGGTGTGGTCCTTGCCGGCCGCCGCCGCGTCGGGCCGCTGGTGTGCCCAGACGAGAAGCGCCGCAGTCGCGACCGCTACGACGGCGTGTAACCGAGCATGATCCGCTCGCGCGCCGGGTGCACCGCCCGTGGGGTCGGGTCGGAGGTCTCGACGACATCGCTGCGGCTGAACGTGAGCCACAGAACCGTAGCGAGGATCGCGGCCAGGAAGATCACGCTGGTCACCGCGGCACCAAGGCCCAGTCCGCCATCGCCGGTGGTCGAGCCGAGCCAGTCGCCGAGATCGGCGCCGAGCGGGCGAGTGAGGATGTGGGCCAGCCAGAAGGAGAGCACCGCGTCGGCGCCGAGGCGCCATGCGAAGACGATCGAGACGATCACCCCGGGCGCGAACAGCACGGAGACACCAGGGGTCTGGCCGGTCAGATCCAGGGTCCAGTCGCCGGTCGCGGTGCCGAGAGCGCAAGTGACCAGGACCGCGAGCCAGTAGAGCAGTTCACGGACACGGGTGGTGCTGCTGCTGGCTGTGTTCTGGTTGTGGCGGTGAACCGAGGGCACCCTGTCGATTCACACCATCGACTCCCTCCGCGGTGAGGCGTTCTACTGGGCGACCGTCGTCGCCACCTTCGCTCTGGGCACGGCGCTGGGCGACTTCACCGCGTTCACCCCGCACCTGGGCTACTTCACCTCCGCGGCCGTTTTCGCGGTGCTGATCTCGTGATCACCCGTCCCCTCGGCGCGTCGATCGCCGACGGCCTGGGCAAGCCTCGCTCCGTCGGAGGCCTCTGCCTCGGCGACGGGCCCGTGACTCTGGTCCTGCTTGCCCTGATCGTCCTGGTGGTCGCCTACCTGAGGGTGACCAAAGCGGACGTCCGGCGTGTGCACGGGCCCGCCGCCGCACCGGAACCGGCTGCCGCGCGCGTGTAGCGGGCAGGTCGGGGGCAGCGATGACTGGCCGCACAGCCGTCCGCCACACCCTCGACCTTCTCCGGTGTCCGGTGCCCTGGTACACACCGCGAAGCTGACGCACGGGGAGAGGGCGCGGGGGAGAGAACCCACCGAAGCGCGGAGGTCCTCGCATGGTCGATTCGATCCCGCCGCTCTCGCCGGGGCAGCGGCCCTTCCGGCTCACCCCAGGTCGAAGGTGTTGGGCAGACCCAGCCGGTAGCGCACCTCGTCGATCCGCTTGAGGGGCTCCATCTCCGGCGGCCGATACAGCTCCCACACACGGCACCGCTCGGCGTTCGAACGGTCCGCGTCGAGCAGGGCGTTGACGGCTCGCCGTGCGGACTCGTTGGCGCCTTCCATGGTCGCGAGGTCGACGTCGGTGCGGACATAGTCGCCCGCGAGGAAGAAGTTCGGGATCGCCGTCCGCGCCGAGGGACGGTGATAGAGCGTGCCCGTGGGGTGGATGAGGAGCTGTTCGCGGTTGTGCGGGTCAGGGCCGCCCAGGCCCGTCACCGCCGGGTCCATGAACCAGCCGAGGCGGTCCTCGTCCCTGAGCGTGGTCTTGCCCGCGTCGTTCAGCCCGTCCTTCAACTGCGCCCACAGCTCGGCGACGATCTCGTCCCTGGTGCACTCCTTGGCCGTCTTGCCGTACAGGATGCCGGGCTTGTCCCACTCCGAGATGATCGCGGAGAGGCAGTCGTGGGCCCGCCCGTCGCCGTAGTCGCGGTGGAAGTCCCGTACGTCCCAGAACTGCGCCTGGCCGACGGCTGTCACCGACCAGGGTGAGTCGAGGCAGTTGATGTGGCCGTGCACGACGGGTGTGGGCGTGCGCAGGTAGAACATCACGCCGGTCATCCAGTCCGTCTTGAGCGCGTCGCACCGGCCGAGTTGTGGGTCGGCGGCGCGCAGGGCCCTGCCCCAGGTGGCGCGGGCGTGCTCGACGGGCATTGCGGAGACGTAGTGGTCGGCGGTCACCGTGCGCTCGTGGCCGCCGTCGCGGGCCCCGACGCGGACGCCGGCCACCCGCCCGCCCTCGTACCCGACCTCCAGTACCTGCGTGCCGGTTACGAAGTCGACGCCGAGCGAGCGTAGATGCGCCTCCCAGGGGTCGATCCAGGCCTCGCTGGTGGGAGCGTTCAGGACGCGGTCGATGTCGGCGTCGCCGTCCATCCCGCGGCCGAGCAGGCCCCACAGGATCAGGGCCTCGATGATGACGCGGCCGACGGTCCTGGTCGACGCCACCTCGGCGCGGGTGGCGACGAGGTTGCGGGTCTGCCCGATGCCGAGGAGTGTCTGGTACTCCCTGCTCATCTCCCCGGCACGGATGAAGTCCCACCAGGCGACCTTCTCCCACTGGCCCTCGCGGCGTGCGTCGCAACTGGTGAGGTGGACAAGGAGACGGTCGGCGAAGTAGGCGACCTCGTCGGCGGGCAGGCGGGTGCCCACATCCAGGGCGGACAGGATCTGGTCGCGGATCCAGGACGCGGTGATGTCGCCGGGCGCCGGCGGGGTCGTGATCCGGCGCAGCGGGAAGTGCAGGTCGGGGCGGCCCGTGCTGCGGGCGAACAGTTCCTCGGTGGCATTGCGGAGGTTGCCGTGGACGCCGTCGGCGTTGCCGGGGAAGGGGATGCGGCGCATCGTGTCGGGCAGGTTCCGGTAGAAGCCGGGGAAGAAGCGGAAGCCGTGCTCGCCGGGCAGGGGCTTGCGGCCGCCGGCGCCCGTGCCGGGGACGTCCATCGAGCGGGCCTTGCCGCCGAGGGTGTCGTGGTACTCGTAGACGGTGACGGCGTAGCCGCGTTCGGCGAGTTCGTGGGCGGCGCTGAGCCCGGAGACGCCGCCGCCGAGGACGGCGACGCGCCGGCGGGAGGGCGTGGCCGCGGCTGCCCGCGCTCCGGGCCGTAACGCGGTCGCGCCGACCGCGCCGCCGGCGGCCGTGAGGAACCGTCTGCGGGAATGTCCGGCGGTGGGCTGGGGCTGCTGCGCGTGTTCTGTTGCCATGATTCCGGGAGGGTAGGGAGGGTTCCGGGGGCCCGGAAGCCTGTTGCCCGTCCTCCACGACATCCTCACCGTCAGGGCGAAACAGTCATGCCACGCGTGTCTGTGCAAGGAGGCCTGGCCGACTCGCACTCCGCGGCCCGCGCCCGAGGCCCGGCGCGGCTCGGTGCGACGGATCACCGAGGTCGGCGAAGAGGTCCTGTACGAGCTGTGCCCCCGGGACGTGACCGAGTTGGGGCCCGGCCTCTCAGGCCTCGGGTCTGTCGTACGTGTCACCTCTCGGTCTGTTGCCAGACGGAGGTGAGCGCCGTGACGGGGTCGAAATCGGCCGGCGCTGCCGGCCACCAGTCGCCGTCGTCGTGCTGGAGGTAGGGGTACCAGCGGGTGTCGGGGCCCAGGCGCAGCTGGATGCGGTGGTCGGTGAGGGTGAGGCGGTTGCGCCAGGCCCTGAGGGCGACCGGGGTGGGGGTCATTTCGGTGAGCGCCTCGGTCAGGGCGGCGCGGGCGGCTGTCATCGCCGTCGGGTCGGGGGCGTGGGGGTGTTCGGCGACGGTGATGCCGGTTGGGCCGCCATACCGCCAGGCGCGGGTGAGGCGGGCGAACGCGGTCGGTTTGGCACCGGTGTTCTGGATGAGGCCGTGGAACCACTCGGGGCTGCAGTTGCTCGCGGCGATCCGTGCCGCGTCCTCGTACTGGGACAGGTGCAGGCTGGTGGTGTCGCCCGTGAGCAGCCGGGCGGCGCGTGCGGCGGTGTCCGCCATGAGGCGTTCGAGGTCCGTTTCCGACAGGCCGGTGCCGCGTGGTGGGGCGACGGACAGTGCGGCGGTGTGGGGGGCCGGGGTGGGGAGTTCGGGAAGGGGCGGAGTGTGTTCGGCCAGGGCGGCCCAGGCTGCGTAGGCGTCGGCGGCCGGGAGGCCTGCTGGGGTCGGTGGGGCGGAGGTCGCCTGGGCGGCTGTACGGCGTGTGCGCAGCTGGGCGAGGACCTCCTCCCGTCCCCGGCCGCGCAGGGCGAACACTGCGAAGGGGTCGGTGTCGATGGTGGAGGCGATGGCGTAGCAGAGCGCGGCGGCGTGTTTGCAGGGGTAGCCCCAGTCGGGGCAGGAGCATTCGGGGTCGAGCTCGGTGGGCTGCGGGAGCAGGGGGACGCTGGCGTGGCGGGCGTCGTCCACGAGTTCGGCGGGCATCTCGCCGTCGAGGAGTGCGGCGAGATGCCCGGCCCGGGCCGCGACGGTGTCGAGGAGGGTGTCCCACTGGGCGTCGGTGAGAACGGGCAGGTGGACCGCGGAGCGGTAGGGGCGGGGCATGCTGCCCTGGACGGCGGCTTTGATCAGGCCGGGGGCGATGGTGACAGGGCCGACCATGCCCTGGCGGGCGTAGGTGCGTCCGCGGGACAGGCGCCCCGAGTCCAGGGTGGAGTCCTCCAGGGCCGTCACCCATGCCTGGCCCCACCAGGTCGCGGCGAAAGCACGCCTGCCGCGGGTGGGCGCGCGGCGCGGGCCGGGGACCGAGGAGCTCATGACTGCCTCCCCAGGGCGACGAGTTCGTCGAGATCGTCGTCGGACAGTTCGGTGAGAGCGGCCTCCCCGGAGCCGACCACGGCGTCGGCGAGCGCGCGCTTGGATTCGAGGAGCTTCGCCACCTTGTCCTCCACGGTTCCCTCGGCGAGGAGTTTGTGGATCTGGACGGGTTTGTCCTGGCCGATGCGGTAGGCGCGGTCGGTGGCCTGGTCCTCGACGGCCGGGTTCCACCAGCGGTCGTAGTGCACGACGTGGGTGGCGCGGGTGAGGTTGAGGCCGGTGCCTGCGGCTTTGAGGGAGAGCAGGAACACCGGCACCTCGCCGCGCTGGAAGCGATCGACCATCTCCTCGCGCGCGGTGACGGGGGTGCCGCCGTGCAGGAAGAGGGTGGGGACGCCTCGTTGCGCGAGGTGCTTCTCCAGCAGGGTCGCCATCTGTTTGTACTGGGTGAAGACCAGCACCGACTCGCCTTCGGCGGTGATGGTGTCGATCAGTTCGTCGAGCAGGTCGAGCTTGCCGGATCGGCCTTGCAACGGTGTGGATTGGCGCAGGTACTGGGCGGGGTGGTTGCAGATCTGCTTCAGCGCGGTGAGGAGCTTCAGGATCAGGCCGCGTCGGGCGATGCCCTCGGCTTCTGCGATCTTCGCCATGGTTTCGCGGACCACCGCCTCGTACAGGGTTGCCTGCTCAGCCGTCAGGGGAACGACACGGTCGGTCTCGGTCTTGGCGGGCAGTTCGGGGGCGATGCCCGGATCGGACTTCCTGCGGCGCAGCAGGAACGGGCGGACGAGCCGGGACAGCCGTTCGGCGACCTCCGGGTCTTCGCCGGACTCGATCGCGCGCGCATGGCGCTCGCGGAAGGCGGTGAGCGGTCCGAGGAGTCCGGGGGTGGTCCAGTCGAGTAGCGCCCACAGTTCGGAGAGGTTGTTCTCCACGGGGGTGCCGGTGAGAGCGACGCGGGCGCGGGCGGGCAGGGCGCGCAGCTCGCGGGCGGTGACGGCGTAGGGGTTCTTGACGTGCTGGGCCTCGTCGGCGGCGATCAGCGACCAGGCGTTCTCGGCGAGGGCGTCCCGGTCGCGGCGCAGCACTCCGTAGGTGACCAGCACGATCTCGTCCATGGCCAGGTCCTTCAGGTGGCGGTCGCCGCCGTGGTAGCGGCGCACCGGCGTGGCCGGCGCGAACCGGGCCGCCTCGCGTTGCCAGTTGCCGAGCAGTGAGGCGGGGCAGACGACGAGCGTGGGGCCCGCGGTGGCGGGGTCGGTCTGGCGGTGGAGGTGCAGAGCGAGCAGGGTGACGGTCTTGCCCAGGCCCATGTCGTCGGCGAGACAACCGCCGAGACCGAGCTCGCACATCTCGGCCAGCCAGGCCAGGCCCCGCTTCTGGTAGTCGCGCAGCGTGGCCTTCAGTGCGGCGGGCTGGGCGGCGGGGGTGCGGGATTCGGGGTCGCGGATACGGGCGACGAGGTCGCCGAGCGCCCCCACCGCCGCACAGTGAAGAGTTTCCCCGTCCCGCTCCACCTCGCCGGTCAGCGCGGCGCCCAGTGCCTCCATGGGAGTGAGCGGCTCCATCCGGCGGCGCTTTGCGCGGGCCACCAGCTTGGGGTCGGCGACCACCCATTGGTCGCGCAGCCGGACGAGGGGGCGGCGCGCCTCGGCGAGGGCGTCCATCTCGGCCTCGGTGAGCGGGTCGCCGCCCAGCGAGAGTTGCCAGCGGAAGTCGAGGAGGCTGTCGGCGTCGAGCATGCCGCCCGCGCTGGAGCCAGGCGCGGTGCGTTGCCCGATCTCCGCGGTCGCGGTGAGTGCCTTGACCAGCTCGCGCGGCCAGTGCACGTCGACACCGGCAGCGCGCAGTGTGTCGGTGGCGTCGCCCAGCAGGTCGAGGGCCTCGTCGTCGGTCAGCCGCAGCTGGTCCGGAGCCGCATCCTTCAGCAGCCGGTCGAGTGGGGGCCAGACGCGGGCTCCGCGGCGCAGGGCGAGCAGTGTCTCGGTCTCGGCGCGCGGGCCGAGCAACCGCTCCACTTCGGCCGGTTCGCTCCACAGCCGTGCGGCCTCCACGACGAGGGCCGGATCCGCCGCGGCGTGCAACTGCAGTACGGCCCGGAACTGCCGACGCCGCTCCGCGGGTACGTCCACCCGCAGCGAGATCCTGACGTCGGCGGTGAACGCGTCGGCGGTCTCCTCGGCCCACTCGCGCAGGTCGGGCACGGGACGCGTCTCGCGCCAGGCGTACGGCAGGGCTCCCATGGCGAGCGGAGCGGCGGGGGTGCGGACCAGTTCGTCGGCCACCGCGTCGCAGAACCGGCGTACCAGCGCGGCCGGTTCCGCAATCCGCAGCGGGGCCGGACCCGGTTGCGGCAGGCAGTGGGCGTGGGGCGGGAAGGCAGCGGCGAGGGCATCCAGCGTCTGCCGCTGGACAGCGGTGAACGGGCCCGCCTGCCAGGTGTCGTAGCCGGCGGGGGTGAGGGCCGGGTGGAGACGGCCGTCGGCGAGCAGCCGGAGCGCGAAGCGGGCGGCGGCCTGCCAGGCGGCGGCGGACGGGTTCGGTGGCTGTGCCCCGGCCAGGGCGGCAACGGCGAGGGCGACGGGCAGCGCGTAACCCTCAGCCTTGCGCCGTCTGACCCAGCGGCCGTGCGGCAGCGCCAGCTCCACCGCCTTGGTCAAGACGCCCGCAGGCACCATGCCGTCCGCGGCTGCTGCCCCGTCGGGCTGCCATAGCAGCAGCCGGCCGAGGCGGGCAGGCTCGCCGGGCAGGAACACCGCCGCCCAGCCGTCGTTGAGCAGACTCCGCGCCCAGGCAGCCGACTCCGGTACGGCCAATGGCGGCACGCTTCCCGTGCCCTGCTCCCGTACGAGGACTCGTGCCACTCTTTCGCCTTACTGTCGTCCAGACGGTCTTCACCGCGCCTTTGTCCACCTGCTGTCACCAGCGGGAGTGGGCCTTGTTCGCCGCGGTACGCATGCGTTTGGCCAGCCGCTTGTCGACGCCCCGCAGGCCCTCACCCAGTTCGGCGAGCACGTGGGCGGTGGCTGGGTGTTCCACTCGCCACAGCTCGTCCACCTGCTGTTCGAGCGCCTCTGGCGCGGTGTTCCAGGTCTTCAGGAAGCCCCGGGTCAGCCCCTCGCTCTCCTGAGCACCGGCGAGGATGGACAGTCCGTCGATGAGTAGCCACAGGCCGGCCTCATCCGTCTGCGCCGGGTCCACACGTGCTTCTGCCCCAAGGCGTGCGACCAGGGTCGTGGTGGCCACTTGGCGGCACCCCTCGACGTCGGAGGCTGCTGCTTTGCGCAGCACGCACAGTGCCCGGGGGTCATCGAGGTCGGCCAGCACCAGTTGGGCGACGGCGCGTTTCGCTGCTGCCTCGGGGCCGTCTCCCGCGCATGCGTCGAGCAGCCCTACCGCGGCATCCGCCGCCGAGCGGTGTCCCAGCCACCCTTGGACCTCCCGGCGCATTTCCTCGGGGGAGTAGCCCAGGAGCCCCTGGAGCAGAGCGTCGGCGTCCGCTTCGGCCAACTCACCGAGCAGGGGCGCGGGCACACCGCACTCCATCAGGTAGGCGCGGAGCCCGTAGCGGCCGAGTGGGGTGAGCCGCATGCGGTGGCCGCGCCTGTCGTCCCACGACTGCTCCGACCCCGCCGACGAGGTTCCCGAACCGACGCCCGGCTCCTGTCCGCCCATGGCGTTCAGGAGCGTGTGCAGCGTCTCCTCGGCCGAACCGTCGCCGGGCTCGTACTCCACCGCGCCCAGCAGGGCGAGCTCTTCCCCGAGCCACTGGAAGGACGCCGCGAACAGCGCCTGGAAGAGATCGAACTCCGGCCCGTCCTCGCCGATCTCACGGGCCTTCGCACGCAGGTCGTCGACATCCACCCAGGCGTCGTCCGGGGCGTCGTACAGCAGGCCGACCAGTCCGTCGGCGATCTCGGCCGTCAGCTCGCCGAGCTCACCGTGCCACCCGTTCGGCACTCCCGTCTCACCGATCTCCTCCAGCAGATCACCGATCGTGGCGGCCCAGAACTCCAGAAGGTCCTCACCGGTGAAGTCGGTTGCCGCGCCACCCCACGCGCGGCCCCCGGTGATCTTGATCATCCCGCCGTCCACGGCGAGCCACCACGGATCGTCGAGAACGGCCACGTCCTTGGCGCTGCGCAGGGATTTCAACGTACGAGCCCGCGCGACGGCATCGGCATACGGAGAGTCGTCGCCGGCCAGCTTCCACAGCTGGAGCTCCTCGACGGCCTCACGGGCGAGCGCGGGCCGCAGCACCCGGCCGGCGGTGACCTGGCGTCCCTCGCGGCACCAGATGGCGAGCCGCAGCGCCGCGTCGAAGAGCGGAACACCGTGCACGGCGGCGACAAGGTCGTCCTGCGGAGCCAGGGTCACCGGGCGCAGCACAGGCACATCCTCGTCCGGTCCGTCGGCTCCGCCATCGACCGGATCGCGCGTCCCGCACTGCCCGCAGGCACACAACGCCACGTCCTCGGCGGTCAGCCGACCGACACCGCCGCGCCCGGCCCGATCACCGGTCGGCGGCTTCGCTCCACCGGACACCGTGTCCGGCGTCAACTGGGCCAGCCGCGTGGTAATCCCGTCCCGGTCGAAGGCCGCCGGGTCGTAACCGGCTGCCCGCAGCTCGGCGACAAGCTCGCCGTACGGGCCATGCCCGGCCCCGTCCGGGGGGTCGAGGAACTCCAGCACCTCGGCCAGCCCCCACACGCCGCCGATGTCCTCGGCGGGTACATCGGCGCGACGCCCGCCGACGCAGCGCACCGCCCGCTCCGCGCCGACCGGGCGCGGCAGTGTCTTCTCGAGCGTGATCCCGTGCTCCCAGTCGTCGCCGAAGTCGTAGACGTAGCGCAGCCGTGCTCCCTCCTCGTCCAGCACGTCGCCGACCGCGGTGGCGTCCTCGTCCCCGACCTCGCGGCCGAAGCCGAGATCGATGCCGGTGAGCCGGGCCGCATCGCCGTACCCTCGGTCGAACTCGTCGGTGAAAAGGTGCAGATGGCCACCGTGCCATCCGAAGGCGACCTGGATGGCGTCGTGCAGCGTCCCGAGCGAGGTGTCGGACGGCAGCACGAGGCGCCGCCACAGGGGCGGTCTCGTGCCGCGCAGCACGATCTTCAGCTGGAGATCGGACGGGGCCGTCTTCCCGTCTCGCCGCATCGTTTGCTCCACCGCACCGGGGTCACTCGAACGGCCCCATCATGGCGCTGTCGGTGTGCCCAGCTCAAACCCGGTTGTGGCGGCCACCGTCCTTCTGGACACACAGGGCCTCGCGCCGCCCGCAGTCGTTATCCTGTGTCCTCGCAACCTTCCGCGGGCAGCGCAGGCGCCCCTACCAGCCACCGTTGTCACAGCCCGCGACATGTGCAGACGCAGCGCGTTGCCGGGTTTCGTAGCCCTTCTGGGGGCTGAGCCGCGTGAGTGAGGGCTCCTGGGGCTGGTTGGTCTCGTCGGCAGCCTGCGGCTGGAAGCCCCGAGCATGGGCCTGCCCAGCCGGCGCATTGAGGTCGCTCCGGGCAGCCGTTCTTGCGGGCAGGGACGGCCGGTTGATGGGTGGTCAGGGCGAGTGTCGGGGCGCTGCGGGCAGAGGAGCGACCACCATGATCGTGAGCGTTTGTAACGACGATCAAGGACCAGGAGGCCGCGGAGGCCGCGATAGCCGAGCGTGAGTGGACGGACGCGGTGGGGGCGGCGATGGCCGCGGTGCCGGACTGCTTCACCCGGCGTGAACCCCGCCTGTCGGCAGGGCAGATGTGCGAGGTGATGCTGATGGAGCCGGACACCCGCAACTGCTGGACGCTCGCCGAGGCCCTGAGCCACTCCGGTCCGCACCGCCAGCAGCACTACCTCGCCCGCGCGCGCGTCGACATGACCTGGCCCGCGAACGCCTCACTGAGTGGATCACGAGTGAACTCGCCGATGACCAGGCCGTGCTGGTGGCGTATGAGACAGGCGACGAGAAGTCCTCCACCGATGCCGTCGGAGCGGCCCACCAGTACGCCGGGGCCCTGAGCGGAGTGGACCCTATGTCAGGTCGCCGTCCACCTCACCTATGCCTTTCGGCTCGGCCACGCGATGATCGACCGGGAGCCGTACCTGCCCGCCGCCTGGGCCGCCGGCGAAGAGCGGCGCCTGCTCACCCAGGTCCCCGGCGAACGGGAGTTCGCCACCAAGCCTCAGCTGGCCGCCGGCACGCTCGAGCGCGCCCGCGCCCTGGGCATCCACGCCCGCTGGATGGCCGCCGACGAGGTGTACGACGGAAGTGAACTGCGCGGTGGCCGCCCGCCGCCTGGGCTTCGACTACGCCGTAGCCGTCAGGACCGATCACCGAGTGACCACCGCCGCCGGCGCCTTCACCTCCGCCGGACTCGCCCGGCGGGTTCCCAAGAATGCCCGGGCACGCATGCGCACCGGCACGGGCTCAAGGGCGACCGCCACTACGACTGGGCCCTGCTCGACGTGCCCGCCGACGACACCCCCGCCGGACACGCAGTTGGGCACTCCCACCTGGTCATCCGCCGTCGCCGCTACACCGGGGACGCTCCCCCTACCGCTGTCATTCCGCCGCTCCGTCGCCCTGGCCACACCGGTCGACGTGATCTGCTGCCGCTGGGCGATCGAAGAGGACTTCCAGCTCGGCAAAAGTGCCTGCGGCCTCGACCAGGGCCAGACCGCCTGCTGGAACTCCTGGATGCGCTGGACCTTCATCAGCATGTCCGACGCCGCCGTCCTCGCCGTCACCCGCTTGCGCGCCACCGCCCAGACCACCCACGGCCGACTCGTCCCGGTCAGCGCCCGCGAACCGCGCCGCCTGCGGCGGGCCACCGTGCTGCCCTCGCCCCGCCGCGACCGCGGTCACCTGCTGCACCGGTCCGCCTGGCGCCGCGAACACCAGTACAGCGCGGCCGAAGCACACCGCCGCTGGAACAACGTCACCGCCGCCGCTGCGGCGTGACACGGCCGGCACGATCACGAACTACAGCTGCCGTGTTTGTGCTGCCCGGGATGCCCAGGGGTGAGTGTTGGGTCGGCACTGGCCGGTGGTGGTTGCGGCGTGGGGGTTCCCTGGGAGAGCGCTTCACGAGGGGTTTGCGTTCGCGACTCAGTGTGACATCTCTTCGCTCCTGGTGTGAGGGCCCGCACAGGGTGCAGGTCACATACGAAGGTGCTTAGGGCAGGGTGCGGTGTCCGTGAGCGGGCAGATGTCACGGTTTACCCCATCTTGCCCCGGCCGTTGCGACTACCCGGGATAGTACGTCACACCTTTGCCAGAGGTTTTTGCGGTCGCTAAGAATTGCTTTCGTTGCTCGGCGCCGCGGTCCTCGGATCACGGCGTTTGTTGCTGGAAACACCAGTCCGCCGAAGGCATCCGGGCGATATTCCGCGCTCTACGAAGAGGTCCCTTTAGTCAATGCTCAAGAACACCACCATTCGTGCCCGTGCTCGTGCTCTGACCAAGACCCAGAAACTCACGACCGCCGGTGTGGCCGCCTTCGGCTGCTGCGCGATGGTGCTGAGCGCCGCTCCCAGCCAGGCGCAGACCCCTGCCCACGACGCTCCCGCCGCCGCCTCGGCCGCCCGGGTGCACAAGGCCGTGCAGCACGAGGCGCCGCAGACCGCCGGCCGGTCCGCCGCGCGCCCGCAGGTACGGCAGAGCACTGCCAAGGCCTCCGGCAGCAACCTCGACGGCTGGATCCGCCAGTCCCTTGCGATCATGAAGCAGAACGGTATCCCGGGCTCCTACAGCGGCATCTACCGCAACGTGATGCGTGAGTCCTCGGGCAACCCGATGGCCATCAACAAGTGGGACGTCAACGCGGTCAACGGCATCCCCTCCAAGGGCCTGCTGCAGGTGATCGACCCGACCTTCCGCGCCTACCACGTGCCCGGCACCTCGTGGAACATCTACGACCCGGTCGCGAACATCACCGCCGCGTGCAACTACGCCGGGCACCGCTACGGTTCGATGGACAACGTCAACAGCGCGTACTGAGGCAGGCGCGGGCCTCTTCACACTCGTGACCACCAAGGGCGGCACCCGCAAGGGTGCCGCCCTTGGACGTCGCACGGGCAGGGCCCACCCGAGCACGAGCCCCGGCGACCGGACAGCACAAGGACACCTCAAGGACACCTCAAGGGACGGCGTCCGGCACGGCCTTGAGCCCGTGCCGAAGCCACCACCACCGAAACCTGCCTGCCCTGTCGATGTCAGTGCCCGGATCTATGGTCAGGACATGACTGCGACAGATGCCGCTGCACCGGACCGGACCGGGAGGGGCGGCCGATGACCCGCCGCAGCCAGGGCTTCGTCCGGCATGTCCAGCTCGACTCGTGCGTGGACACTGACCGCTATCCCTTCAGCCTGCCGGTCGTCACCCACCTCGCCGGCATGGACCGGCTCGATCTCGACCCCGCAGTGACGTTCGTGGTCGGCGACAACGGCTCGGGCAAGTCCACCTTGATCGAGGCGCTGGCCACGGCCGCCGGCTTCAACGCCGAGGGCGGCTCGCGGTCCTTCCGGTTCGCCAGCCGGGCTTCCCAGTCCGATCTGGGCGATCACCTGACATTGTGCTGGAACCGCAGACCCCGCACGGGATTCTTCCTGCGCGCGGAGAGTTTCTACAACGTGGCCACCGAGATCGAGCGGCTCGACGAAGGCTCGGGGGAACTGCTGCGCGCCTACGGCGGCCGGTCCCCGCACGAACGCTCCCACGGCCAGTCGTTCCTGGACCTGGCACACCACCGTTTCGGCCCGAACGGTCTGTACATACTGGACGAACCGGAGGCAGCCCTGTCGGTGCAGGGATGCCTGGCGATGATGGTCCGGATCCGGGAGCTTCTCCAGCAAGGGTGCCAGTTCGTGGTGGCCACGCATTCGCCGATCCTGCTGGCCATGCCCGGCGCACGGATCCTGCAGATCGAGACCGGCGGCACCATCGAACAGGTGGCATACGAACAGGCCGAGCCTGTCGCCTTGACCCGCGCGTTCGTCAACCACCCTGACCGCTTCCTGAACCGCATGTTCGCCGAGGACGCATAGGCCGGTTCGACGGCGCCTGCCTGCCGAAGTGGGCAACAAACGCCTCCGGTTGAGACCTGCACAACCACCCTCTGCGCCGAGCCGGAGGGTGCCGCTCAGTCTCTGCTCATGGGTGAGGCCGATGCCGACTCGGTAAGCCGGTTGCCCGGTGGTCAGGGCGCGTGCCGCGGTGATGTCCAGCTCGTCCGGCCGTCCGGTGGCGCTGCGCGCGGTACCGGTTCGGCGGTGAGGCTTTCACCGTTCTCCTGACCCACGTGGGTGGACCACCCGCGCTGCGCGGGTCTTCTCGCTCTCCCGTCAGCCGTGCAGCAGCGGACGGCTCCGGGAGCCGTCGGAGAGCGCAGCTCCAGGCTCACGACGCTCTCTCAGCAGATGGGGGACCATCCCCGCATGCGCGGGGAGCACGTCGTCCGTCTGCCGTTTGGTCATCGGCGGCTTGGACCATCTCCGCATGCGCGGGGAGCACCGCCCTTGCCTCTCCAGCGGAGAGCACCCCGCGTCCTGCTGGACAGACCCTGCTGCGGTGGAGGATCCCCTCCTGGACGTGGGAAGCAGCAAACGTCAAGGGCGGCCCGTCGCGACCACGTGCGGATGTGCGCCCGTGCTGTGACGACTCCGGTGGCCGGCCCACCGCGAGATCACCGGAAAGATGCTCGCATGGTAGGCACCTAGTAGGTACCATCGACCGTATGCCATCCCTGAACGTTTCTTTCACCGACGAAGAGCTCGAGGGCGTACGGGCCGCGGCCGCTGCCGAGGGCAAGAGCCTCAAGCAGTACCTCCACGACCTTGGCGTCCGCGAGATGCAGCGCAAGCAGTTCATCGCCGGCGCCACCGGATGGGCAGACCGGCTGCGCGAGGAGTTCGACGAGGCCTTCCCCGACGAGGTGCCCCCCACCCAGCGCGGCAACGGAGCCGCTGCCGCCTGATGCACCTCTACATCGACGTCTCCTGGCTTCTCGACGTTCAGGAGGCTGCACTCGGGCACGACGACCTCACGGTCTTGGACTATTCCGCCCTGGTCGCCGCCGTCGCCCGCCACAAGACCCGGCTTCCCACCCTCGCCGCCGCCGACCCGGACACCGCCTGGCGCGCGGCCGCCCTGATGCACACCATCGTGCGACTGGAGCCCCTCCCGCACCGCACCAGCCTGTACGCGGCGTTCATCGCCGCCCAGTACATGGACCAGTCCGGCGAAGGCATCGATCCCCCCTACGGTGCCCTCTCCGACCTGGTCCGCAAGATCCGCGACACCCGCATCAGCGTGCAGGACGTCGCCGAACAATTGCGGAGCTGGAAGCTATAGCGTCCCGCCCGCATGGCGGAGCCATGGCTTGATGGGACAGACAGTCGCTCGGAAATGTCGAGGGGGACCATCCCCGCACGCGCGGGGAGCACCCCGTCCTGTGCCCCGAGTGCGCCTCCCCAGCGGGACCATCCCCTCGCCCGCGGGGATGCCCCAACTCGAAGACCGGCTTGCGCTGCTCCTCGACCGGGGCCCACCCCGAGCTGCTGGTCTGTTGCTGCTCGTACCAACCGCCGTACTGCTGCCACCACTGGGACGTTTTCCGGCGGAACATTTTCCTGACCTAGAACCTGGCCTCCTGCCGCTCACTGTCGGATAGCCAGTCACCAGCCGCTTCCACCACTTCGGTGTCTCCTGCGGCTTGGAGCGCTTGCGCTTGGGGCGCCGCGGCAGGGGGAGGGGGTTGAGTACGATCCGGCCCGATCCGGCGGCGAGGAGGTGGTCCTGCTGGCGGACGAAGGCACAGGCCGTGGCCAGGACCCGCTGTTCGGAGGCGCTGGCACCGCGCCGGGTGAGTGTCGTGGCGGTCTGCAGCTGGGCGCGGACGTCCCAGGCCCGCTTCTCGGTGACTGCCTTGGCGAGGTCGGTGAAGGCCCGCTGCTGGTAGGCCTCATGGCCGGTCAGCCATGCCCGGGCCTCCTCAAGTGCCTGTTCTGCTTCGGTGCGGGCTTGCGGCGTCCAGGCTTTCGAGAAGGGGCCGCTGTCGGCGCAGAGGCGCCGTACGTGTTCGACGGTTCCGGCGCGCTGGGCTGCCTCCAGTCCGCGGATGAACCGGGTGACGTTCCCAGGCAAAGATCCCGAGAGGCGCCGCCTCGGTCGGTGCAGAGCTCGTGGCGGAGGGGCGCCTTCGCAGGATCTCGGTAGCGGCTGGGGTGATCAGACTGTCATCGGTCCAGGAACAGTCGGCGAGGGGGACCCACTCGGTGGGGCGGGCCAGGCTCTGGGTGCCGATCCAGACCCGGCGGCGGACGCCGTCGCTCTCGCACCGCACCCGGTACACGTGCGGGCAGCGGGAGAGCACGCCCGGGTCCGACGCCACTCCGGAGCCCAGGACGGGGATGCGGCCGCCTTCCCAGTCGGGCGGCACCGAGCCGTCCATGTGGACACGCAAGGCGATGCCGCCATCGAGGTCCACGTCCAGCAGCGCCCGATCGGCGGCGGGAAGGCGAATCGGCCGGCCCGGCCGTGCTCCAGCAGCGCCTGGGACATCGCCGCACCTCTATCTGCCGAGGATGCCCCGGGCTTCAGCCCGGGGAGGGACCGGCTCTTCAGCACTCGGCCGTGCAGCGTCCGGGATCTGTGCATATACGCGGGCGCGCAGCGGCATGCATTGCCTGCGGACGTGATTGCCGTCGACGGCCCGGAGAGCAGGCTGTCAACTGCCGCCCAGGACGGGCCGCGTTGTCGGTTCGAGAGGTTAGCGTTTGCGTGTGAAGATGGTCGTGCAGGCCAAGTTGCTGCCGAGTGCCGAAGAGGCGCTGCGGCTGCCGGCGACGCTGCACACGTGCAACAAGGGCGCGGACCTGGCCTCCCGTGTTGCTTTCGACAAGCGGGAGTTCTCAAAGCTCGGCCTGCAGAAACTCTTTCCTGGCAGCCCGGGTACGGGTGGCGCCCGTGGATTTGCTCACCACCACGGCGGTGCGCTGCCCCCCGGCGGGCAGGGTGTTGGAAAGCGGCCGCAAATTACGCGCATGAACCTGGATCCACTCATCAGGCCCCTTGGAATCGATCCTCTAGGCTGGCGCGGTGACTGATGAGCAGGAGCGGGTGCAGCCGTCGGGAGTGTGGGCCACGGCTGTGGGGGTGGCCAGGGTACGGGCGCTGGAGACCGAGCGGGAGAGCGCGCTGTTCCGCGACCCACTGGCACAGGCCTTCGCCACCGCCGGCGGCCTATGGCCCTCCTCGCCGCCGCCCGGTGACGAGGCCGCGCGACGCCGCCGACTGGCCGTGTCGTACTCCATCGTCATCAGGACGAAGTTCCTCGACGATCTGTTGCAGCAGGCCTCCGCGTCCGGGGTCCGGCAGGTCGTGCTGCTCGGTGCCGGCATGGACAGCCGGGCCTTCCGGATGGACTGGCCCGAGGGCACCCGGCTGTTCGAGGTCGACACCGCCGCGCCACTGGACTTCAAAGCTTCTGTGCTGCGCCAGGAGCGGGCCGTCGCACGCTGCGAGCGGATCACCGTCGCGGTGGATCTGCGTGAGGACTGGCCAGGCGCGCTGGCCGCCGCAGGGCATGACCCGGCCGTGCCGACCGTGTGGATCGCCGAAGGACTGCTGATCTATCTGCCCGAGGACGCGGTGGAGCTGCTGCTGGCCCGGATCAGCGCGCAGTCGGCGACAGGCAGTCGGATGGGGCTGACCTTGGGCTCGCGCGGCGTGATCGAGCGCTTCGGCGCGGACGCCGTGCCGGGATCGGCGGCATCCATGTGGGTTTCGGAGATGCCCGACGACCCGGTGGATTGGCTGGCCGGGCACGGCTGGGCGGCCAGCAGCCACACCCTGCGCGAGCGCGCTGCCGCCTACGGCCGCCCGATCAGCACCCCGCCGCAGCGCGAGGAGCGGCCCGGCGGACTGATCTCGGCGGTCCGCCGGTAGAGCGCCTCCCGGTTCCCTGGATGATCGACCGTGAAGCTGCCGGGGGACGGTGTCGTAGGCCTCGGTCGGCACACCGGAAGGGCCGGGTGAGCACACCTGTCCTACTCCCCGCACCCGCGGGGATGGTCCCCAGGCGGTCTCTTCGGCGAGCCAGGCGGAGCCTCTGCTCATTGTCGTTGACGCCCGGCACCTGCCTCAACTACGCCACCCGCCAGCTCGGCTCGCGCTACGAGGAAATCTCCGGAATCTCCCGCTGCCTGAAGCTCTTGGTCAAGGAACTCGAGATCCCGGTCATCGCCGTCTCCACCCTCAACCGCGGAGCCGAACGGCGCTTCGACAAGAAGCCCATGCTCAGCGACCTGCGCGACTCCGGTGCCGTGGAGGACGACACGGACGTCGTCATCCTCATCCACTGCGACGACGCATAAGACCGAGAATCTCCCGGAGCCGGCGAAGCCGACCTGATCGTGGCCAAACACCGGAACGGCCCCACCGCAACCATCACGGTCGCCTTTCAGGGGTACTACTCCCGCTTCGTCGACATGGCCCAGATGTAGCAGACGTCTTTGCAGGGTCTCAAATTTCGTATCGGAATCTCATGGCCGGTGCCGGATGGAAGTCGGATCCGACATGGCGCAGAGACATGCGGGTCGCACCTGTACCTCGTTCGCAAGGCGGGCGCCCTGCGCCGCCGGAAGTACGTGGTGTCCCGGCTCGGCGTCTGGTACTTTGCGCTCGCTCACCGCCATGTCAGGCATCCCGTCATCGGCCTGGAGCTCACCCTCTGATCCCGGTGCCCCGGACCGCCCTGCGGCCCGAGGTGTCGAGGTGTTCGGTGCGCGCCGGGAACAGCCGGTCCGGCCGGCAGTGTTGCATCGACCGAGGGACCGGCGCCGCACGGGCGGGGAACACGGAGACCACAGGGTCGTCGCCCCGACAGGATCCGAGCCCTCAGGATCGCGGTACGCCCGCCGCGCACTCGGACCGAGACGTATTTCTGCAGGAGGACTGTTTCATGATTGACCGGCCCTTGACGCTCATGGCTGTGCACGCCCACCCCGACGACGAGGCCACCGGAACCGGAGGGGTCCTCGCGCGTTACGCGGCGGAGGGCATCCGTACGGTTCTCGTGACGTGTACCGATGGCGGTTGCGGTGATGGACCGGGAGGTGTCAAGCCGGGCGATCCCGGGCACGATTCGGCGGCCGTCGCTTTGATGCGCCGTCAAGAACTCGAGGCGAGCTGTGACGTCCTGAAGGTCAGCGATCTGGAGATGCTGGGCTATGCCGACTCCGGGATGATGGGCTGGCCGAGCAACGACGCCCCCGGATCCTTCTGGCGGACCCCCGTGGATGAAGGCGCCGCCCGACTTGCGGAACTTATGCGGCACTACCGTCCCGATGTGGTCGTCACCTATGACGAGAACGGCTTCTACGGTCACCCCGACCACATCCAGGCCCACCGCATCACGATGGCGGCGCTGGAGATGACCGCGCTGACACCGAAGGTGTACTGGACGACGATGCCCCGCTCGATGATGCAGCGGTTCGGTGAGATCGTGCGCGAGTTTCATGACGACATGCCGGAGCCGGATCCTGCCGAGGCCGCCGCGATGGCCGAGATCGGCCTCCCCGACGAGGAGGTCACCACGTGGGTGGACACCACCGCGTTCAGCGGTCAGAAGTTCGACGCGCTGGCCGCGCACGCCAGTCAGGGCGAGAACATCTTCTTCCTCAAGATGGGCAAGGAGAGGTTCGGCGAATTGATGGGCATGGAGACCTTCGTACGTGTCCAGGACGCCACCGGCGCGGCCGTACCCGAGAACGATCTCTTCGCCGGACTGCGCTGATCCGTCTGTCAGACCGGGGCCCGGGAGAGCGAGGTGCTGTGCCGGTGCGGATCCGGGAGGCGTCTTCGCCGTAGGTGACGTCTCGCACGTGGTGTAGAGCTTCCACGCCCAGTGGTCCTGGACGAGTTCGGCCTGACGTGCGGGGCCTGCCTGCTCTGGGGTGAGGCTGGTGACGGCGTAGACGGTCTTCGTCTGGACCCTGCCGGTCTGATGATTCACGCGGCGGCGTTTGATCTGTATGGCCTGGACGGCGTGCGGGAAGCGCAGTCCAGGCGCGATGGTGCATGCCTTGAGCCGGCGGCTCTCACGCCCTGGGTGTGCATGGCGTCGGCGGTGACGACGACGCCGCGCAGGTCCAGATTCTCCAGCAGTGGGATGAAGGCGGGGAGTTCGTTCCTCTTGGCTGCGACCTGGCGCTGGGCGATGACGGTCTGGCTGTCGTGGAGGGCTGCGGCCAGCAGGTGCACGGCGTGGCCGTCGGTGCGCGATCCGCGGACTGTCTTGCCGTCGACGGCCAGCCCGGTCAGCCGTCGGGTTCGTCGACCGGGTCGGTGGCGTGGCGGGCCGGCCAGGCGCCCACCGCATTGTCGACCGTGTCCCCGTCCAGCCGCGCCCGTAGGCGTCCGAGGGTGGAGGCGTGCGGGGTGGCCCGGTTGAGCCCCAACTGGTCGTGCACCTCAGGTGCCGCGTCGGCCGCGAAGCGGGCGATCTGTGCAAGCGACCGTGCGCCACTGAGCACGGCGACCAGGCACAGCCCCAGCAGTGAGCCGAGCCGGTAGGAGCGTCCTCGTACCCGGCGTGGCTTGGGAGACGCTCGAACACCTCGGTCGGCGTGGCAGTTCAGAGGGGCCCGTGGGTGGACATGGCGCGGCTGCATCCTCGAAGTGGCGCGTGAGGACGCTGATCAGGGAAGGTCGCACGCGGACGCGGCTCCAGGTCGATCTTCGGTCCAAGCAACCTTGGTCATCTGGCGTCGCGCCCGTCGTTTCCACTCAGGCATGCCACCCACCCCACCGGCCGGCGGGCCTGTGTTGCCATGTGACCTGTGGAACAGCCCGGCGGGTGCGGGTGTCCGAATCGGAAGGGCGGGGGAGGTCAGCTCTGGGCGGTTGGCCGGACGACGATCTCGTTCACGTCGACCGCGGCAGGCTGTTCGATCGCGAAAGCGATGGCCCGGGCGATCGCGTCGGGCGGGATCGCGATGTCGTCCCGCATCTTTGTGATCTCCGCTCTGACCTGGCTGTTGGTTGACGCCTCGGCGAAGTCGGTCGCAGTCGCACCAGGTGAGACGGTGGTCACCCGAAGAGAGTCGCCGGCTTCCTGGCGCAGCCCTTCGCAGATGGCCCGGACCGCGAACTTGGTGCCGGCGTAGACGGCCATGGTCGGCACGATGCGAAACGCGGCCGTGGAGGCGGTGGTGATGAAGTGGCCGGTTCCCTGCGCCCGGAAGACCGGCAGCGCGGCGCCGATCCCGTGCAGGACACCCTTCACGTTGACATCGACCATGTGGTCCCACTCGTCGACGCGCAGATCGTCGAGAGGCGAGATGGTGCCGACTCCGGCGTTGCTGACGAGTACGTCGAGTCGGCCGAAGCACTCACTGGCCAGCGCGACCAGGGCCTGCAGGTCGTGCCGCCGGATCACGTCGGTGCGGATCTGCACGGCCGTGCCACCTGCCTTCTCGATCCGGGCCACCAGTTCCGCCAGGCGCTCGGACCGGCGTGCGCCGAGGACGAGTCGCGCGCCGCGTTCGGCGAGCAGCAGCGCCGTCGCCTCGCCGATGCCGCTGCTGGCTCCCGTGATCGCCACCACTTTGCCCTTGATTCCGGACATGAGTTGCCCTCTCCATCCTGGGCACCGGGGCCGAGGTGCCGAGCGGCAGCGGGTCCTGGAGGAGCGTGGCGGAAGCCGTTGCGCACCGGACGGCCGGGTGCCGGTGTGACCGTGTGAGGCCGTCGGCAGTGCCTCGGCCCGTGCTCGCACCTCAGTCTCCGCCCGGTTTAGCCTGGCATCCAGAATGTCTTTATTCTGGAACTGGAGACACCACCAGTCATGCCCACGCAGTCGGACCAACGCCGTCAGCTGAGTGAATTCCTCCGCAGCCGGAGAGAGCGCCTGACCCCTGAGGAGGTGGGCCTGCCCAGGACCGGCCGCCGTCGGACTCCGGGACTTCGCCGAGAGGAACTGGCACTGCTGGCCGGGATCAGCGCCACCTGGTACACGTACCTGGAACAGGGGCGGGGGATCGGCGTCTCCGAACAGGTGCTCAACGCCCTCGCCGCGGCGCTGCGGCTGGACCGGCACGAGCGCGATCATCTTCTCCAGCTTGCCGGTCACGTGCCCGCAGCCGAAGCCGAGGAACGCGAGCCGCTCACGGCCGAGGCGGGCGCCGTCCCCCTGTTGCTCCAGCCGAACCCGGCGTACATCATCGGCGGCAACTATGACGTCCTCAGTCACAACCAGGCAGCCGACGAGTTGTTCCCGAGGCTCATCACTGAGGCGGACCGGCCCGCCAACTTCGTCCGCTGGGTGTTTCTCGAGCCGGTGGCCCGGGACGTTCTAGTCGACTGGGAAACCGAGGCACGCGGCCTGCTCGGCCGACTTCGCACGCTAGCGACACGCCATTTCGGCGACCCGCGGTACACCCGATTGATCGAGGACCTGAACGAGGGCAGCCCGGAGGTGCGGGACTGGTGGCCGCGGTACGAGGTGCAGGCCCGGCACAGCGGTCGGAAACGGCTACGACACCCGCAACGGGGAGCGATCGATTATGCGTACACCGCTTTTCACCTGGCCGAACAACCGGAGCAGACACTGGTCGTCTACTTCGACAGCAGCGAACCGCCCGATGAGGGCGTAGCCGTGACCGGCGAATGACGAGGAGGTCGGCGGCGGTATCAGCGCTCACGGTACGGCGGCGGAGGGCCAGCGGCTGCGCGCCGAGCAGTTCCTGAAGAAGCGGGGCCGCCCCACCGCGGGTGACACGTGGGGCCCATCCACTCCTCGATGCCGAGCTGCACACGGTTGCTTCTCTGTTGGCTCCGGGGCGGGCGCGACCCCGGTTGGGCACGACGAGGTTGGCCCCCGTCCCAACCGAACCCGGTGACCCTTCATCTCGCCACCTGAGAACGCATCAGCCCTGAGCCGCCTGCCGTGAACGGTCAGCCGGGCATTACGGTGGGACACGAAGACCTCTGTGTGGTGCGTTCCTGGACAGCTCCACCACACCGAAGGTCTTCGCCATGATCAAGCCCGGCCAGTGTCAACAACGCTCGTGATCAAAACGCCTAGCGCGCGCGGACGGTAGAGAGCGTCGAACTCCAGTGGCGGGTGGACGCGATCGCGCCGGTTGTTCATCTGCACGATGCGGTAGAGCCGCTGCGGAGTAGAGGTGCCGATCACCAGATGTGCGTCCACCACGGCGATGACCGGGGTGCGTGATGCCGCGCTCGCGTAGCTGCTGGTCGAGGTCGGTGGTGGACATGCCGTCCGGCGTAGGGGTGTCGTCGAGCCATTGACGGACGCCGGCCAGGGCAAGCTTCAGGTACGGCCGCTGCCCGACAATGGGCTCGCGGTGGCTGGCAAGCCGAGGGCAGCGTGCCCGGCTTCCAGGGGCTCGGTCGGCATGACGGTCACCTCGGAACGGCTGGTACTGGTAGAACGCGCGGAGACGGTTGAACGGAAATTCCCGAGCCGTTCGTTGCACCTGAAAGTTTGGCGATGCCCAAGCCTGGTGTTGCGGCGGCGTGCACTGGGGCCGCGCCGCCCTCGGTAGCAATCGGATTCACGGGCTGACCGGTCTGCTGGCGTAGCGCGTGATCGCCAGGATCGCCATGTCGTCATCGCGTGGACCGCCGCTCCAGTGCTCGACATCGCGTACCAGGACCTGAATCACCTCGTCCGGCCGCCGGAAGGGGCCCCGGCCGCCGAGTCGGGTCACCGGTTCGTAGAAAGCCCCGGAAGGATCCCGGGCCTCTGTCACTCCATCGGTGACCAGCAAAAGCGTGCCGCCGACCGGGAAGGGCCAGTCCCCGGGCTCCGCCTGCGGTCCGCCCAGGTCCCTCATGCCCAGTGGAAGGCTCGGCTCGGCCGGATCCAGCGAGGACACCGTGTCCCCCTCGATCAGATACGGCGAGGGGTGGCCGCAGTTCAACAGCCGCACATGGTCCGCGCCCGGTGTGATCTCACCTAGCAGCGCCGTGACAAACCCCTCTGTCCGGATGACCTCCTCGCGCCACGAGGCATCTTTGACCAGTGCGCGCTCCAGGCGCTCGGCCAGCACCACAAGGCTGGGTGCCTGATCTGCCGCCTCCCGGAACGTGCCCAGCAGTACGGACACCACGCCGACCGCGCCCAGGCCCTTGCCCCGTACATCCGCGATCAGCAGCCTGACGCCGTACGGCGTGTCCTGAACGCCGTATGCGTCGCCGCCGATCAACGCCTCGATGTGCGCAGCCTTGTAAACGGCGGCAATGGCCAACGGGCCGAGACATGCTGGCGGCGAGGGCAGTACGGCCCGTTGGGCGGCTGCCGCGATGGAACGCACTGCTTCCAGACGCCGCTCATGGCGAGCGACCACCCGGTTCACCCCAACGCCGACGAGCGCGGTGAACACAGCGCTGGTCAGTTCGAATGTGCCGCCGATATAGCCGAGGTAACCGACCTCGATCAAGAGCGCCAGATCGACCGAAACGAGGGCCGCTCCTACCGCGATCGTGTGCCGTAGCGAGAGGAGTGCCGCCGCCACCATGACAGCGGCGCCCAGCAGGTAATCGCCCCAAAATTCACGCGGATAGTAAGCGTTCCAGACGGTCCCGATGATGAACAGGGCGCTTGGTATGAATGAGAAGTACCGGGGCCGCCTTGTGGAGAGTGGGTCCATCCGCGCCCCGATTCCGCAACAACTGACCTATACCCAAAGAGCAACTTTATGCACCCTCTCTTTGGAGGGCGGGGACGCCTCGCCACACCCATACCTAATCAGCCCTCGACGGTCCAGTGGGTTTGACTTCAGACCGTCATCCAGCAGATCACTGTATGGGACAGGCAACTCCGCCAGCTTCACTCGGATGGCTTGGCACCCCGCCGCGGCGTCGGGTACGTGCAGCCCCGCGGACATCACACTGAGTTCCTGGCTGCTGGCATGCCTCAAACGCTTCCAGCATCGGCGCGAAACGGCTTCCCCCTCGGTGCTTGGGTGGCCGGCCATGCACTTGTGCGCCCGGCGGTGAGCGACAGGAGGGCGTCCGTGTGGGGGAGCATGTGCGCAGTCGTCGTTCGTGAGGGGTCGTCATGGGTTCCGTTCGCCGTGCGGCACCGTCGGTGCTGCTCTCGCTGACTGCTGGCGGGCTGTTCGTCCGGTTCGCAGTCCGGGGCGGTTGCCTCGGGGAAGGGCGGTGCGTCAGCGCAGGGGCCGTCGGGGGGTGCCGTGCCTGCAGGAATGGGGAAGATTCCGGCGGGTGCGGGGTCGCAGACGACATACACGGTGCAGCGGCAGCCGCCCGCGGGCAGTTGTCACTACGGGTACGAGCACGGCGAGCCCCTCGAGGACCTGGCATGCACCCAGGGACGATCTCTCCGGCGGTGACGCAGGTGAACCTGGCCACGACGATATGCCGCAAGGGCGGCTACACCAAGAACATTCGGCCGCCGGAGGCGGTCACCGGCAAGGAGAAGCGGGTGAACGACGCCTCGTACGGCTACACGGGCAGCGTCGGGGACGCCGAGTGCGACCATCTGATTTCTCTGCAGCTCGAGGTGACCCGAACGACGCCGCCTGCAACTTGTGGGTGGACCCGGCCGAACCGGGCCACAGGCCGGGCGGCGGGATCGACAGCAAGAAGGACCCGGTGGAGACGAAGCCGCACACCACCGTCTGCTCCGGCAAGGTCAGATTCCCGACTCAGAAGACTAGCGCAGTGGGACTGACTGTCGGGGCAGACCGCCCGTCCAAGGGTCGCGGCCGGTCAGACAGTAGGTGCCGCCCGCCGGGTCGCGCATCACCGTCCAGCGGGCGCCGCGCTCGATGAACGTGGCGCCGTGCCGCTCGTGCCAGGACCGGGTCGCGTCGACGTCCGCGCAAGCGACGTCGAGGTGGGCCGAAGCGGGGCGGTCGCTCCCGAGGCGTTGCAGCAGGATGCGGACGGGCAGGTCGGCTGTCGGCCGGACGACATGGAACTCTGGGCGGGAGCCGGGGTGCGACTCCCAACCGGTCAGATCGCTCCAGAAGGTGACCTCGGCGTCGAACACGGCCGGGGCGAGATCGAGGCACAGCTGGTCGAGCCGGCTCGCCGCCCCGTCGGGACCATCGACGACGGGCGGCCGCACCGACTCTCCCTGCCAGGGAACCGCGCAGAACAACTGGCCACCGGGAGAGCGGAGCACAGCCCATCCGGCGTGGTCGGCGATGACGGCCGCGCCGAGCCGCCGAGCCGCGGCCACGAGCGCGGCCACGTCCTCCACGGCGAGGTCGAGATGGGCGCCGCCGCCCGCGAGCACGGCCTGCGCCTTCACACACGCGTCGCCCGCGTCCGGCATCAGGGTCACGAACTTGCCCCGTTCGCCCCTGGGCTCGGACAGCTTGGTCCCTGTGACGGCTGTCCAGAATTCACAGGCCGTGCCGAACCGCTCGGCGGGTCGGTCGGCGAAGGCGTACGTCCAACGGATCGGTTCGCTCATGAGGTGCTTCCTGGCAGACGGCGAGGACAGTGCATGGCTTCGTACCGTCTCCTGCCCGGCCGGGTCCGCGCAACGGCGTTCTCCCAGATCCGCAGCTGGGCGAAGAAGAACCGGGTCGATCTGTGCTTCACGCCGACCTACGCTTCCTGGGCCAACCCGATCGAGGCCCACTTCGGGCCGCTGCGGCAGTTCACCATCGCCAACTCCAACCACCGCAACCACACCGTCCAGACCCGGGCCCTGCACGCATACGTGCGCTGGCGCAACACCAACGCCCGCCACTCCGACGTACTCGCAGCCCAACGCCGCGAACGTGCCCGCATCCGCAGCGAGAAGGGCATCCGCTGGGGCGGACGGCCCTTCGCCACGCCGCACCAAGCCCTCAGGTCGAGGACTGTATGAAGACCTGCTCGCCCTCTCCGTTCGGTTCCTCGAAGTTGGCCAGGTAGCGGAGGAACAGCTTCTCGTCCACGGTGACGGAGTTGGCGCCTTCCTCGCCGTTGCGGGCCTTGAGACGATGCTCCAGCGTGGTCCGGTCGGCCTTGAGGTGGACCAGCTCCCACCGGCAGCCGTGGCGCTCAATCAGGGCCTTGTAGTCATCGCGGGCGGCGCGGCTCCAGAAGCTGTAGTCCACCACCACATCACGCCCGGCCAGCATCAGCTCGACCAGCTCCTGCCGCTGCTCGCGGCGGACCTCTTCCTTGAGCCGGTCGAACGCTTCCGCCTCGAGTACCAGGCCGGCATCGCGCTGCCCGAGTCGTTGCCAGACCGCCTCGTCGATGGAAAGTCGAACGTAACCGCGTCGCACCAGTTCCGTCGCGTAGGTGGTCTTGCCCGCTCCCGGAAGGCCACACATCAGCACCACCGTGCCCATTTGCTGCGTCACGGAGCCAGATTAGGCGGTGAGCAACGCGTCCACTGGAGCAGAACGCGCCACAGCCCGACCAACCCGGCGAACGTATGCGGTCAGAGCACCAGCTACTTGCCTCGGGAGAAGTCCGGGACTACCTCTGGGTCGTCCTCTGGGGAGAGGCGGTGAGGGCAGGGCCGTGGCTGCGACGTCGGAGGCGGGTCGTTGTGGCCGGGGGATGCGGCTGTGTTGCGTGTCGCTGCAGTGCAGGGCGCCTGGTGGGTGGCGCTGCCGGAGCAAGCACGACGGCCACCCGCCGAACTGGCCCTGGTGGATGCGTTCTTGGGCGACGAGCGATTCATCGCTCCATGGCGGGCGGTGTTCTCCGAGCGGCTGGGGCGGCCGTCGGCGCCGGTGGAGACGCTGTTGCGCCTGCTGTATCTCAAGTACGCCACCAGCTGGGTTACGAGACCCTGTGCCGTGAGAGGGCGGTACGTGAGTTGATGGCTGGTTCGTCGGTGCAGCTGTTCAGCGAGGGCGGCGCTTGCCGAGGCGGCGAACGAGCAGAAAATCACCGTCATTCCGGTCGCCGAAATCGGCTTCGGATTTGCCGGGGGCACGAGCCCCGAAGCCGGAGCCGCTGATCAGGGGCCCCGCCAGTGAAGATCGTTTCCCGCGACCATCGTGATCATTTCCCACACACCCGATCACGTCATGTGGACCCAGACCGGCCTGAACCCCAAATGGCCCGCCAAGACTGGCTGGCGGTGGGCCTTCATGGGCGAATTAAGTGACCTTGCTGCCTTGGAACGACCGGAGCCGAGATCGGAGGCCGTCACTGGGGGCGAGGGGCGTCGAATCCCGCGATCCTGGTCACGGTGGCGAAGGACGCGTGTGTCACGTGGAGAGGATGGAGCCCATGAACGGAGAAGCCGAAAAAGGCTTGTCCGACCCTGAGGGATTCGCGAACCCGAGCAGGCGAGGCTTTGTCGCAGGGGCAACTCTTGGCGTGGCTCTCGCTTCGGCAGGCGTCTATGAGGTCATCGACAAGCTGGTCACTCCGCCCGAGCGAGTAGTCAGCGACGCTGGCAAACCCCTGCCGCCGGAACAATATGCCATTCCCACACCGCGGCTCATCATGGACAACGGCACAGGCGTCGCGGGCAGCAACGGCACGATCCCCGTTCTGATTCCACCATTGCACAATCACGTCATCACCGCGACGTTGAAGGTTCCGGCGAACGCGAATGCTCTGCAGGAGGCACAGCACCATCTGGAGTCTGTCATCCAGAGCCTGGAGAAACGCTTCCCTCCCCCTCCCGGCGGCCTGGGCGTCGTCATCGCCTGGGGAATTCCCTACTTCCAGCAATACATCCCCAGCCTCGGCAGAGGGTCCGGCTTCTTCAAGGCGGGGACGCGCTATCCGGACTACTTGCCGGTGGACCTGATGACGTCCAAAGAGCGGGGCCACACGGTCTATGCGCTCCAGGACGCCAGAACGTATCCCAGTGACCAACCGCCTGCTGGCTTCGGACCGGTCCGACTGGAGCAGAACCATGTGGCCGTGCTCCTGCGCAGTGACTCGCTCGACAACATCATGGAGGCCACCAACGTCCTCTTCGGGACGGGAAGCGACCAGGCCGGCGACCTCTTCAAAGTGACCAGCATCCGAAGGGGCTTCACGGGTGGCGGTCACACGGGGCAGCAGTCACTTGCCAGCAAACTGGCCCTTGCGGCCGGCCTGCCCGGAGCGAAGTCCATCCCCGTGCATGCGCCCATCTTTCTCGGCTTCACCACCACGATCAAGTCCGCGGAGAGCTCCACGCCCGTTTCGAATCTGGAGACGCTTCCCGGCTGGACCGACCAATGGCCCAATGGCTACTTCAAGTACGGGACCATCATGCCTCTGTCGCACCTGTACTCGGACCTGGCCACCTGGTATGGGGAAGGACGAACGAGATCTCAGGACTTTCCGGCGTATGCCGACCGACTTCGCGCGATGTACCGGCCTGGACTCTCGGTCCCTGAGGGAACGGTGACCGTGGACCCTCCTGTCGAAAGTCAGGACGACATCTTTCAGCGAGTCGGGAAAACCGGTGGCTACGGTCACAATGGAAGCATGCAGCCGACGAACCGCCTGCAGGAGGCGACAACCAGTAACTATGGCGAGACCTACCCGGTTGGTACACCTGTGTCCAATCGCGGTGATTTTGCGACGCTGGACAACCCGTTCCACTACACCTCTGACCCGGTCGGTGACCACTACAGCGCCCAGAAAGCCGCGGGGTTGCACTTCCTGATCTTCGTGCCGACGACCGAGACGTTCAACCGTATTCGCCTGGCGATGGACGGCTACTATCCCCATGGCAAAAGAGTTGACGTCTCTCCGCGCTCGCCCAAGGCCGGCCTGAACTCGGTGGTTCACACCACGCACCGCCAGAACTTCCTGATTCCACCGCGGAACCGCCGCTCGTTCCCGCTCGCGGAGTTCCTGAGATGACTTGAGGGGAAGGCGTACTGTATCGCGCCGTCGGGTAACGGCGGTTGCCCGGTGCTGACCGCGACGCCGCTGCCCCCGGATGCACCCCGATGGCCAGGGCTTCGGCGTTGTCGCATGATGTCTGGTTCGTGATCTTGCAGCTACACCGAAGCTCTGCGGCGTGCAGGCTTGGATGGGCCGGCGGCCATCGATGAGTCGCATCGGTTACCGGTACAAGTGACGAGTGACAGAACCTCTTGCTCCCCGCCCAGACGGCCGCGTCGCCTCGAAGACGGGGCGGTGGACCAAGCAGTCAGCGGGTGCGACCTTCGCCGCCGTCGCAGCGTTCGCCATCACTGGCGACGTCACGTTCGGGTTCTTCAGCCAGACGCTACCCGGCTGGGCGCACACGGCTACGGTCCTCGCGGGACTAGCTGTATCGGCTGTCGCCTACGGCCTTGCTGTGTTGTGGCTCAGGCGGTTGCCGTAGCAGGGCTCATGGCAGGCGGCCGAATCGTGTTGTGCCCGGCTGACGGTTGAGTCTCGTATCGCTACGGGGCGGATGCCGCACCTCTCCACGGGCGGGGACGGATGTCTGGGGCATCGGGGCTCTCTTGGCGGGGCGGGTGGTGCCTCACGGATCGGGCGGCCGGCGAGGGGCGGGCGGGTGGCCTGCGCGGCACGGTGTCAGGAGTCGTGCCGCACAGGCTGTCGGTGACTGCTGCGTGTCACCGCGCGCCTGCGGTCGGGTCCGGTGCGCAGGACTCCGGCGGCCGCGGCGGCGATCACGCACAGCAGGGTCAGGAGCAGGAAGGTGTGGTTCAGTGCCGTGAGGTGGGTCATCCAGCCGATGACGGCGGGGCCGGAGAGCATGCCGAGGTAGCCGATCCCGGCGACACGGGAGACGTTCGCGCCGGCGGTCGAGGCGTCGGCGTGCCCGGCCGCGCTGAACAACTGGGGGACACACCCGGACAGCCCCAGGCCGAACAGCGCCCAGCCCGCGAACGCGGCCCACACCCACGGCGAGACGGCCACTATCGTGATCCCGGCGGCGGCCGTGATCGCGCCGTAGCGCAGGACGGCCAGGGGTCCGTATCGGCTGGAGACGCGGTCGGCGAGCAGCCGACCGATGGTCATGGCAGCCGCGTAGGTGCCGTATCCGAAGGCGGCAGTGCTCGCGGGTGTGCCGAGGACGTCCTTCAGGTGCAGGGCGCTCCAGTCGTTGGCGGCTCCCTCGGCAAGCATGACCATCGCGGCCAGGGCGGCGAGGATCCAGATACGTCCGGTCGCTGTCCGTCGTTTCGGGGCCTGCATCTCCTCGCCCTCCGCGACGGTGGCGGGCGCGGGGGTGGCCGGCAGCAGACTGCGTGCGGACACCAGCGCGATCACGATGCCCACCGCTCCCGAGGCGCCGAGCGTGACGGCCGGGCTCATTCCGGCGCTCGCGGCGCCCGCTGCGACGAGCGAGGCGATGACTCCGCCGACGGAGAACGTGGCGTGGAAGGCGGACATGACGGGCCGGCCGTATGCCTTCTCCACGTGCACGGCATGGGCGTTCATGGTCACGTCGAGGCAGCCGTTGAAGAACCCGAAGACCAGCAGGGCACCGGCCAGCGACCAGGCATCCCGAGGCAAGCCGGGTAGCGCCAGGGCCGTGCCGGAGAGAACTCCGGAGGCCGGGAGCACGACGCGCGCCCCGAGGCGGTCCGACAGGCGGCCGGCCACCTGCATACCGGTGAAAGCCCCCAAGCCGAGCAGGACCAGGAGGCCGCCCAGTGTCGCGTGGCTGATGCCGACGCGTTCCTCGATGGCGGGGATGTTCACCACCCAGGTGCCCATCAGGGTGCCGCACAGGACGAAGTAGACGAAGGTCGCCACGCGGGCGGATCGAAGCGAACGTTCCATGCCGAACACCGTAACGAACAAAAGTAGTGTTTGAAAGGCCGTTCTATGAACGGCTTGCGTGTTCGTTTCGGGGTGGTGTTCAATCGCGTCATGAGCAACGCAGACCGACACGGGCTGATCGCGCAGGCCGTCAGGGAGTCGGGCAGCGCCACCGTGCAAGAGCTCGCCGAGCTGACCGGGGCCTCGGAGATGACCATCCGCCGCGACCTCGACACACTCGCCGCCCAGGGCGTCCTCGAACGCGTCCGCGGCGGCGCGCGCACCCTGCTGCTCCGGGGCGAGGAACCGCCCTTCGCGCTGCGCGCCCGCGAGGCCGTCGACGCCAAGCGCCGGATCGCGGCCGAGGTCTCCTCGCTCATCGCCGACGGCGAGACCGTCCTCCTGGACAGCGGCACCACCTGCGTGGAGGTCGCCCATCTGCTGCGCCGGCGGCCAGTCACGGTCATGCCCTTGTCGCTGCAGGCCATCCACCTGCTCAGCGACCCCCCGGGCCCGGCCACGCTGATGGTGCCCGGCGGACGGCCCCGCGCTGCCGAAGGAGCCCTCACCGGCCCTCTCGCCCTCGCCTCTCTGGCGGCATTGCGTTTCGACACCGCGGTCATCGGCTGCTGCGGCCTCAGCGCGGCCCAGGGCCTGACCGCCTACGACCTCGAGGACGCCGCCGTGAAGAAAGCGAGCATCGCTTCCAGCCGTCGCATCATCGTCGCCGCGGACGGCACCAAGCTAGGCCGCACGGCCCACGCCTACGTCGGCCCCTCCACCGTCCTGCACACCCTCGTCACCGACACCGCGGCGCCCACCGACGAGGTGGCCGCGTTGGAAGGCGCTGGTACCGTCGTCAAGACCGTCTGACGCGGCTCTGCCGGAGTGCCTGGTAGCGACGTCCGTTGCGCCAACGGTTGCGTCTACTGTTGCGCCATCTGTTGCGCGAGTCTTCCCGTCGCCCTGTAGTTTGCCCCGGCCACCACTGGTCTGGGGGCGTGGTCGGGGGTGCCCTATGGGTTCGTCAAGGAAATCCGGGTGCGCTGTGTCCGAGGTGCGGTCAACATTGCCAGGTTGCTGAGTTGCTGTGGGATGACGTGAAGGGCTTCTTCGACCATGAGTGCAGGGTGCCCCTGTCTCTTTGGTCAAGGTGGTGGGTTGCTGCCGGGCCGAGGCCACTTGGCACTCTGTCTGCCGTGAGCGATGAAGCGTGTGTGGAGGAGCCAGTCGGGGAGGGCATGCGACGTGCGTCTTTTGCAGTCACCCTGTTGTGATCGACTCGCTCGACGAATGGGACTGTCCGGTGTGCGGCGTGCCTGATGCGGATCAGCGTCAGGTGGCACGCCGGGACTCGTAGAAGGTCCGGGCGCGGAGCATCGCGAAGAGGACGTCGGCCCGGCGCCGGGCGAGGCAGAGCAGGGCCTGGGTGCGGTGCCTTCCCTGCGCGATCTTCTTGCCGTAGCAGGCCTGCGAGGGCAGGTCGCCGAGCGCCGCGAACACGGACAAGAAGAAGGCACGTTTGAGCTGCTTGTTTCCCCTCCGGGACGGCTGTTCGCCGCGGATCGAGGAGCCCGGGCTCCGGATCGCCGGGGCGAGACCGGCGTAGGCGGCGAGGTGACCGGCGGTGGGGTAGGCACCGTCGCGCCACGTGCGGTGTGAGGACGTCACCCGGCTTCTGCCCGTACGGTCGAGCGATGTGATCACTCGATCGTGAGTTCTTCCGCACTCGCGCCCGGTGCGACGCGATGCTCGGAAGGGCGGCGCGTGACCGGCGCAGCCTGGATGCGCAGCGGGTGGGGGAGATGGCATGACGCAAGACGTGGGACGGTGCGGGGGCCTGGACGGACAGGCGCTGCTGCTGGCGGCCGGGCTGGCCGATCTGGCGGTGAGCACTCTGGGGGCGGCTCTGGGGACGGTGCGGGGGCTGCTGCGCCGCTCGGACGCCGCGGAGCTGGCTGCGGAGGCCGAGCACGACCTCATGGCGCGTGGGCACCTGGTGCTGGACCGGTACGTGGCCGTGTCCCCGGCCCACTTGGAGATCCTCGCCCGGCACGCACTGGCTCGGCGGGACGCTGATGACGTCTGACCGGTGGGAGCCGGCCGCGTTCAAGGCCCGCATCGATGAGGTACTGCACCGGTTCATCGCCCAGGAGGCCGACGAGTTCGCGGCGATCGATCCGATTTTGGGTGCTGTGACCGAGCAGCTGGAGGCGGCGGTCGCGGACGGCAAGCGGCTGCGGGCGGCGTTCTGCTACTGGGGATGGCGTGCGGCGGGACAGCCGGACAGCGACGCGCTGGTGCGGGCGGCGGCCTCCATGGAGTTGGTGCACGCCGCCGCGGTCGTGCACGACGACCTCATCGACGACAGCCCGCTGCGGCACGGGCGCCCCACTGCACATGTCGTCCTGCGCGGTGCTGTAGGGCGTCGCCCGGACGCCGATGCTGCCGGGAGGTCGCTGGCGATGCTGGTCGGGGACCTGCTGATGGCGCTGGCTGGGCAGTTGTTCGCCACCAGCGGACTGCCCGCCGCGTATCTCGTCCGGGCCCGCCCGTTGTGGTCGGTGATGGCTCGCGAGCTGATCGCAGGCGAGTGCCTGGAGATCCTGTGTACCGGAGCCGGTCCGGACCTTGAGGCGTCGATGAAGGTGATCCGCTACAAGACCGCCAAGTACACCGCCGAGCAGCCCCTGCTGATCGGCGGTGCTCTGGCCGGGGCGGGCGCGCGGCTGCGCGAGGGCTACTCCGCGTACGGGCTGCCGCTGGGCGAGGCGTTCCAGCTTCGGGACGACCTGCTCGGCCTGTTCGGAGACCCCGAGCGCACCGGCAAGGACAACGCCGACGATGTGCGCGGCCGGCGGCCCACGGCGCTGCTGGCAGAGACGTGGCGCCTCGCCGGCGACGGCGAGCGGGAGCTGCTGAGCGCCCTGCTGGGCCGAGGTGACCTGGACGGGAAGGGGCTGGACGCGGTGCGCGAGATGATGCGCCGACTGGGGGCGCCCAACCGCATCGAGGACATGATCAGGGCACGAGTCGAGGAGGCCCTCGATGCCATCCACGAGCTGGATGTACCAGCGCACGCCACCACTGCTCTGACCGCGCTGGCGCATTCGGCGGCGGTCCGCCTGTTCTGACCCTCACACCGGGGTGGCGCAGCTCCCGGGCAGCTGGCCCTGCCGCCTGTCGTGGACGATCCCGTGGAAGACAAGGAGCCTTGCCATGATCTACGCCGAGGCATCGATGGACGCCCTGCGGCAGGCCGGTGACGAACTCGCCGACGCCACCGTCGCCGCACTCTTCGAACGCGGGGAGGTGGGCAAGTTCAACACCCTGATGCGCTACGTCTCCACCGCCGGCGCTCCCCTGCCGGACGGGCTGCCCGACGTCGCGCGCGAGTACCTGGAGGCCACTCGCGTCCCGCCGGCCTGGGTGGACTGGTCGGAGATGGAGAAGGCCCGGCTGTTCTTCATCGACAACAACGTGCACATCTCCACCGCGCTGTCCTTCGCCTCCATGCCCGCCTGCTACGTCGTTCCGCACGTGGCGAAGCTGCTGTCGGCCACCCACGGGCTGAAGTACCCCTCCAAACGGATGGCGGAGACCGGCCAGTTCACCGTCTACCTGATGCAGCCCGACGCCTTCGAGGCCGGTAGCCGTTTCATCCCCGCCGCTCAGAAGGTCCGCCTCCTGCACGCCTCCATCCGCCACCACTTGGGGCGCGAGAACCGCTGGGACCCCGAAGCCCATGGGACGCCGATCTGCCAGGAGGACATGATCGGCGGCCAGATGTTCTTCTCCCTGCTCGTGCTGGACAGCCTGCATCGCCTCGGCATTCACGTGTCGACAGAGGGCGCGGAAGCCTACTACTACGCGTGGCGCGTCGTCGGTGCCATGCTCGGCGTCGACCAGGACGCCGTCCCCAGGACTCTCGACGAGGCGCGCCGGTTCCTCGACCTGTACATGGTCCGGCACATGGGGCCTTCCCTGGAGGGCGCGCACCTGACCCGGCAGCTGATCGACCTCTATGAGGAGGTGGTGCCCGGCACCTTCTTCGACCCGATTGTCTCCGCCCTCATCCGCCACCTCATCGGCGACACCTGCGCCGACTGGCTCCATGTGCCGCGCACGCCGTGGGACGCCGTGGTCAAGGCCGTTCCCCACCTCCTCGGCGTCCTGGAGAGCATCGAGGACCGCTCCCCGCTCGGCGCCTGGGCCCTGGACCGCCTCGGCCACCTCACCGCCGTCTTCGAGCTGTCCTCCCTCACCCGTGGACGCGTCATGCACTACGCGATCCCCGACACGTTGAAGAAGGACTACGGCATCTCCAGCACGGTGTCCCGCACCCACCGGTGGACCCCGCCGGCGCCCTCGGTCTTTCCGCAGCAGAGATGATCAACTCGTTGGGCGCCCTCTACGCCCGACCGATCCATGTGAATCGACGAGTGGATATGTCTCAGCGACGGAGCGGTACCGTCAAGGGGCTCAACGAAGAGAAGGGGTTCGGCTTCATCACCCCGGTAAGGCGGCCCTGACCTCTTCGTGCACTTCAGGGCGATCCAGGGTTCAGGATTCAAGAGCCTCAAGGAAGGCCAGAAGGTGACCTTCATTGCGGTGCAGGGCCAGAAGGGCATGCAGGCGGACGAGGTCGTCGCGGAGGCATAGGCCGCCGAACCAGAGGTGTAGCAGACGGCACGCTCGGTGCGGAGCCGAGTCGGCTGCGGACCGACCTGCCAGTTGACGTACGCCGACGCTGACCGTTGATGGCAGACGGCTGCTCGTCGAACGTGTCCGCGCCGGGCACCCCGTCGCTCGTGTGATCGCGGAAATGGGTATGCCACGCGCCACGGCCCACAAGAGGATCAGCCGCTGGCGGACCGAGGGAGAACCGGGTCTCGCCGACCGTTCCGAACGGCGTGCCGACCCGGAGCGGCCGCCCCAGACGCAGGCGAACTGTGGCGGATTGACCCCTGCGACGTGGCACTCGGGACCAAGTGGCCGTCGCGAGGCCGGGCCTCATTTTCCGATGACAGCCCGGGTCAATGCGGTCGTTGAGGATGACCCTGCGGTGATGCCCCACTACCGTCACGACGTCACCGAGGCCGCCGTCTCGTCGTCGATAGGGATGCGCAGCCGGTCGGCCACGGTGGTGAGGGCCGTTCCCAGCGGGAGCGCGACCCGGGTGAGGGCGTGCCGGTCGCCTCGGGTCGGATCCTGGTTGACGATCAGCACCGGCTTTTCCGCCTGAGCCGCCTGGCGGACGAATCGGAGCCCGGACATCACTGTCAGTGAGGAGCCCAGCACCAGCAGCGAGGCCGCCGCACGAACCAGCCTGCGGCAGTGCTCGACCCGCTGCGGCGGAACGGCTTCACCGAAGAACACCACGTCCGGTTTGAGGATGCCGCCGCAGACGGTGCAGGGCAGCACGCGGAAGTCCGCGGCCTGTTCGTCGGTGATGTCGGCGTCACCGTCCGGGTTGATTCCTGCGGCCACCGGCTCGAAGTCTGGGTTGGCCTCCTCCAGCCGCCGGGCGAGTTCGCGGCGTTGGCTGAAGGCGCCGCAGGAAAGGCAGACGACCCGGTCCAGGCTTCCGTGGAGTTCCACGGTGCCCTGGCTGCCGGCGGCCTGGTGCAGGCCGTCGACGTTCTGGGTGATCACACCCGAGAGCAGGCCGTGCCGTCCGAACGCGGCGACGGCCCGGTGTCCGGCGTTGGGGCGGGCGCGGCCGAAGGTGCGCCAGCCGAGGTGACTACGCGCCCAGTACCTGCGCCGGGCCTGGGCGCTGGCGGTGAAGTCCTGATAGGTCATCGGGGTGTGCCGGCTCAGGCTCCCGCCCTTGCCCCGGTAGTCGGGGATGCCCGATTCCGTGGAGATGCCCGCCCCGCTGAGTACCAGCACACCGCCGGTGCTCAGTGCCTCGGCGACCGGCTCGAGATTCGTGGTGCCCGGCGGCACATCCTCGGTAGGGGTCCAGCTCAGAGTGGGGCGCATGCGCATGTCGCCAGGATACGAAACAGGGCGCATCCGGTCGTTCGCACCGCTCGGATTGACCTCTTGTCCCATCTCTGTCCATCCACCTCTGATCTTACGCAGCGCACCCCCGTTCACCGGGGTGGTGAAGCGCACCTCAATGCTGCTCCGTCCAGGGCTGTGTGCATGGCTCTGCGCTGTTGAGGCCGGGCACGATCACAGGGGGCGCTGCTGGTTCTCGATGTACTGGCGTACGACGGTCAGCGGCGCTCCGCCGCAGCTTCCGGCGAAGTACGGCCCGGCCCGACCAGAAGTGCCCGCCCCACAGGTGCCGGTGCACGTGCGCGTCGTACTCCTTGCGCAGCAGCCGGGCGGAGACGCCCTTGAGGGAGTTGACCAGCTTGGAGACCTGGACCTTGGGCGGGTAGTGCTCGGCCGCATCCCCGACGGCGGCGGCCACAAGGTCCTGTGCCGCCAGGCCGGCCGAGCCACCCGGAGCGGGGTGGGCTTCGACTACGTCCACTCCGCCGTCGACGACCACTCCCGCCTGGCCTACAGCGAGATCCACGGCGACGAGAAGGCAGCCACCTGCGCCGGCTTCCTGCGCCGCACCGCGGCGTTCTTCGCCACCTGCGGCATCGACCGCGTCGAGCGGGTCCTGACCGACAATGCCTGGCCCTACCGCAGTGCTTCGCCTGGCGGCAGCCACTGGCCGACCTCGGCGCGGTCGGCAAACTCACCCGCGCCTAACGGCCGCAGACCAACTGCGGCCGCACAGGCGGCGGGCAGGCGGACGGTCTGGAATCGGGACACCGGCCAGAAGGAGAGCGGGACCCGCCGGTGCGACGGCGATGGGCACCACACGCCCGTTGTGGGGTACCACAACGTGTTGTTCTCTGGTGACGGGCGGATTCGCCGTGTAGCGTCGCTGGCAGATGTCGTGGTTCGCAGTACCCGCCCGCGCCGTGGTGCGGGCGTTTTGTTGTGCGGTGCCCGTGAACCAGGACGATCACCTCCGGATTCGCGCGGTGCGGATCCGATATCGACTGAGAGGCACCAGCATGGCCAGCGGAACCGTCAAATGGTTCAACGCGGAAAAGGGCTTCGGCTTCATCGCGCAGGACGGGGGCGGCCCCGACGTCTTCGCGCACTACTCCAACATCAACGCCAGTGGCTTCCGTGAGCTCCAGGAAGGCCAGGCGGTCACCTTCGACATCACCCAGGGGCAGAAGGGCCCGCAGGCGGAGAACATCACCCCTGCCTGATCGTGCAACGAGGCGGCACCGTGCCTGCGACAGGCACGGTGTTGCGGGAGCCGTGAAGGCTTCGCCACCCTCTGTACGGCACGTCGGCTGCGGGACGCGCTCGATGCGAGCGGAGAACGGTCGAGCCGCCGTAGCTTGCGTCGGAGCGCGTCACCGGCCTGCCGCCCCATCCGGCGGGGATGGGCGTGCACGGCGGGCCTGTAGGGCCTCTACTGATGATCTTTACGTGGTGTCGCCGATCGGTCAGACAAGGCAGCAGTTCAGGTCCCATGCTGCCACGCGACATCACGCCCGGAATCTCAGTAACGGTCCTGGGCGCGCCGGTCCACCGTCCGTTCGGGTGCGGTCATCGACGTGTCGGCCTTCCTCGATCCGGTTGAAGACCCTCCGGCCGCCCCTTCGGAATCTCACCAGGCGGACTGCTGCGGAACAGTTCTACCAGCCCGGCATCGCCGGTCTTGAGCAGATCCGTCTCGCTGAGTGCCACGCTTGTCCTCCTGGCGACCGTGAGAACCATCGCGGAACTGCGATGCAGCTAGTAGTTAGGACTCACCCTCGATGCTTCCGAGCGAAGTCGCCCACTGTTGGTCCGAATGGCTGCCTGCGCAGACGGCGATTCCGCAGCGCAAGCAGTAGCCACGCACGGGGCGTTAATGGCAATGAGCATCGACGACGACACTCGGCAGCTCCTTCCAGAGGCGGTGCGGGCCCGCGGGGCCAGGCTCTTGGGGTGTGCCCACATCTTCTAAATGCAGATCGCATCCTGGATGAGTGCCTAACTGCGTGACAACGCAGACGTACAGCGGCGGACAAGCGCGGACGCCTGTGCACCAGCGCCGCAGGCGAGAGGGACAGTCGGCCAAGGTCGAGCGTCCGGCCAAGTTCTTTCGGGACGAAGAGGCCTCGCGCCTGCTACGTGCTCCTTCCGACCACGGGGACACGGGCTGGTACCGTGGCCGTTCGCCGATCTGCGCAGGTCGGGCGTTATGGCATCCTGCGGTAGTGCTTCTGAGTGACCACGCGAGCAGTGTCGAGCTTTGGCCGGTGGGCTATCAGTGCCCTGCGGCCGGCGACAACTCCTACGACGACAACTGGCTGGTTATCGGTGGCGCGGTGACCACTCCCGAGGGCAGTTGGCGCTTCACCGACCCCAGTCTGCTGACCCACGAAGCTCGCGAGGCCAGCTCTTGGCTGCGTTCGGTGGCCGCAGGAACGGTGGCCGTGACCGGGCCTGATGCCGAGGGCCGGTTGGACCCGGACACGTGGTTCGTCGAGCCGGTCCTGGCCTTCAGCCTCGCCGACCGAAACAACGGCGGGGCAGTGGTTCGCGTGCACCTGTCTCTCGAGGCGTTGCCCCCATGGCGGCAGGGCGGTGACAAGACGGATATTTACCAGTACGTCGTGGAAGTGCGAGTCGAAACGGCCGCACTGCTTCACGCGGCAGATCAGTGGGACCTTGGATTGGCCTCTTTCCCGCCCCGCTGATCGGCGTCGCCTTACCCGTGCCCGTTCCGGCGAGACATGGACTCACGGGGAACAGCGGTGCCAACCACGCTCGGACCCAGGTCAGGGAGCTGCCAGGTCAGCCGTCATCCACATACGGCGTCTTCCGAACTAGTGCTCCAGGTTGTGACCGCACGAGGAATCAGTCGTGGTCTCCCTGCCCGATCAGGGGCGTGGCGTTCCGGTCGCTGGCGGCTGCTCGTTGCCGCAGTGCCGACATTTGGCAGCAGCGGCCGTCAGGTCCTCGGACAGCAGTCTTCATTCGGCTCCGTGTCGGCCCGCGAGGTCCTGGACCTGATGGTGCTCAACTTCAGTCTTTTGGCGGCTGGTTGCGCCGTCGACGGCCTGTGCGAGAGCGTCCAGCGCGGCGGGGTAGCTGTGTTCGGGTTGGGTGGTGTAGCCGACGACGATGCCCTGCGGATGGTCGCCGGCGGTGTGCCAGTGGTCGCCGAGGGGCTCCAAAGCCAGGCTGTGGGCGGCGGCGCGACGCAGTACGTCCTGCTCCGTCAGTTGGTCGGCGGGCAGGGTGATCAGGGCATGGAGTCCCGCGGCGATGCCCTGGATCGCGAAGCCGGAGGCGATCCGGCCTGGCGCGGGTTGGAGCCGGGTGAGCAGGAGGTCGCGGCGGCGCTGGTAGCGCAGTCGGCAGGCGCGGACGTGCCGGTCGTACTCGTGCTCGCTGATCAGGTCGGCGAGGGTCAGCTGGCCGATGGTCTCGCTATGGTGGTCGCTGTGGCGCTTGTGGTCCACCACAGGATCCACCAGGTGCGGGGGCAGCACCAGCCAGGCGAGCCGCAAGGCGGGACCAAGGGTCTTGGACGCGGTGCCCACGTAGGCGACATGGCCGGGTGCCATGCCCTGAAGGGCGCCCACTGGCCGCCGGTCGTGGCGGAACTCCCCGTCGTAGTCGTCCTCGATGATCAGGCCGCCCGTTGACCGCGCCCAGTCGAGCACGGAGTGGCGGCGTGCCGCGTGGAGGGTCACCCCGGTCGCGTACTGGTGGGCCGGGGTCACTACGGCTGCGCCGACCGTGGGAAATCCACTGTCGGAGAGCAGGCCCGTGCGGGCGCCGTGCTCGTCGACCGGCAGGGCAACGACCGTGGAGCCGTGGCGGCGGACCACTTCCCGGTGGAAGCCGAGGCAGGGGTCCTCCATTGCGGTCGCGGGCGAGCCGAGTTCGGCGAGCACTCGGGTGACCAGGGCGAGGGCCTGGACATATCCGGTGGTGATGACGACCTGTTCCGGCCGCGCGAGGACGCCACGTGTCCGTCCCAGGTACTCGGCGATCGCGGTGGGCAGCTCCGGTCGGCCGCGCGGGTCACCGTACCCGTAGGTGTGGGGCGGCGCGCCGGCCAGCGCGCGCCGGGTGGCGCGCAGCCAGGCGGCGGTGGGGAAGGCCGAGACATCGGGGCTGCCGGGGCGCAGGTCGCGCGGTTACGTGGGCACGCCCACGATGCACATCGACGGAACGGCCTTCTTCGGCCCGGTGATGAACAGCATCCCGCGGGGCGAGGAGGCGGCGCGGCTCTTCGACGCGGCGCGGACCCTCTCGGCGCACCCGGACTTCTTCGAGCTGAAGCGGGAACGGACGGGCAACCAGCGCTTCGAGTGAGTGGCCAGGGCGGCGGGCCGGAGGGCCGACGGAAGTCCGCCCCCGGTGAGCCAGTTGGTGTCCGTGCACGCCGGGACCGGAGGGCTCGGCCGAGGTGGGGATCGAGCAGTGGGTGACTATTCCCGGGTGCACCGCGCCGATGACGTGGACTTGGATGAGCTGGCGCATCTTTACCGGATAGCGCCGTTGGGCAACAAGTCTCCCGAGGCGCTGGCAACGGTGTTCGGCAACAGCATGTTCGCCTGCTTTGTCTACTCCGACGGTGCACTCGTGGGTGCGGGCCGGCCCCTCGCGACGGCGTGGACTGCGCCTGCATCGGTGATGTGGCGCTGGAGCGTTCTCCGCCGCTGCGCGACTCCGAATCGAGAATGAGCCAACCCGGGCATGAACGCCCGGGCTTGCGCTCAAGAAGGAGGGTCAAAGGCGCTGCCTCCGCGGGTGGTCGACGATTCTGGCAGCTGCCTCTGGCCTGTGGTGACGGCGGGAACGGGGGCGGATTCTGTCGGTGGCGGGGTACGGGTCGTGGACTGGGGCTTGTCCGCACGCTCGGCGACGGGGGCCTGTCCGGAGTATCGACCGGGGACGGCGTTCTCAGTTGCGCAGCATCACCACGAGGAGCACGATCAGGGCGATCAGCAGTGCGCCGCCCACCGACGCCAGGGCGATCTTCACTGCGCTGAACGGCCGCTCGCCGATGACTTCGCCGGTGCGGGCGTTGACCATCACCGGCCATGCCCTGCCGGCGTGGAGGTAGGTCAGGAACCAGACGGGCAGTAGCACCAGTTTGTAGGTGAGGCCGCTGTAGAGGGTGGACATCGAGTGCACCCGCTGCTCGTCGCCGCCGATGTCCCGCTTGCAGTCGGCGCGGATCACCGGCGCCATCCGTGCCTTCGCCGATTCCAGGCCGGCCTCCGGCTCGATGTCGTAACGGAGGGTGCGGAAGCCCGCCAGGTACTCCTCTTGGTAGGGAACCGTCTCCTCCAGCGGCCAGGGGGCCAGCTTGTCCAGTTCCTTCGCCGGCACCTGGCCGCTGCCGGGCACCAGCACGTCGTCGAAGAACCGGCCGACCGTCCCGGACGTGTGGTGCCAGCGGGTGTGCCGCACCTGCCGGGTGCGGCCCTCGGAGTCCTCCTCCTCCACCCAGTAGTGCTCGCCGCGTTCGCCGGTGTACTGGGTGGTGGTCTGCGCGTCGTACGTCCAGTGCGGCAGGTAGCTGCCCCGGAAGGTCTCCGCCTCGGTGACGTTCTTGAGCTCGTTGGGCGCGAACCAGCGAGACCTGGTCCACTTCGCCAGTGCGTCGCGGGCCTGCTCGCGGCCCACCCCGAAGGGAAGTACCGCCTCGGGTACCACGCGCTCGGTGCCGGAGGCGTCCGCGACCAGCGGGGTGGCGCAGAACTGGCACTTGTCACTGAGCGTGTCGCTCTCGGTCACCGCGTGGCAGCCGGGGCAGGTGTACACCTTCACCCGGTCCGGCGCGGATGCCCGGCGGGGCAGCACGGCCAGCTCCTCGATGGGGTGCTCGGTCACCTGCCGCGGTATCGGCGTGATGTCCTGCTCGTGCTTGCAGTACGGGCAGCGCAGCGCGTACGTCCCGGGCGCGTACTCGCTGACCCCGCCGCACGCCTCGCACTGGAACGCCCGGTCGGGCGCCGGCGCGACGTCCCTGTCCGTCAACTCAACTCTCCTTGATGACCTGTTGCCGGGGGTTCCGGGTGGCGGATCTCAGCCCTGAGGGGGCAGCGGCGGCGGGACGTCGGCGAGCAGCGGCGTGAGCTCCGGGACCTGGTCCGCGGGCTGCCAGGCGGCCTGCCCGCTGCGCCAGACCAGAGTGGTACGGGTCAGGTTGCCGGCCGCCACCTGCCCGGCCAGCGCGCTCTGGTCGTACGGGCCCTGCTGCTGTCCGCCGACCGCGAGGAACCAGCGCGGCGCGGTCGGCAGCGGAGGCGGGACGTCGGCAGGGGCGGGCTGTGCCGGGGCCTGTGTCACCGGGACCGAGGCAGTAGCCGCACCGGACGTGCTCTGCACGATCCGCTGGCCCAGTGCCATGCCCACGCCCAGCCCGAGAGCGTCGCCGCCGGTGCCGGGGTTGGCGGCGGCGATCGGGATCGCGTCGGCCGCCTGGAGCTTGGCGTAGTCGTCCAGGTTGCCGGTGATCGTCATCCGGGAGCGGGTGTCGATCGCCGCCTCGATCTCCGGTGGGACGCTGATGTTCTCGATGTAGAACCGGGGGATGGCGATGCCGGTGGAGGACAGCTCCAGGGTCAGCGCCTTGGCCAGCTGCTGCCCGATGCCGTCCTGCCGGGCGGCGAGGTCCAGCAGCGGCACGCCGGACGAGCCCAGCGCGGAGCCCAGCTTGGAGACGATCAGCTGCCGCAGGTGCTCGCCGACCTCCTCGGTGCGGAACTGCGGGTCGGTGCCGACCAGTTCGCGCAGCAGCGCGGCGGCGTCCACCACCTGGGCGGCGAAGGTGCCGAAGGCACGGACCCGGACCATGCCGAAGTCTGCGTCCCGCAGGATCACCGGGTTCTGGGTGCCCCACTTGAAGTCGGTGAACTGCCGGGTGGTGACGAAGTAGACCTCGGCCTTGAACGGCGACTCGAAGCCGTGCTTCCAGCCCTTCAGTGTGGACAGGACCGGCATGTTCTGGGTCGTGAGGGTGTACGTGCCGGGCTGGTAGACGTCGGCCAGCCGGCCCTCGTTGACGAAGACGGCCACCTGCGACTCGCGCACCACGAGCCGGGCGCCCATCTTGATCTCGTTGCCGTGGCGCGGAAAGCGCCACACGATGGTGTCCCGGCCGTCGTCGGTCCACTCGATGATGTCGATGAACTCACCGCGGATGCGGTCCATCAGCCCCACGACAACCCCCACTCCCTGCGTCTCCGGAGACCGCCGCTCCCCCGCCGGTCCCGGGACGGTGACTGCGCGGCGAGCAAGCGCTCAGCGGACAGTATGCCCATTGCGGTTCGCGCGGCTACTGACGGGGGCGGGCCTCCGGCCCGCCGGCCCCTGCCGCCGGTGGGATGCCCGTAGCCGGCCGTCCTGCGCTCCCCGCCGGCTCCGGACGCCGCCCGCGCCGTGCTCCTGGAGCAGCACGGCGCGGGCGCGCCGTTGTGGCGTCGGCAACGGACAAACCCGTTTGGTCCGGGAGACCTCCCGTTCGGCGAGCTGCGGCAGGCGGTCGCGGGCGGCGGGGGCGAGGTCGGCCGGCGGATCGGAGAGCAGCTCGTCCCAGCCGTGCAGGGCCGCCGCCGTGGACGGCTTGGTGCTCACCGCCGCGGCGTACGGGGCAGGGGCAGAGCTGGAGGTGAGCTTGTCCAGCAGGGCCCAGATCTGTTCGGCGTCGGCGGAGGCCGGGGAGAGGTGGGGGTGCGATGCGGGCCGTCCAGGTGGGCGATGACGACGCCGGTCCAGTCCGCGGCTCGGTGGATGTCCAGCAGTTCCAGGGCCGGGGCGCCGGGCGGCAGCACGTCCAGGACAGCGGCCTCGTGGACGTTCGCAGCGGTGAGCGGGTCGTCGTCGGGACCGCTTTGACGAAGGCCCGTCGGCCGTCGGCCAGGCGGAGGGCCGCGGCGAGTTGGTGGCCGGAGCCGCCGCTGGGGGGGGGACCGTGTCGGTGACGGGTGCGCCTAGGGCGTCTTCGAGGTGGGCGCGCCGGGACGGGAGAGGGCGCTTGTCCTCCTCGACAGCGGCCGCGTCCACGACGACGCCTCGCGGGTTCCCCGGCAACCGCAGGCGCGAATGCCCCGATTTCCACAGGTGCGTTGCGGCGGTGTCCTGCAATCTGCCAACACTTGCGAACGCTGGCGCACACTGGTGCCGTGACTATGACCCGCCGCCTCATCTCACCCCGCCGCTGGACCCCGCCCCCGGCCCCCGACGACGCAGGGCGCAGCCCTGTCACGGGCCGCTTCACCATCGCCCGCCGGTTCGCGAGCGGCGGTCACGGTCCCGAAGACGTGATCTTCGACCGGCAGGGCCGTGTACTGGCCGGTCTCGGCGACGGCAACGTCATTCGCCTCGACCTAGCCAGCGGCGCCCGCACGGTGCTGGGCAACACCGGCGGCCGACCACTGGGACTCGAACCGTCCGGCGACGGCAGCGTCCTGGTCTGCGACCACGACCGCGGGCTGCTGCGCATGTCCGCCGACGGTTCGGTCGAGGTGCTCGTCGACACCGTAGCGGGCCGTCGGCTCACCTTCGCCAGCAACGTGGTGGAGAGCCACGACGGAACCGTCTGGTTCACCGTGTCCACCCGCCGCTGGGACCTTGAACACCATCTCGGCGACATCGTCGAGCACTCCTGCACCGGAATGCTCGTCCGACGCGACCCCGACGGCACCGTGACCGTACTGCATGACAGTCTCAAGTTCGCCAACGGCCTCGTGCTCGCGCCGGACGCCTCGCACCTGCTCGTGGCCGAGAGCGCCGGGTACCGGGTGAGCCGCTACTGGCTGAGCGGCCCGAAGGTCGGCACGTTCGAGCCGTTCGCCGAGAACCTCGCAGGCCTGCCGGACAACATGAGTCTCGGCAGCGACGGGCTGGTGTGGGTGGCGATCGCCGCGCCCCGCAACACACTTCTCGACAAGCTGCTTCCCCTGCCGGGATTCCTGCGGGTGCTGCTGTGGAACCTGCCCGAGGCCGTACGCCCCAAGCCCACCCCCGTCGCCTGGGTCATGGCCTTCGACCTCTCCGGCCGCCTCGTCCACGACCTACGCACGGATGAAGCCAACTATGGCTTCGTAACCAGCGTCGCCGAGCAGCGCGGAACGGTGGTTGCCGGCGGCCTCCACGAGGACGACATCGTCGTGCTCACCCCCACCCCAGCGCGCGTCGCTGGCCCGACGCCAGGGGCGACCGGTGACGTGAATGGCAGGTGACTCGGGCGGCGTCCCCCACGAGCGCGAAGGGGACGGTCGTTCAGGACGAGGCCTCCCGGCCCGCCAGCCGGGCGGGGCGCTCGTAGGCGCGCGCCGCTGCCGTATCTGCCGTGGTTGGCGAACGGTGCCAACTCGAGTGCTCAGCCACAGTCAGGTGTGACCGAGCGCTTCGGTTGGCAAGCGCAGGACTGGTTGTTTGCGGAGACGGTCCGCCTGCTCGCATGCATGCGCCAATTCGGGACGTCCCGTGGGCGGCAGTCGATCTCTCGGAGTCCGGCGCCGACGCCAGGGAATACGAGGCCGTAGCCATCGCCCTGCGCGACGCCGTGCGCTCCTGCCAGGACCGGCAGACGGAGGGGCGCGCCTCCGTCGTGACCTCAATGGGCAATCGGCTCGACCAGATCGAAGAACTCGCCGACGCTCGCTGACTTGTTTTTGCGGCAGCTGATCTCCTCGGCGGTCGCAGTCCGCCGGGGAGAGGCTGTGGTTTTGTGCCGACTGCCGTCCTGCGGGGCTCGCAGGTCGGGCGTGGAGCCGGTCAGCCGGCGGCTTCGGCCTCCGGCCCGGGCGCGTCGCCGATGGAGACGCGCAGGTCATGTATACCTTGCAGGATGTCGATGAGGGCCTCCTCCGCCCCGCTCAGAGCGCTTCGGGTTCCCTCCGTATCGCCGCGCTCGGCGTGCAGCTGGGCGCCCAGCGCGTACACCGCTGTCATGACGGCGGCGAAGGCGGCCTCCCGGCCCGGTGGCAGTTCTTCCGCCTCGGGTTCGGAGACCTGCACCGCGGTGCGCTGCAGCCGGTTCGTCAGGACGTCCAGCGCCAGGCCGGAATCCGCTCCTATCTGTTCCCCCCAGCCGAGCAGCGTCTCAAGGACGTCCTCGATCTCCCCTTCCTCGGTCAGACGGGTTGCGGCGGTGATCTCGAGCTCAGTTTTCGCCAGCAGGCTGCCCAGCAACTGCAGACGGTCCTCTTCCTGAGGCCCTCTGGGGCGCTTCTTCGGATCTGCCACCGGCTCAGCCGCCAGAGCGGCCAGCGCTGCGTAGATCTGGTCAGCACTTACCGGGCGCTCGCTACTGATGCTCACGCTTTCAGCTTCCCCCAGCGAAGGAGTACCCGCCTGTTCAGCATGTTCGAGTCCCCGGCGATTCCACCACTCAGACCAGTGCGTCGGTGCTGACGCCACGTCGGGCGACGACGGTGCGGCGGCGGCGCGGTCGCAGCCGTACAGCACATGCAGCGACGGTGAAACACTCCTGAGTAACCAGGCCCGCGGAAACTTGTTCGGAACCACGCCCGGGAGAGATCTTCGCCCTGTCACACCCGGCGGATGCCCGACCACGGGGCTTTGGGCCGACCGACGACACGCTGGGCCGAAAGGACAACGAAGGAGCCGCCCGGCCCGCACCAGAGCACGCCGCCGCGATCCGCCCGGTCGGTGCGGTGGGCCCGGGGGACCGGGAGCGGGCCGCCGAGGCGAAGCCTGGTACGGCGGCGACGCATCGGCGGTACCGGACGTCGTAGACGTCTGCAACAACCCCGGACTATGCCGCTGCTGCCTCGGCGAATGCCTCCAGCAGCCCGGCCCAGCCTCCCGGCGAGTCGAACGCGGCACGGGCCTGCTCCTGGGCCTCGCCGAAGCGGTCCAGGTCACGGTGTTCGAGTTCCACGCGGGTGCGGCCCGGCCCCTCGGAGACGAAGCGGATCTCCACTTCGGTCACCAGCTCCGGGTCGAATTTCCAGGTGGCGTCGATCTGCCAGGCCAGCACCAGACGCGTGGGTGGCTCCCACGCCAGCACGCGGCCCCAATCGCACTCGCTGCCGTCGGCGTCGATCTCGTACCAGCGACCACCTTCCTTGCCTTCGAGCACCGCCTGCTTCAGGTCGTTCTCTCCGATCTTGTGGTTACGCGGCCACCAGCCGTCGAAGCCCTGGGTGAAGACGGCGAACGCCTTCTCGATCGGCGCCTGGACGGTCACGCTCCTGCGGACGGACGCATCAGTCATCTGCTTGCTCACTTTCGCTTTCGGCGGCCGCAGCGAAGGCGGCCAGTGTCTGGTCCCAGAACCGATCCAGCCAGGCGCGCAGGGCGCCCAGCCCGGCCGGATTGAGTTGGTAGAGGCGCCGCGTACCGACGGCTCGGTCCACTACCAGCCCGGCCTCCTTGAGCACCCTCAGGTGCTGGGAGACCGCGGGGCGGCTCACCGGCAGGCCCTCTGCCAGCTGGCCCACCGCCTTGGGGCCGTCAGCGAGACGCTCGAAGATGGCCCGACGGGTCGGGTCGGCAAGTGCAGACAAGGCATCTATGTAAGTCGCCACTTACGTAAGTTAAGACTTACGGACTGGCTGGGGCAAGCCTGCCGGTGGTGGTGACGTCGGTGCGGCCGCGTTCGGCCAGGTAGGCCCCGATCGCGGCGTCCAGTGCATCGCCGTCGAGGGCGGGTAGGAGCCGGGCGAGGGTGGCATGGGGGGCGCGGCGACGTTCGGGCAGGTGGCGGCGGATGCCGAGTTGTCTCAGCGCCGCGGTGCCGGCGCGCTGTCCCCGCTCGGTGATCTCGGTGACGGTCCGGGCGCCGGAGGCGACTGCGCGGGCGTAGATCAGCAAGCCGGCCAGGGGATACCCGGAGGCGGTCACACGGACGGCCGCCATCGTGCTGGTGGGGGGTCGTATCGCCAGGCCGGCAGGGATCCGGGAGGGCGGAGCGGCAGGCACGGGACCTCAATGTGGGCAGCTGGCGTATACACCCTGATGATCACTGGTCTCGTGCCTGTGCCGTTGCCCAGAGGGTTATGGACCGACGGCAAGGTAGTGTATCTAGGGGGTATTTGTCCGATTTGCATAGCGTCCGTCATCGTATGTGCAGATCCGTGGCTCAGGAGTCGGTAGGAGGCGAGTTGGCACCTGAGACAGCCAAAGCCGGGAGTCACCCCCAGCAGCCAGGGCAGGGCATTCCGGCCGCCTCGTACAAAGCGCTGCGAGGTGCGGAGATGCTGACGCTGGCCCTCAGGGCCACGGAGTGCCTGGACGGCCGGGGCGCGTTCCTGCACTGGTGCGATCCTGCTGCTCGCCGACTGCATCTGGTTGCGGCCAGCGGGTTGGCCGCGGAGAGCACCGAGGCGTGGGCGGATCTTTCCGATGAGCAGGACGTGGCGCCTGTACGCGCCATGCGGCGCGGTAACTATGCCTGGGTGGGCGGGGACAGCCTGGGCATTGGGGCAGTCGGCACGGCGGCGGTGCCCCTCCTCGGCGCCGATGGCCCGACAGGTGTGCTGTCCGTGATCATGGCAGGAGCCGGCGAACCGGATGAGGTGAAGCGATCCTTTCTGCATTCGGTGGCGGGATGGGCCGCAGCGTGCCTGGAGGACTTGCCTGGCAGGCTGCCCGTCTGTGGTTCGGCGGCCGGCTCTGAGCAGACGGTCCGGATGAGCAAGTTGACCTCGGCCCTCGCCGAGGCCGTCACCTCCCAGGAAGTCGTACAGGCCGTCGCGGCGCACGTCCTGCCCCCGTTCGGCGCCGACGGGCTCATATTCTGGGTCTTCGAAGGCGGTCGACAGCGTGTGGTCGGCTCCGCCGGATACACACAGGAATTTCTCAGCCTGCTCGACGGGATCCCGGTAGCCGACTACCCCGTGGCAGCCGACGTGTTGGGGACTGGTACTCCCCGGTTCATCGAATCAGCCGCAGAGTACTGTCGACGCTATCCAGCGCTGGAGCACATCCCCTCACCGGCCCAGAAGAACGCGTGGGCGTTCCTGCCCCTGATCGCCTCCGGGCACTCCATCGGCATGTGTTTGGTGTCATTCGTCCAGCCGCGTTCCTTCAGCGACGAGGAGCGCACGCTACTGACCGCGGTGAGTGGTCTGGCCGGCCAGTCGCTGGCGCGGGCCCGGTTGTACGACGTGGAGCACGCCCGGGCACAGGGACTGCAGCGTGGCTTGCTTCCCCGAACGCTGCCCTGCCTGCCCGCCGCTTGCGCCGCCGCACGCTACCTGCCCGCGGGCCGGGGCGGGCAAGTCGGTGGCGACTGGTACGACGTGATCCCGCTGTCCGCGGACAGGGTCGTCATGGTGATCGGCGACGTCATGGGCCACGGCATTCCCGAAGCCGCCACCATGGGCCAGCTGCGCACCGCGGTGCGTACCCTTGCCGACCTGGACATACCCCCGGCCGAGCTGCTCAGCCGTCTCAATGACCTGGTCAGCGAGCTGGGCGAGGACCGCTACGCCACCTGTCTGTACGCCGTCTTCGACCCGATCACCCGGATCTGCTCGTTCTCCCTGGCCGGTCATCCCCCGCCGGTCATCGTCCATCCCGATGGCACCGTCCACAGGCCCGACCTGGTCGCCGACCCGCCGCTCGGGGCCGCCGAGCCACCGTTCGAAACGCACCAAGTGCTTCTGCCTGAGGAGAGCCTGCTGGTCCTGTGCACCGACGGGCTTCTCGAATCCGCCACTCAGGACATCGACCAAGGACTGGCCCGCCTGCAACAGATCCTCGCCCAGCATGCGGCGTCCACCTTCACGGTGCGGGACGAGGCCGACGACGTCCGGCACCTCGACGACCTGTGCAACACGGTGGTCTCGGCCCTGCTGCCCGAACACGGCCGGACGAACGACGACGCAGCGCTGCTGATCGCCCACACGCGGGGCAGCGACGCCGGTGATGTCGCCTCTTTCATTCTCCCGGAGGATCCCCGCGCGGCCGGACAGGCCCGCGAATTCGTCCGCGAGCAACTCACCGCCTGGGGACTGGACGATCTCGCGACTACCACCGAGCTGCTGGCCAGCGAGCTGATCGGCAACGTGATCCGGCACGCCAAGGGCCCCATCCGTCTGCGTCTGCTGCGCAGCCGCTCCCTGACCTGTGAGGTCTACGACGGCAGCCTCAGCACCCCGCGCATCCGCCATGCCGCCTACACCGACGAGGGCGGCCGCGGCCTGCAACTCGTCGCCGCCCTTTCCAGACGTTGGGGCGCCCGCTACCTCCGCGACGGCAAATGCATCTGGACCGAGCAAGACATCCCCGTCTCGCTGGCGGCATGAACGGCCTGCGAGGGAGAACCGCTGTGGCCCAGGAAGCCCCGCCCATTGTCTGGCCAGGGCCTGGGAACGTCCGGGCAGCCGGACGGGGATTGTTCGGTCCGCTTCAGGTGATGCATCAGTTCGTCCGGATCGACCAGCCGGAACGAGCACAGCCGCCGGACCAGTCGGGAAGCGAGGAAGGTGGGGAGGTTGTGATGCCCGTCGGACACGGGGGAGACCAGGCTGATTCGGTCGACGGGTTCGAAGGCAGGGCTTCGGTGAGGTCGTGGGATGTCCGTCGGGTGCGGCTCTTCTCCAGTGAGCCCCTGAGCTGCTGACAGGCCATCGTGCGGAGCGGACCAGGGCGGTCACTTCCGGAGAACCACACCCAACTTGATTCGTGCGTTCCGCTCATCGCAGCCACCCTGGCCCACTGCCAGCGCGTCTTGGGAGGCGTATGGGGCAGTGGTGAGGAAGTGGTCCCTGTTGCGATGACCGGCGGGTAGGCACAGCGACGCGGTTGCGCCGGTGTGCGGGGCTCTGATGACAAGCCCTGGCGGCCAGGGGGCCGGCCCACAGAGCTTGTGCTGCGTTTGTCGGTGTGCTGTGGCGCTGTGCTTCTGCAGGGGCTTCGTCTGCTTCACCGCGTGGGACGTGGTGTCATACGTGGTCGGCTTCGGCTTTGAGGCTGGCTCCGGTCCTGGAGGTGGGTTCCGTCCCTGCGGGCTGTGCTGGGCTTCGTCGGGCGAGCAGCCAGTACAGCAGCGCGGTCGCCACGAGCCCGACGATCCAGGAGATGTCCGCGCCGCCCAGCGGGGCGACCAGCGGGCCCGTGTAGAAGGCCGTGGCGAGGAACGGCAGTTGGGCGAGCAGACCTACTGCGTAGACCGCGAGCGCGTCCCAGCGCCAGGCCCCGTAGCGGCCCTGAGGGTCGAAGAGCGCCGGGATGTCGTACCGCTCCTTCGAGATCAGGTAGTAGTCGACGAGGTTGATCGCCGACCACGGCGTGAAGAAGGTCAGCAGGAAGAGCAGGAAGTCCTTGAACGATGCCAGGAAGCTGTCCTTGCCCAGGAGCGCGACCGCCGTGCCCGCAATCATGATCAGCGCGATGTATGCGGCCCGGCCGCGCTGCGAGAGTACGCGCTGGCCGCGGAATCCGCTGACGCTGGTGACCATCGACATGAAGCCGCCGTAGGTGTTGAGCACGTTGACGGTCAGCTTGCCGAGCGCGATCACGAAGTAGAGGAACGACGCGATCAGGCCCGCGCCACCGAGGCCGACGACGTAGCCGACCTGGTTCGCGAGGAACTTTTCGCCCGCCGTCGCCGCCACCAGCACGCCGAACGTCATCGACCACTGCGAGCCGAGCGCGGAGCCCGACAGGGTCCACCAGAAGGTGGCCCGGCCGGAGGTGGTGCGGGGCAGATAGCGGGAGTAGTCCGCGACGTACGGCCCGAACGCGAGCTGCCAGGACGCCGACAGCGACATGGCGAGCAGGAACATCGGCAGCGAGAAGTGCGCGTTCTTCAGCAGCGTCGACAGGTCGGCGTGGTCGAGCAGGCGTATGCCCAGGTAGACGAAGGCGAGCGCGCAGATGACGCTCGCGAACCGGCCGAGGGCGTGGATGACGCGGTAGCCGACGGCCGCCATGACCGCCGTGACCACGGCGAAGACCACGATGCCCGTGGTGTGGCTGGTGTGGGTGAGCTGGCCGACCGCCTGGCCCGCGAGCACGGAGCCGCTCGCGAAGAACCCGACGTACATCAGGATCACGAGCAGCAGCGGGACCACCGCGCCGCGCACGCCGAACTGGGCGCGCGACTGGATCATTTGCGGGAGGCCGAGCTTGGGGCCCTGCGCGGAGTGCAGTGCCATCACAGCGCCGCCCAGCACGTTGCCCACCACCAGGCCGACCAGCGACCAGAGGACGTCCCCGCCGAAGACGACGGCGAGTGCGCCGGTCACCACGGCGGTGATCTGGAGGTTGGCACCGAGCCAGAGTGTGAACTGTGAGAAGGCGGTGCCGTGTCGTTCCTCGTCCGGCACGACGTCGATGGAGCGTTGCTCGACAAGAGCCTCTGCCATGATCCGTTGTCCCTCCTCGGTCCCGTTGTCTGCGGACCTCGGGCTGCCGGGTCTGCATAACGGCATGCAGAGTTCTTGATGCTGAATAGATTGTCAAGAGGGAGCGCGCCATGAGCCTGAATGGGGAGCGTCCATCCTGAATTCGCAGGTCGAGCAGGGTTTGGCTGGTGGTGGTTCGGCATGAGTGGCTTTGCCGCCGGCCGTGATCACGCGTCTCGACCCTGTCCCATCGGGCGACCTCCACCCCGGCCAGGACCAGCAGTGTCGGAAGCGGGGCGGTGGCACGGCAGATCCTCGACGCCGGGACCACCACCGACCGCAGCAACAACCGCCTGGTAACGCAGAGCGTCTGCACGCAGATTCGCCCCCGCCCCCTCCGACGGCCTGGAGCGCGACGAGTACCCGTTCGCCGCCACACCCGCGGGCCCCGACCTGACCATCGACCGTCAGGCCCTGACCATGCTCGCGGCGGGGATACGGAACCGGTGGCAGCGGTCGTGGTCGGCCCGACCGCGGGCCCCACCATGGGGCGGCGACAGGCCGGCTGCCCGGCCCTGTATCCGCGGCCGCGGACGGGACTGGCCGGCGCATGCCTCCCAGGCTGCCGGGCCCACGCATCGCGTCCGCAACCGGAGACAGCTCCTCTTGCGGGACTGCGCACGGCGGCAATCCGGGTGTGCGCAGCAGACGGAGCGGGGGCGCATCAGCTCTCAGTACTCGTCTGCGCAGGGCCTTCGGCAGGTTGTGCAGCCTCGATGCGCACGCCGCCTTTCTCGTATGCGCAACGCGAGGCCGCGCTGCCGCGCGTGGAAAGGCATGCCGAGCATCGCATGGTCGGCCCGACCGTGGGCCCGGTCAACGGCAGTGCTGCGGGCGTGTTGCCCGATGGGGATGTTGCCCGATGGGGACCGTTGGCCGGGGCTGCCGGCTGGCCCGTGAAGTGGGCCATGGCCTTCTTCGCCCAGGGGACGTAGGGCGCTGGGACCAGCTCATCCAGCGAGGTGCCGTCCAAGCCCACCAGCACAGCAGAGCGTCGGCCACTCCGGCGATCGCGCACGCGGCCGGCGCCAGGCCCGGCGTGTCCCCGGGCAGTGTCCGGCTGACCAGACCGTATGCGAACAACAGCATGATCAACGGCGCATTCCAGTGCGCCCACACCGCCACCCCGCGCACACTCCTGATACGGATCGGACCCTTCGTCGCTCTTACCCCTGACCGACACACGGGGCGAAGCCGCGAACGCGCTCCGGGGCCCGCTTCCATGGTCCGTCCGGCGCCTCACGATCGAAAGCCGTCCCACGACACCAGGCCGGTGCGGTCCGCAACCGCGCCCAGCTCCCCCGGCTGCGCCGCGATCGCCGCCGAGGCAGAAGCAGTGCTGTGGACCTACGGTGGTCTGACAGGGGCCGACAAGCCGAACTGGCGTTGCGCAGGAGGCTGCGATGGAGGAGCACTTCGTCTGGGTGACGACGCGCCGGCTTCAGCCGGGCACCTTCGAGGAGTTCGAGAGGGCATGGCGTCCCGCCCCCTATCCGCGGGGTCTGCGCCGCGCCTTCGCGTACTGGTCCGAGGACGGACAGGAGATCACCGGGGTGTCCTTCTGGGACTCACAAGAGGCATGTGACTCCTGGCGGAATTCCGAGCCGGAGGCCAGCCGGCGTACGGCCATGGCCCCGTACGTCGTCGAGGAGCGGGAAGGGTTCTACCGCGGCCGTGAACTGGCCCCGCCGAAGTAGCCGTCCGCGACCGGGTGCCACGGCATGCCGCGGCGGTCCCCCTGGCGACGCATCGTCGGCGGGGCAGCCGGTGACGACCGTCAGGTCGTCATCACGGCATCGCAGTCGGGGCAAATCACGGACGCGTACTCTGCGGGGTACCAAGGCGCCTCAGGGTGCTCGGATGGCTTCCGGCAGTCCGTCTCCATGGCGAAGGTGTCCTTGCCGCACAGAGTCCGCGGTCCCGTCGCGGTGGGCGTCCCCGGGGCGGTGGGCGCCGCATGCACCCGGCGGACCGTCCGTGCCCCGCCCGGGGAGGTGCGCGTGCCCACCGGCCTGTCGAGCTCGTACACCACAACAATTGCGCCCATGCCTCTACGGTAGACGGCCCCACGGCCGGTTAGTGGTGGGCCATCGTGCTCCGTTTGGGGCTGAGCGTGACGGAAACGGCGCTGTGGGTCTTCCCTCAGGGGTGCGAGCACCGGCTCGGCTGGTGGGAGGACCGGTGGGCCCCCCGGCTGCCGGCGCCGGGAAGAACCTCCATCACCAGACCCGGGGCGGCGGTGCTGGGCCGCCGTAGCGGCGCGGTGCGGGCCGGCCGTGGCTGCTCTACGAGGACATCGCCGAAGGACGCATACGTCTGCCCTACGGGCAACTCGAAGTGAGGCGTGGGAAAGAGCGGGAGCAGGCGGCCGGGCATCTGAAGGCACCCGATGCCGGGGGCCCGCCGTGTGCTCGGTTCAGGTGGCGGTCAGGGAACGCCAGGTCCGCTCGTGCAAGGTCAGGCGTGGTCGACGAGCTCCGCCCTGCCCTGCTGGCGGGCGCAGTGCGCACAGCAGAAGAACTGCCCATCGGCCTGAAGGCCGTGACCGAGGATGCGACATTGGCAATTGTCGCAGATCGGCGCCATCTTCTGGGCGGCACACTCAAGGCTGTCGAAGGTGTGGACCGCGCCCTTGGCGTGCACTTCGAATGACATCTCGTAGTCGTTGCCGCAGACCTCACACACGGCCATGGACGCTCAACTCCTCACGGCTTCCCGGACAGGACCGCTACCGGTATCTGCAACCGCCGGCGTTCTTCGACGGTAGTGAACGGACGCCACCGTTCTCGGGCGGCACGTTGGCCTGCAGCCCGAGCGGCATACAGGAATCACTCGGCCGGGCGCGTACGGTCGTCAGTGGCAAGCCCCGCTTCAGACCGGGCAAGTGTGGGCCGGCGGCCCCGTGCTCCCTTCGCACGTTGCACGGGACCGCCTCGCCTCGGGGCCGGGAGGACGCGCGGCTCATCACCAAGCGCTCGCCCGGGCGCTCGTCTTGGGTTTTCTCTGAAACGGACGTGACCCGAAGGGGACGTACGACGGACCGCCGAGGGGCGCCGGAATCGGGACCCCAAGGAGATCTTGGCGAACTGGGACGCGGGTTCCGGTCGGGGTGACGTCTCATGGGCTGTGCCGCCCCGTTGCCTGCCCGCATACTGGGGCCAGTCGATCACGGGGGTCTGATGAGTCTCACGGATGCGTATCTGGATAGCGCGGCTCAGGCGGTGGCATTGCTGGGTGCGCCGGAAGTCGCTGCCTCCTGGGAGAAGGCCAGCGCGTTGACGGACATGACGGTCGGCGGCTTGGCTGGTCATCTCGCGTACCAGGTCTTCAGCGTGACTCCAGCCCTGCAGGAACCCACGTCGCACGAGGCGCCGATCCCGCTTCTCGAGCACTACGCCCGCGCCGCTTGGATCGATGCACCACTCGACGGTGAGGTGAACGCCGGCATTCGGGCGAAGGGTGAGGACATCGCGTCCGAGGGGGCCCAAGTGCTGCTGGAGCGCGCCCGTGCGGCGCTTGCCGAACAGAACGTTGCCCTTCCGAGGGTTCGGGGTGGCTGGGTCGTGTTCATGCCCCAGACGGGGTGGGCGCTGAGCCTGGACGACTTCCTTGTGACGCGAATGATGGAGCTCGCCGTTCACATGGACGACCTGGCGGTCAGCGTGGGAATCGCTGCGCCGGAACTCTCGGCTGCGGCATTTCATCCTGTGCTGACGTTGCTGGCCAGACTCGCCGCCCGCCGACACGGCCAAGCAGCGTTGCTGCGCGCTTTGGCTCGAGCGGAGCGCGCGCCCTCTGCGATCAACGCGCTCTGAGCCGCTCAGGCCTCGGTTGGAGCACGTCACCCGCCGCACCCCCGGTTTCCACGCCTGGCAGGACCCACACTGGCTCGTCCACGTCGCGGGCGTCGGCTCCTTCTCCCTCTACCCGAGTTCGCCGAGACAGAGGGCGTCCCTTATCTCGCTGAGCTTCGCGGTCGTCGCCGGGGTCTGCTCCTGCGCTTGTTCGGTGAGTCGGAGGGCATCGTCGATCTCGCTGAGCTTCGCGGAGGACAGGACGGCCGCGCGCTCTATCAGGTCGTCGCGTGACACAGTGGTCAGCCACGTGCAAGGAGTGAAGCCTGGACGCGGGAACGCGAGCCGTAGCACGCCTTCGAACGGCACCCCTTCACCGGCGCCCACCATCACTTCGATGCCCAGACCGCTGATGTCGACGCCCGCCGGAGCGACGACCTGCATCACCCGGATCCCGGACGCGTCGTCTCCCGACAGCAGTACGACCAACCTCCGCTCGTCGAACTGGACCCACCAGACTTCGCCACGTTGCACAAGTCCTCCAGACATAGCCGTCAGACAGACGCTGCGCGACCCTGACGCGCTGTGGAGACGGGCGCGGCCACCGTTGATCATCGGTGTGTGAAGACTGAAGATCATGCGGTGGCCGCAGGTCACAGCGTAAACCCTGCCCGCTGGCAGGAGGCATTCGAGGGCCTGATGAGCGAGGTTGCCCGCCATGACTGGACTCGACCCGTCGCCTGGCCACCTGCCCCGACAAGGACCGAACGGCTCGTGCTCTGCGAGTCCGAGGCCCGTGACAGTGATCCGAGAGAAGGCCTAGACGTGGGCAACAGCTAGCCGGGCTCCTGCCAGCCGCTGGCCTCATCGGCGCCGGCACCGGCCTGGTCGCCCCGCTCGGTTTCGCCACGCTCGCCGCCGCCACACCCCGAGACCGTGCGGCGGCGCCGCGTATTCGCCCGCTCAGCGGTCGCTGAGCCGACCGCTCATCCACTGCAGCGCGCCCGGGATCTCCCGGAGCCAGGTGTTGAAGTTGTGACCGCCGCTGTCGAGGATGAGCGACGAGATCCTGGTCACCTGGTTGGCCCGCACCTGCTGGATGAACTTGAGCGTGTCCTTGTAGTGGTACTCGCCGTGCTTGCTGCTCGTGACGAGCAGCGAGGTGTTGGGCGCCGGCAGGTGCTTGAGGTACCACATCAGGTCGGCGCGGTTCTTCAACTGCTTGTTCCCGTGGAAGAGGTCGCCTGTGGTCGGGTCGATCGGCGCCTTGTAGAACGGCGACAGACCCACCGCGGCGGCATAGACCTCCGGGTGGTGCATCGCGAACTTCAGCGCGCAGTAGCCACCCGTGGAGTCACCGATGACGCCCCAGCCGACGGGACTCACGCCCACCCTCCTGTAGTGGGACCGGACGGCGTCGGGGAGGTCCTTCGTGAAGAACGTCTCCACCTGCGGCCCGCCTGGCACGTCCACGCACTCCGTGTCCCGTGGCGGCACCACGGTCGGCCGCAGCATCACCAGGATCATCGGCTGCATCTTGCCCTGCTTTGACAGCTCATGCGCTGTCTGCGGGTATTTCAGCCCTTTGACGAGCGCCGCTGCCGTACCGGGGTAGCCGGTGAGGACGACGCCCACCGGGAACGACCGCGTGCGGAACGCCGGCTGGAAGTACTCCGGCGGCAGGTAGACGTACGCGGGCGTGGCGATATGGGTCTTCGGTCCGAATATGGTGACTCTCTGAATCTGGCCGCCGATCTGCGGCTGCGCGCCGCCCGAGACGTTCACCGTCTGCGTGCCGACCACCTGGACGGGGCCGCCGCTCGATCCCGCGGCGCCGTTGTCGACGACCACGCCCTGCCCGTTCTCCTGACCGAACAGATCGGACCAACTGGCGTAGAACCCGAAGGCCTGGTTGGCGGCCAGCCCGACCGACGCGAAAACGGTGAGCTGGGTGGCGAACAGCAGGCCGACCCGTCCGCCGACGGCCTGCCAGTTGCGCCGCGCCAGCTTCGGCCAGTACCAGACCGTGCCTACGAACAGCAGCACGGCCAGCATCAGCGCCAGCACCAGCACTTTGTTGCTTGTGAGACCCATGGGCTCTTTCCCTGACTGCGCTTTCCGTCCCCTGGAGCGCACTCACGCCTTCGCGCGGGTTTGCCCCGGACTTTCCTTCGGTTTTGAACCGGCTTTGTGATTGGGGAGTGAACCTCACTCCCCAAGACACCGTCCTGGAGTGCGCAATGTGGCCGATGTCCGGATAAGCACTGGACGCAAGGCCACTCGCATAACTACGGGATGTGATGTCCGTCAGGATAGACGGGGAAAAGCCGAGTCAGGTTCCGAAACAATCTGTGGTGCGGCGCATATTCCGCGGCCCTCGCCCGGAAGCCGCCCCCGCACTGATCGCCGGGGCCTGCATGCCCGCGGGAGTCCTGGACACCGCAGCGGGTGTCTTCCCGCGCTTCCGGCACAGCCGTATGCACCGCACATGGCCGAGGTCCTGCCGGTCCACCCCCACCGGACCGCCAACGGCTCCATCCGACTGTCCGCAGGGAGCTTTTCTTTATCGAGCTGAGATCTAAAGGAATTACCTAAAGAGGCTTACCAAAATCTGAAAAAGCACCCCCTGCTCTTAACAAGCCTTACTGAAGATTTGCCCTGCCTGGTCTCTCGAAGATATCCAGGAGGTACTCCCGGGACAGTATCCGGATGGACCGCCCAGGACTAGCCTCAATGCCAGTAACTTAGGGGCAATCCGGTCGTATGTTGTTGATGTGTCAAGAGCAGGATCAACTGAAGTCATCTGGTGAGCGACTGTCGGATCGCGTCGCGCTCGCGGTGCCGCTACAGGCGTTTCCTCAGTCGCTGGTGGACGAGGTGCTGGCGGAGACCGGGCCGCGTGCAGCGGAACCGACTGCTGCCGCGGGGTTGGTGGTCTACCTACTTCGTGTTGGCGATGTGCCTGTTCTCCGGGCAGAGCTATGAGGAGGTCGCCCGGCTGCCCACCGTAGGTTTGCAGGGTGAGCGGCGGCGTGCGTCGTGGGCGGTGCTGAGTGACGGCGGCGATCTGGAAAGCCATGTCTCGGTTGGGTGTGGCGCCGCTGCGGCAGTTGTTCGTGCGGGTGTGTCGTCCGGTGGCCGCTCCGGGCACTGTGTGAAGCCCTCCGGGATCGGTGGAGCTCCATGCGTTGACTGCAGCCGCCGGTCAGGGCTGGTGCTGAGCTCAGTAGTTGGTTTCGTGCTCGTGGGGCGGGATGTCTCCGATTGGGAGGCGCTGGCCGAGGTTTGCCCTGAAACGCGGGCAGAGGTGCACGAGTTGGCTGGCCCGGTGGGCACTCTCGCGCAGTGAAAATCCCCATCTTGCTCGACTACAAGTGCGGGGCAACGATCAGGACAGTGAAGAGCAGTGTTGGCCAGAAGACGGCCAGCAGACTTATGACGCACCCGAGGGGAAGGGCTTTACGCGGCCGAGGTGATCACTCGAGAGCTGCAGTTGATGAGTCCGGCCGTGCGAACATCGAGGGCGCCGGCAGACCAACTCCTCGATCCGCAGTTCGTGGAGGTAGGCGCCTCCGGCCGCAGGTGGGACCGCCAGGCGATGCTCTCTGAGCTGCCGGACATGCAGGGTGGAGCCGAAGCCGGCCCGCAATACGTGCCTGCTGATATGAAGGCATTGCCTTGGCGCCAGGCGTTGTGCATCTCACGTACGAGACCACGATCGACGGCAGACGAGCCGTAGAAACTCGATCTGGCGAAAGGTGGACCGCCGCGTGGTGCGCACTGGCCGACTGACGGCGGCGAAGTGATCATGCTGAGCTAGTCTCCAGGACCTCCGGTCCACCGAACCGTTCATACCGCACGGCACGCACGATGACGCCTCCCCGGGAATCGTATGAGCGCAGTGGAGACATTATTTGGCGGCGACCTCTTCACAGCGGGATCAGTGTGCTTGCCGGCGCCAGATCGAGGGGCTGACGCCGCGGGCGCGTTTGAACGCCACACTGAAGGCGAAGGGGTCTTCGTAGCCGACTTCATGGGCCACGGCGGTCACGGTCGTCTCGCTGTCCCGGAGCAGGTCCGCTGCCATTGTCATTCGCCAGCCGGTCAGGTAGGTGAGCGGGGGTTCGCCGACCAGGGCGGTGAAGCGGGCCGCGAAGGCCGCACGTGACATGCCGACGTGGGTGGCCAGTTCGGCGACCGTCCACCGACGGCCGGGCTCCTCGTGCAGAAGTCTTACTGCCTGGCCGATCGCCGGATCGGCCAGCGCCTGGTACCAGGCGGGCGCCGTATCCGCTCCGGCACACCAGGTCCGCAGCGCCAGCACGAGCACAAGGTCGAGGAGCCGGTCGAGAACGGCATCTTGACCGGGTTCGTCGTGAGTGGCCTCGGCGGCGAGCAGGTCCAGTGCCGACTTGGTCGCAGGCCCGGCGGGGACGGCTGCCAGCGGCGGCAGCATGCCGAGTAGGCGGTCGCCGACGTCGCCGCGGACGTCATAGGCGCCGCGGAGCATGGTCGTGGCCCCGGGCAGGCCGTCGCCGTAGGTGCGGGGAGCGAGGTTCCGCTGCGTGTTTGCTGCTTCCGCGGAGCCGTCGATGACGCGTTTCGTATGCCCGTGGATCACGACCTGAGCCGGGGTGCTGGGCTCGTCGGAGATCGTGTACTCGCCGGGGAGGGTGATGAGAGCGATGTCGCCCGCCGCGACTCGTACGGGTGCGGTGCCCGCGTCCTCGATCCGCACCCAGGCGTGGCCGGCGAGTGTGGTCACGACCGTGAGCGGTGGCGGATCGGTGAAGGTCAGCGACCACGGGGGCCGCTGAATCAGTTGTCTGACCCAGGCGTTCCTGGCCTGGGCCCGGTGCAGCAGATCGCTGAGGACGTCCACGCTGCCAGGCTAGACGATCACAAAGGAAGTAGGGATGATCTCCTATGGTTCGTCCAGGACTCTTCGGCTTGTCTGGACGGCATGAAAACCATCCTTGTCCTCGGCGGTACCGGCAAGACCGGCAGCCGCATCGTCCGGTGCCTCCAAGCCTCAGGTCTGCCGGTCCGCACGGCGTCTCGCACCGGCGGCGACGGCCGTTTCGACCTGGACGATCCGGCGACCTGGACGCCCGCGCTCGACGGCGTCACGGCCGCCTACCTCGTGGAGCCCAGCCTGTCCACGAGCACGGACCACCGCGCGCGCATTCCTCGGTTGGTGACCGAGGCGGTCGCCGCGGGCGTACGCCGCCTGGTGCTGCTGTCCGCCCCCCGAGCGGGCGAGGACGGCCATCCTCTCCATGCCGCGGAACAGGCCGTACGCGGCTCGGGCGTCGACTGGACCATCCTGCGCCCGCAGTGGTTCGCGCAGAACTTCAGCGAGGGCCCCTGGCGGGCCGGGATCCTCGCCGGTGCCCTGGCCGTGCCCACCGGTGACGGGCGCACGCCGTTCATCGACGCACAGGACATCGCCGAGGTCGCCGTGGCCGCGCTGACCGATGACCGCCACAGCGGACAGGTCTACGACCTGACCGGCCCACGGGCGATCAGTTTCGCCGACGCGACCGACCTCATCGCCCGGGCGACCGGCCGTACGATCCGTCATGTTGACATCGATCCACAGGCCTTTGTCGAGCGACAGGTTGCCGCCGGCGCCTCACCCGACGTCGCCCGACTGCTCACAGGCCTCCTGGTGGCCGTCGGCAACGGCTCGGGTGCCGCGATCTGCGACGACGTGGAACGAGCCCTTGGCCGACCCCCGAGGGCTTTCGAGACCTTCGTCAGGGAGACCGCCGCCGCGGGCCACTGGAACTGAGGCCCCCTCCCGCGCGGAGATGCTCTCGCTGTGCTGCAGCGGGCATTAGTCCCGTGAGGAATGCGGGTTCGGTTCGGCGCGCAGGAGCCTGCACGATGCCGGGCGAAGGTTTCGAGACCGGAGGGAATGCAGGACGGGTGTTGGCCCGCATGCGCGAGCACTACTGGGACCGCCGGGAGTGATCGATCTGGGTCTGCCGCGCGGGGGCAGACCCAGGACTGCCGCGCGGCGGCGTTCCCGTGGCCTAACGAGGTCGCCGTGCACCTCGGCGCCCGGCTCGGCGTGTTCCTCGTCCGCAAGCTCGGGGTGCCGGGCCGCGACGAAGTGGCCACGGGGGCGATCGCCGACGGTGGTCTGGTGGTTGTCGACGAGGATGTCATCCGAGGCCTGACCGTCCTCAGCGAGGTGTTCCGGGGCGTCGCTGAGCGCGAGAGCCGCGAGATGATGCGGCGCGAACAGGCATACTGCGTGGTGAAATCAGCCTACCGGGAGGGGCGGCCGTCCCCGGATCTGATGGGCAGAACGGTCATCCTGGTGGACGACGGCCTCGCCACCGGTGCGAGTATGCGCGCCGCCGTTGAGGCGCTGCGGGGCCAGCGACCCGTGCGCGTCGTGGTGGCCATCCCCGCGGCACCCGAGTCCACTTGCCGGGAGCTGAAGTCCGGAGTGGACCGGGTCGTCCGCGCCACGACGCCGTCCCCGTTCCTCGACGTGGGGGAGGCCTACGGGGGACTTCACCCAGACCAGGGACGAGGAGGTCCGCGACTTGCTGCGTGCGGCCCGGTGAGCCACCGCGTCGGCCGCCGGGGCCCGTCGAACGTCGCGGTCCTCCGCGCCGGGGCGATGCCCGAGGACGAGCAGTTCTTCGCCCACGAGAACGCCCGCACGGTAAAGAACGCGGCGGAGTACTACCGCGCGATGTTCGGTGGGCAGGTCTCCTCCTGGAACCTGCGCGACCGGTGCATGGTGGAGACCCTCGACGAACCACCTCGGTCGGCAGCGGGGTGAGCCGGCGAAGTTCGTCGTTTGGGAGCACAACTCGCACCTCGGGGACGTCCGGGCCACCGAGTGGGCGGGGCGCGGGAAGTCCGACGCTGGCGTCCGCGAGGCATACCCGGACAACTGCCGTCTGCTCGGCTTCACCACCTGCACCGGCACGGTCACGGCGGCCGACGACTGGGGGAGGCGCCGGCGAACGCAAGCGCGTCCGCCCGACGCTCGCCGACAGCGTCGAGGAACTGTTCCACGAGGTGTGCCTGCAAGAGTTCCTGCTCCTGTTCGCGCATGCCCCGCGCGCCGCCGAGGACCTGCGCTCGGCGCATCTGGAGCGGGCGATCGGACTCATCTACCGTCCGGACACCGAATGGCCGAGCCACTACTTCCGGGCGCGGGTGCCCGACCGAGTTCGACGCGGTCATCCACGTCGACGAGAGTCGGGCTGTCGAGTCGCTGGAGCGCACGGCGAGGGGAGGAGGGCGAGGTTCCCGAAAGGTACCGGGTGGGCCTGTGAAACCAAGCGACGGAAGAACCGGACCCATGGTTGACAGGGTTCATCGCCTTCAACGTCGCGGTGGGTAAAAGGCGATTGCATCCTCGGCGGCGTCGGCCGGGCCCTGCACCAGGGCCAACATCCGTAGTGCGCAAGACCGGTTGTCCGGGTGAGCAGGACATTTACTGTTCTTGTGCTGTGGCTTCCGAGCCTTTCTCGGCCCGCCCTGCTGCTCACGCCCGACCTCGCGCCGCTACGGTCTTCGTGAGGTGTCGGGTCGGTCGCGCGAGGCGATCTTGGGCTGTTCGGTGTTCGTAATCAGGACCCTCCACGACGGCACCCAGGGACGGCTCGTCACAGCGTGCCGAGCCGTGCGACGCCGCCGGATCACACGTCCGTCGACTCGAGGACGCGCCGGGTCTCGACGGCGATCTGCTGCGTCTCACCGGTCGCGACGACGACCACAGGCACGCCTGCGCCCGGGCCGTCGATCCTGCGTACGCCCTCCTCGAACAGCTCCTCCAGCGGGGGAACGGCTAGACCGGCCCGCACGCCCAGAACCCGAAGCCCCATGCACACCTCCTCGCGCACCTCGGGCCGGTCCTCGCTGATCTCGCCGGTGAAAACCAGCACGTCGAGGCGGTCCAGCGAGGCCGCCATGGCGGCGATGCCGCGCCGGCAGCTGTGCACGAACACGGCGAGCGCTGCCTTGGCGGCGGCGTCCCCCCGCTTGCGTGCCCGCACCAGGTCCCGGGTGTCCCCGGACGTGCCGGAGAGGCCGAGAAGACCGGACCGCCGGTGGAGATCCTCCTCCAACTCACGAGCGGTCAGGCCGTTGCGGCGCTGCAGCCACAACAGGGCTCCGGGATCGACGCTGCCGCTGCGGCGGCTCATCACGAGTCCCTCCAGGGGAGTAAAGCCCATGGTGGTGTCCATGCTGCGGCCCTCACGAACGGCGCACGCGGAGCAGCCGCCGCCCAGGTGGACAAGCACGGCCTGGAGACCGTCGGCAGGCCGTTCCAGCACCTCGGCGGCCCGTTCCAGGCACCATGCGTAGGACAGTCCGTGGAAGCCGTAGCGTCGTATCCCGTGCTCGGTACGCCACCGTTCCGGCACGGCGTACTCACGCGCGGCGGCCGGCAGGTCGCGGTGGAATACGGTGTCGAAGCACGCCACGTGGGGCACGTCCGGCAGCAGCTCCCGAGCCGTGTCCACCATGGCGAGAGCGGGCGGCAGGTGCAGCGGTGCCAGGTTCCTGATCTCTTCCAGCAGTTGGCGGACCCGTCCATCGATCATCGTGTGGTGCGTCAGACACGGCCCGCCGTGGACGAGACGGTGTCCCACGGCGGTGGGCGGGGGCACGGTGGCCAGGAAGTCCCGCAGGTTCCTGGCGGACTCGGGACCGGGCGGCTCGGACGAGTCCCTGTCCGCGATCGGGGTGCCGTCGGCCGAGAAGAGGGTGATGCGCAGGCTGGAGGATCCGGCGTCGAGGACCAGGACGCTCCAGCGGGAAGGGTCGGAAGACCGGGCGGGACTCATCGCCGCCTCCTTCTCCGCCGTGCTCAATTCATGTGGGCGGTCCCCGGCCGAGTACCCCGGCCACCTCGCCCGGCTCCAGGCGGTACCGGTTCTCCAAACCATGCCGGTGAGCCAGACCCGCGGGTATGCCTTGACCAGCGGGATGATCAGGTCGCCGCCGAACTTGTCCAGGTCGTCCACGCAGACGCCGACCTGTGAAGAGGACCGGAGGAGGTGGTGCTTGCCCGCCGCTCCCCGCAGCCGGGCCGCTGATTGCGCGGTGCGGGTAACTTGTCCAGGTTGTCCACGCAGACGCCGACCTGTGAAGAGGACCGGAGGAGGTGGTGCTTGCCCGCCGCTCCCCGCAGCCGGGCCGCTGATTGCGCGGTGCGGGCGTCGCTCACCGGCCCCGCACGCATCCCCGAGGAGCCTGTCGGCGCCGATCGGCGCCGCGCTCCCGGGCTGCCGTACCGGCACACCGTGGTCGAGCGCCCGGTCCGGCGGCCCGACCGGTCCACCATCCCGACGGCCGGATGAGGACGAGCGCGTACCGACGAACACGACGCGGGCCGAAGGCGGCACCGGGGGCCAGGACTGGCAACCCATCCCTGGAGGTCGCACGTGCCTGTGGCGGCGTGACGCGGATGTTTCGGGGTACTCAGAAAATAGCCGTCATCGCCAGGAGGTATGTCATGATCGCCCTCGGCATTATCCTGCTTATCGTCGGTTTCCTGACCGGCATATCGATCTTGTGGACCATCGGCATCATCCTGGCCGTGGTCGGCGCCGTCTTGTGGATCTTGGGATCCATGGGCCACGCAGTCGCCGGCCGCCGCCACTACTGGTGACCGTGACAGCCCTCCGCACGGCGCCCGACCAGTGCGGCAACGGGGCGCGCGGGCGCGATCCAGAGCCGGCGCGCCATGATCGTTGCCTTCGCCGGTGGCGCCGCGCGCAATCGGCGAGACCGGCGCAGCCATCCCCGCACTGAGTGCGCACGGCTCGCTCCCTGTGCGCTCGGCGTCGCAGTGTCTCAGTCGGCGAGGTCGGCCTTGCCGAACAGGACGGCGTAACTGGAGGGGAGCTGGCTGATGACCTGGTTGAGCTCGCCGCCGGAGACGGCGTCGGCCACGGTGGTCAGCACGGCGCTGGCGTCCCACAGGGCGGTACGGGGCCGGGCGCCGGTGCGCTCCGCAACCCGGCGGTAGAACTCCTCTATTCCGTAGCTTTCGGCCTGCTGCCGTTTGGCGCTGGTCAGGACCTGCTGGAGCGGGCCGGGCATCTGTGAGGCGAGGTCGTCGACCTCCCCCGGGCTGATCCGTCCCGCCAACACACCCAGGACCTCGTCGGTGACATTCGCTGCCTCGTCCTGGTCGGTGTACTCCCCGCGCTCGCGTACCCGGGCGAGGAACTCGTCGTATTTCATGGTCGCCTTCGCTTCCCTCCGTTCCCCGCTCGGGAACCGGATCCGTGGGATTGGTCTGTCGGGGCGCAGCCATCGTTCGGCAGGCGCCCCGCGTGGGATTCCCTGTCCGCCTCCCGTAGTTCCCGGCGGAGGCGAGCGGGCCCCAGGATGGGCCGCAGACGGTCGTTTCCAGCCGGTCACGGCTTGTGGGGCCATTGTGTTCGGGAGGTTGGGCGACCTGTTCGATCTCGTCGTCCAGGCGCTGCTCAGTCATCGCGGGCGTACGGCTCGCCGTGCCCGTGGTGCCGACGGTGCCCAGGAAGTGGAAGGGACTGCCCGCGCCGGTGCCGGGGCGGTACTTTCGGGGCCCGGAGCGCTCCCGTTCCCCGCGGTGGGCCGTGCGGTCGGTGATCTGCTGCGCCCGCTCGCGTGCACGCAGGCCGACCGTGAGGACCCGGACGATCTGGGCCGGCGCGCGCCGCTGGGAACGTTTCCGTTGTGGATGCCGCGCGCCCGACGCATGCGACGGGCGTAGGGAGCAGGTAGGGAACCTGCCGCCGAGCCTCCGGCGCACTGAGGTGTCGTGTGGGCTGTCGCTCATGGCCTCACCTTGCGCTCTCGACGGAGCCGATCGCGGCCCGGAGGGCCCGGCATGGGTGCTGCGGGGTGGCGCGCAACGGGTGTCAATCCCGTGGGCGCTCGCGGTATCGCTTCGCCGCGGTGCCGGACACATATGCCCGGCACCGGTCGGGTCTGGCAAGCCTCAGCCGCTGCTCTCGCCGTGTTCCTTGATCTCGATGTGGCGCGGCTTGGCGACCTCGGCCTTGGGGACGGCGACGGTGAGCACGCCGTCCTTCATTTCGGCTGTGATCTTGTCTGTGTCCACTTCTCCGGGCAGCTGCAGCCGGTACTCGAAGGATCCGGTGCGGCGCGTGCTGCGGCGCAGGACGCCCTTGCGTTCCTTGTCCTTGATCTCTCCGGTGACCACCAGCTCCTGTCCGTTGGCCTCGATGCCGATGTCATTGGCCTTTACGCCGGGGAGTTCGATCTCGACGTGGAAAGCGTCATCGGATTCCGTGACGTCCGCGGAGGGGATCCACGCGGCCACCGGCGCCGCGCTGCCCACCGTCGATTCGAGCAGCCCGCTCATGTTGTTGAGCAGCTCGTCGAACTCGGCCAGGGGGTTGCTTGCCCAGCCGATGGGCCGCTCCTGGATTCGGCCACCAGGGTGACGCCGAACAGGTGTCGTCATTGCCGCTGCCTCCTGTTCCTTGTGTGATCTCCTCGCCCCCAGTTCAGCAACCGAAGATCCACCCGATCAGAGCGCCGGGCAGCGCGCCGCTCGCCGCGCCACGCACCGCAGCCTCACTGAATCCCATCCTGTCGATCACCCGTTCGACGGGTTGGACATTCTGGCCGCTGATGGCGACCTTCTGGACCGGGAAACCCTTGCCGGTCAGGTGATCGACCGCGTGTTCGGCGTCCTGGTAGGTCGGGTACGAAGCCATGACCCTCCGGGGCGGCGCGTTCATCGGCCAGTCCTTCCTGCCGGCGGTTCGCCCAGCAATGCCAATACGCCCAGCCTTGCGATTCAGTGGGCGACTCGTCTGCGCCTGGCAGGTCGAAAAGCAGGAGTGCCGATTGGTCTATCGGGTGAAGGAGGTGTAACTGTGAGTAAACCGGGTGAAACCGGATTGGCCGGGTACTTGAGATTCGGGGATTGTTTCGTGTGGGCCCTCCAAGGCTCGCTCGATCGCCACTCCGGGGCTGGGGAGAACGGAGCGATCTCGTGGCGGACAGTCCGAAGCGGCAGGTGTCTCGTCACTTGCCCGATCGGGTAGGCGATTGCCGCAGGGGATGTGCGCACCGCCCCCATCGCCACAAGGTCTGCTGCCCCCCCCCAGGGCCGGCTCCGGCCCAGGACGCGCGGGATCCGTTCGGGCTGCTCGCGCTGTCCCGCACCTTGTTCGGCACCGAGGACGAGAAAGAGATCCTTCGTCTCTCCATGTCCCACGTCGGCGGGCTGGGACCGTTCCGCGCCGAAGGCGCCTATCTCATGGTCGGGGATGATCTGACCCGCACATTGCCACAGTTGGGCGACGGCAGTGGGACATCCCTCGACCTCCAGGTCCGGAAGCTCGGCGGGGCGGACGGCCCCGTAGCCCTGGCCGGGCGGCTGTGGAGCCGGGCGTTCGGTCTGCGCCTGTTCGGCCACCTGCTGGGAGCGCTGGTGGTGTCGTCCTCCTCCGCGCCCACCGAGGAGGACCAGTCGCTGCTCGTAACGCTCATTGGGTTCACCTCGGCGGCCCTGTCCCTCGCCGCAGCACAGCACCGCCAGTATGCCGAAACCCGTGAGCTGAACCGACTGCGCAGCGAACAGGACGTCGCGCACGGAGAGCAGTGCGCTCTGAGATCCGAGCTCGACTACCGGCGGCGCGTGCATGGAGTGCTTGGGGAAGTCGCAGCCTCGGGCGGCGGCGAAGCAGGCATCGCCCGTGCCCTGCATGAGCTGACCGGCCTTACGGCGCTGGTCGAGGACCGGTTCGGCAACCTCCGCTCCTGGGCGGGGCCGGACCGGCCGGACTCCTATCCGATGCGGACTCCACCGCGGCAGGAGGACATGCTGCGGCAGGTCGCCCGAGCGCCGGAACCGGTGCGCATCAGAGACCGGCTGGTCGCTCTCGCGCGGTCGCGCGGTGACGTCCTCGGCGTACTGGCCCTGGTGGACCCCGACGCCAGGGCCGGGGAGCGTGACGTTTTCGCCCTGGAGCACGCGGTGCGGGCACTCACCCTGGAGCTGATGCATCTGCGCAGCCTGGCCGAGGTCGAGTTGCGGCTGCGCCGCCAGCTGGTCGACGACCTGCTGGAGGGCACGGACGAGGCCAGCGCCTATGCCCGGTCGGAGGCCGTCGGCCACGACCTGCACCGTCCCCACCACGTGATCGTCGTGCATTGGCAGGGCAGGCCGGCGGACGACTCGTTCGTCCACGCCGTGGAACGAGCTGCGGCGACGCTGGGCATACGGCCGCTGGTGACCCGACGCGGAGACCGGATGGCACTGCTGGCCGAGGAGCGACCTCAGGGCTCCGCCCTGCATGCGGCGCTGGCCCGGGAACTGGGAATGCAAGGTGGGGCGATCGGCGTGAGCACCTGCTGCTCCTCTCCCCGCTGCATACCCCGCTGTTACGAGGAGGCGCAACGGGCCCTGGAAGTGCGCCGACACTCGCAGGATCAGCACGGTACGACCTTCTACGACGACCTGGGCCTGTTCCGCCTCCTCGGACCCGGTCAGGACCGCAGGGAGCTGGAGGCGTTCCTGCGGGAATGGCTCGGCCGACTCCTCGACTACGACGCAGAGCACGGCACGGACATGGTCCAGACACTGGCGCAGTACTTCGACTGCGGTGGCAACTATGACGAGACCGCCAGCGCACTGTCCATCCACCGCAGCACGCTGCGCTACCGGCTCCAGCGGATCCGTGAAATCAGTGACCGCGACCTCGCGGACGTGGACACCCGGCTCAATCTCCAGGTGGCGACGAGGGTGTGGCGGATCATGCTGAGCGGGCGGAGCTGACCGTGACCCCCGAGCCTGAGCCTACTGTGCCGCCCGGGCGGATCGACCACCGTGGATCCGGACGAGGCCCGGACCGTGCTCGGTAAGTCCTGCTACGCCAACTCCATCGACCGGCTCGACGCGGACCAGACCTTCAGCGCCGCCTTCGACGGGGTCAAGCTGGGGCCGTTGACGGTTGGGGAGGGCAGGCAGAGGCACTGAGCGATCTCGCCAGAAGGGGCGCGCCCCGCGTCAGGACGAAGATGCCTGCAACGCTCACGGTCCCGGTGACAACGCAGCCAGAGGGCCCGGTTCCGTGGCGACAGCACCACTGTGACCGAAGACGTGCACCGTGGAGGTAGATGGCGGCCAAGTGGGCGCACACAAGGACTGCCGGCACGCCACCGAGCGCGGATGGGGCACGCCACCGAGCGCGGATGGGGCCAGTGTTTCATCGACGGCAGCACGGCCACGGCGCTCCCCCGGACGGCCAAGTAGATGACGAGGCCGACGCCGAAGAGCAAGCACAGATTGACTTGGCTGACCGCGGCGTTCCGGGTGAGGAGGTCACCGCTGCCGAGGCCTGTTGGCATTATCGACCAGGGCTGCCCGGCGGCGTGTCCACGTCTTTGTCCGGCCGTGCCGCCATCTCCTTGAGCTGCCGCTGACGGGCGAGTTGTCGTCGTCCGTAGGCCGCGTCACGTACCTGGTCGTCCGTTTCCAAACTGGTGCCGAAGGCGCCGCCGACCATCGCGATGGCGGTGATGAACCAGGCCAAGTAGAGGTAATCGCCCGCACCCACTGGGCGTCCGATGAATTTGTGCAGGACGGATGCGTCCAGCAACAGGAACGATACGGCGACTAGAGCCCCGAAGAGGACAGTGGCCAAAACGACAACCGCGAGGGCGATCGTGATCAGAGTGACCAGATTGTAGGGGTAGAAAGGATGGTGGCGGGCAGGCAGGTCACCGGCCCGCTCCCACAGTTCATGGTCGATGATGATCCATGCGGTGAGTGCCAACGCTGCCAGCGCCGTGACGACTGCGTGCTGCCAGGCACCCAGCGCGGTAGCGAGATTCCAGGTGGCGGTATTCATGAACAGCACCGTCGCCGTGGCAAACACACCCGCCAGCCCGCGTGACAGGGAGCCGAACAGCCGCCAGGGACGGTTCGCGTGCACCATCCCGGCGACGAGGCGAACGTGCCCACGCAGACCGGGTACAACGTAGCGCCTTGGCGTGTCAGTGGCGTCACCGGTGTCGGCGCTCGGCTGCTGAGGCAGGCGGCCGATGACCTCCGGGTGCTGCGGGGCGTCTTCCTGTGTGACGAGCTGCCGGATGATGTCCACGATCGCCTGCCGAACCCGGCGACGGAGCCGGCGAGACCCCAGGGCGGGTAGGGAGATCACCGCGGCACGGTGTCGAGGGTCGACTTCTACGCTGATCGGGTGCAGCCTCGCTTGCCGTGGGAGGTCCGTGATGAAGACGGCGATGTCCCACTTGATGCCTTGTAGGTGGTGCCTGACGGCGTTCGCGATGTCGGAGACGTCAACCTGCTCGGCACCGACCAGCGGAGTGGTGAAGGCGTCCACCACCCACTCAACCCGGCTGCTCACGGCCCGGGTGAGGTGTCGGGGCAGACGGGGAGCCAGAGCCCGAGCGACCTCTGAGGGCACGCCGGGGTCGGCTACAAGGACCACACGTTGCGGGCCGGGTGGCGGCGGCGTCATCGTCCGGCACATCGGATATGCGGGGCTGCTCGTGTGCATCTCCGCGATGGGGAGTCGACGACAGGCGCGGCCAAAGCACTGCCCGGTGGCTGCGTCGTCGTCCCCAGGGGTGTCAGACAGCCTGTGGTCGGCACGGCCTTCATGATCCTTCCTCTGCCACCAGGCCCACGCGGTCAAACCAGGAAGGAAGCGGCCTCGATCAAAGGGACGCGCCCGCGTCGGAGCGCCGACACAGCACTGGCCGCCTCTGCGTCAGCCCGCGCGCACGGAGGAACGGGCCGACCGTCTGGGCCGCGGGAAGCGGGCTGAGCGCCGGCTTCGGAGTCCGATTCGCCAGCAACCGCCGGCCCAGGAACAGGCCGCTGACAGAATGGTGTAGACAGCCGGGCCGTCCCCCGCCTCGTCGGCAGGCGGCCGAACGAGCGGCTGCCCGCCATGGGCGTAGCGTCGTCGCCAGGGGCGTATACGCCGTCCTCTCAGCCTAAAGCGGTTCCAACGCGGCCTGCCCGCTGTACGCGGCCTCTTGGCCGACCGACCAGGCCGCATGCAAGGCCAAGCATCCAAGGTGCCACGGTGGGGCGTGGGGACGGGCGGGACGGGTTCCGGCGGTACTGCCGGAGCGTGGTGTCGGTGACGATGGCGGCGGCGGCGGCGCTGTTCGGGTCGGTGCAGGTCGCGGCGGTGACGGAGCCATCAGCAGACCCGGCAGCGGTTGGTCGCGATGCAGCAGGCGTAGACCTGCCCGGAAGACGGCGCTGAAGTTGCGCCGCGCAGCCATCCCCACCGTGCTGCCGAGGGACGGAACGGGGCAGCCACAGGCGGGGAGAGCCCTTCGCTTGGGCCCCCGGCTCCTCCAGGTGCAAGGATCTAGGAGGGGCGTTCGCCGCTCCGGGGGAACTATGTCCTCAGCTCTTGCCACAGCGAAGGCGCCGCCGATCAAGGAGCTGAACGGGCGGATGCTGATGACGGCCGTGGTATCTGCGGTCAGCGGAATGCTGTACGGCTACGACACCGGCATCATCTCCGGTGCGCTGCTGCAGATCTCCCGGGAATTCCACATCGGGAACGGCATGAAACAGGTCATCGCGGCCGGTATCCTGCTGGGCGCCGTGATCGGCGCGCTCACCTGCAGCGTGCTGTCCGAGCGCATCGGCCGGCACCGCACGATCCTGTTGATCTGCACGGTGTTCATTCTCGGCAGTGTGCCTGCTCGCTCGCCCCTACGGCGATCACCCTGGCCCTGTGCCGGGTGCTGCTCGGCTTCGCCGTCGGCGGCGCGACCCAGACCGTGCCCATGTACATGGCAGTGCTGGCCCCCAAGAGGATCCGTGGGCGCCTAGTGCTCTGCTTCCAGCTCGCCATCGGCGTCGGCATCGTCATCGCGACGCTCGTGGGCGCGACCGAGTCGGTGTCGTGGCGGACGGCGATCGGCGCGGCCGCCGTACCGGCACTGGTGATGCTGGTCCTGCAACTGCGCCTGGGCTGCGCCCGTCCACCCGTTCGGCAGCACGCCGCGCCCGCGGGCGGGGGCACGCCTAGCATGCTGAATGTGCGACCCATTCTCCCGAAGATCGAGGGCGGCCGGGTGCAGGGCCTCCTGCAGTTCATCGAGGACGGCATCCACCTCGTCGTCGCGGCGTTCCTCGTACTGCTCGCGGGGTTCCTGACCGCTGGGGTCCTCCACGAGGTCATCAGGTCGGCCCAGGGGCCGTATCGCGAGGAGACGGTCGTTCTCTCCGCCCTGGACAACGGCCTTGTGCTGTTCATCGTGGCCGAGCTGCTCCACACCGTCCGCCTCACCATCAGAAACCAGACCCTCGATGCGGAGCCGTTCCTCGTCGTCGGCCTGATTGCCGGCATCCGCAAGGTGCTCATCGTGACGGCCGAGGCGGAGAAGTCCTTCCGGTGGAACGTCGAGGGGATCGAGCTGCTCATCCTGGCGGCGCTGATCCTCGTGATGGCGACAGCGGGGTACGTGTGGCGGCGCTCGACGCGGCCGGGAGACTACTTCCCGCTCCAGGAGGAGCGGCGCCCCCCGGCGCCGACGCCGTCACCCACCTCGGTGCGTGGGTCCTGATCCGTCACCATCCGCCACCTCCCCGCACAGCCGCTGCTCCTCGCGGACGGATCCGACGTCCCGTTCCAGAGGTGTGCGGCTCACGGCCGCCGTGAGGTCCTCCAAGGCACGCTTCTGCAGTTCCGCCCCGCGCCGCAGCACCGGGCTCCGGTCCCCGGCGGCCCCCTGCCACGCGTTCAGCGCCCCTTCCACGCGCCCCCAGTTCGGATTCTTGTGCTCGCGCACGTCGGCTGCCGCCTGCGCGGTGTCCGCCTCCAAAGCCTCGGCGAACCGCTCCGCCTCGGGGACGAAAGGGTGGTCGGCCTGCGGGACATGGCTCTCCATGAGCATCGTCGCCCGGCCGAATCCCTTGAGCGCCTCCTGCGCCTCCTCAGCCTCGCGCAACGTCAGGCCCCTGGGGCGGACCGGTTCCTGCCTTGCCCGGTCGTAGGCATCCTGCCAGGCGGCACGCGCCTCCCTGCTCGCCAGCAAGGCCCTGCGCATGTCGATGCGATGTTCCCGGGTCGGTTCGGCGTAGCTGCGGAGCACAGCGGCCGCGTAGCGGCCGCTGGCGGTGAGCCAATCCGCGAGCCGGTCCGGCAGCCGGGGCGTCTCCCACGCGGGGTACACCATGTACGCCAGCATCGCCAGGGCCCCGCCGAGCAGGGTGAGCACCACCCGCTCCGGGACCGCCTGCTCCCACGCCTGGCCGCCCATGCCGAGCAGGAAGACGACATACGCCGCAGTGAAGCACTGGGAGTAGGCGTAGCCGGTACGGATGAGCGTGTACGACAGGCCCGCCGAGACCACCGCCAGTGCGCCGGACACATAAGCGTCCGGCCCCAGGGCCTGAACCATCCCGGTGGCGAGCGCGACCCCCGCGAGGGTCCCGGCGAGACGGGCCACCGCACGCGCAAACGTCCGGTGGAAGTCCGGCCGCATCACCATCACCGAGGCGATGGGCGCCCAGTAGCCGTGGCCCAGGGGTAGCCGGGCGGCGATCAGATAGCCGAGCGTGGCCACTGCCGCCAAACGGACGGCGTGCCGGAACACGGGCGAGTCCCGGCGAAGCTCACGGCGGACCGCCCCGACAACGACCGGGATCAGCCGGAACATTGTCGGGCGCACCAGGAACTGGGTGCCCGCGAGGCCGGGCGGCATGGGCGTCTTCCTGCGCGCGCCGCCGCTCCCGGCGATCTCCAACGCCTCTCCGAGCAGTTCCACGAGCCGCTCGGCGGACTGCAACGCGGGCCCCTCCAGCACTTCGTGCTCCTTGTCGACGCGCAGGACATCCGCGCTGCGGGGCGGAACCTCGGCGGGAGCACCACGGCGGATCGAACGGGCGGCCGCGTCCAGCACGTCGGCGGCCGCGGCGAGCAACTCTCGCGCGCGGTCCCGCCCGGGTCCCTCCGCCGGGGCGCCGACATCCGGGTCGGCGAGGGCGGCGACGACCGGCCGGATGCGCTCGGCGAGGCCCCGGGGGCCGTGGAGGACGGGGGGACGGGTGCGGGCCTGTGACGGCGTCACGGCGGCCGCGTCCCGGGCCGTCATCAACGGCTCCGGGTCGAACGGGGCGGTGGGGTCGTGCCGTAGCCGGCGGGCGTAGTCCGCCACGGCGGCCAGGGCGTCGGCGAGCGCGTCACGATGCCTCCCCCAACGGCGAATCGGGAACAGCAGGATCAGCACGGCCTGCACCACGCCTCCGAGCGCGATGACCCCGGTGTGCTCCAGGGCTCGCCCGACGCTCGTGGGCAGGGTGATGGTCACCAGCATGCTGCCGACCGTCGTCGCCGCGACGATCCCGGCGGTCGACCCGACGGCCCACGCCATCCCCGCGGCAAAGGCCCAGACGGCCAGCAGCGGGAGGAACGTCGCGAGTCGCCCCGCCGCCAGGTAGCCCACGAAGGTGCTGAGCGCCAGACTCGCGCCCGCGCCGAGCGCGATCACCTTGCGCGGACGCCAGGTGCGCTGGAAGGTGGCCCCACCCGCGGAGAAGGCGCCGAGGGCGGCGGACGCGGCGTACGCGGGGGAGACCAGCCACAGCGCCGGCCCGATGACGATCGCCACTCCAGCGGCCGTGCGCAGCGCGAGGAGGGGCTCCAGCCGCGTCTCCTCGATCGTGAGCCCGGATCGCACGACCTCTCCGAAGGTCCGCAGCCACGTCACGGGTGTGAGCCTAGGCGGAACGCGCTGCCGGGTCGCGTCGGCCGCGCCACCACCACCTGGCGGCGGCGCGCTCGGCGGGCGCGCGGCCTCGGGGCCGACCTGCATTCACACGCCCACACCCCTCGCGTACAGGGCGATCGATGACCACACCCCAGCGCCTCCTGTACAGCCCCAGCGGCCGCGCCTCGACGCCGTCCGCGTAGCCGATTCCGGATGAGCGACGGAGGTCGCGCAGCGGCTTAAGAAGCCTCTCTCTCGCCTGGCTCATCACGTTCATGGGAACCGTCTGCGGTGCGCTGGGCGTCGGCTGGGAGGACGGCGGCCATGTGGTTCGCCGGCCGCCTACAGGGTCCGTCAGGGGGGAGGGTCAGCGCCAGGACACGGACTGGCTCGGCGCCGGCTAACGCCCTTCGGGGCCCGCGGCCTGGACCAGGTTGCCCCGCTGCTCCCGGTGCTCGTGCACGAGGCGGATCGCCATGGCTCCCTCACCGGTCGCCGAGGCCACCCGTTTGACCGAGCCGCTCCTGACGTCGCCGGCGGCGAAGACCCCGGGGAGGGTGGTCTCAAGCAGGAACGGGCCACGGCCGAGCGAGGCCCACCGAGTCTCGTCGGCCGCCGCCTGGGCGTCGGCGCCGGTGAGGACGAAGCCCTTCTCGTCCAGGGCCAACACGCCCCTGAGCCACTCCGTGCGCGGCCGGGCTCCGATGAACACGAACAGCGCCGCGGCCCGCAGCTCCCGCCGCTCACCACTTGCGTTGTCCTCCACCGTCAGCGACTCCAACGTCTCCTCCCCGGAGACGCCCCGAACTTCGGTGTGGAGCAGCACCTCGATCTTCGGGTGCCGGTCCACCTGGTCCACCAGGTAGCGAGACATGTTGGCGTTGAGGTCACCGCTCCGGACGAGGAGGTGGACTCTGGACGCGAAGCCCGCGAGGAACAGCGCCGCCTGCCCGGCGGAGTTCCCGCCGCCGACCACGGCCACCGGATCGGCCTCGCAGAGGCCGGCCTCGTGGACCGTCGCCGCGTAGTAGACGCTGTTGCCCTCCAGGCGGTCGATGCCGGGCACCTCGAGCCTGCGGTACCGCACGCCCGAGGCAAGCACCACGGCTCCGGCCCGGGCCCGGGAGCCGTCCGAGAAGGAGACGAGGTACCCATCGTCCTGCGGAGTCAGCTCGCTGACCTCGGCCGGCACCATGAGGCGGGCACCGAACTTGTGGGCCTGAAGCACCGCGCGTTCGATGAGCTCGCCCCCGGAGATGCCCGACGGGAAACCAAGGTAGTTCTCGATGCGCGACGAGGTACCGGCCTGGCCTCCGGTAGCCACAGCGTCGACCGTGACCGTGGTCAGGCCGTCGGAGGCTCCGTAGACGGCGGCGGCGAGTCCCGCGGGGCCCGCGCCTACCACCATCACGTCGCACCGCTCGGTCTCTGGCGAGGGGGTGGGCAGCCCGATGAGCCGGGCGAGTTCGGCGTTGCTCGGATTGCGCAGCACGCGCTCGCCCTTCCAGATGACCACCGGAGTCTCCTCGGGGCCGACGGAGAACCGGCGCAGCAGCGCCTCCGCCTCCTTGTCCTTCTCCAGGTCCACCCAGCGGTGGGGCAACCGGTTGCGGGCGGCGAACTCGCGCAGCCGCAGCGTGTCCGGTGAATAGCACGACCCGAGGATCCGGAAGCCGGCGCCGAGGCCGATGAGCAGATACCGGCGGCCCAGGTAGGCACGGAGGATCAGGTCGCCGAGGACGGGGTCGCGGCCGACCAGGGCGCGTTGCCGCTCCACCGCTACAGCCAGGATCTCGCCCGCTTCGCGCACCACGGCGGTGTCGAACGCCGCCTGGCCCTCCAACAGCCCGAGCTCACCGAGGAACCTGCCGGGTCCGTGCACTGCCACCGTGCGCTCGTCGGGCCCGCCGTGGTCGTGGAGGATCTCTACGGTCCCCCTGAGGATCGCAAGGAAATCCCGGAACGGTTCGCCCTCGCGGTACAGCACCTCGCCCTCGGCGGTCCCGCGGCGCTCACCGTGTGCGATCAGGTCCTCAATCTGCTCCGGCGTCAGGCGCGGGAACGCGCCGTATCGGTCGGGTGTCTCGCGGACCGCACTCTGCTCGTGCTCGGCCGCGTCCATCAGACCAGGGCCTCGTGGACGTAGCACCAGCGCCAGCTCTCTCCCGGCTGGAAGGACTGCACGCGGGGGTGGCCGGCGCTGCCCGCTTGCCGCCTGGCGAACTTGAGGCGCGAGGAATTGCAGCAGCCGACGTGCCCGCCGGTGAGGCAGAGCCGCAGGTGCACACACAGGGAACGCTCCATGAGGCACTCCTCGCAACGCTTCGGGGTACGCGGCGTCACCAGGTGATAGTGCGCCAAAGGATCGGAAAGCTCGTCCAGCCCGCTGATCTTCTCCGGCGCGTAGCTTGCCGCAGATCTTGCAGTGGTGTTGCCGCGGTCGTGGGGAGCGACGTCCAAGCCGACGGCCTTGGCCTCGTCGGGGATCTCGCCGAAGCGTCGGGGATGAAACGCCTGGCGGAGTAGACGGTCCCCCTGGGAGTTGGGGATCGCCTGCCGGTGGGCGAGTTGGCCGACAAGCGGTTCGCCACTGTCGGTGAAGGCGACGCCGGACGGGGGACGGCTGCCCTCGGGGTTGGGGAGGACCGCGGCCCTCGCACGCGGCGATCACGGAATCGGTCGCGATTCCGACTGTCTTGGCCATAGAAGTCCTCCTGCGCCGAAACTCCTGCGACGTGCGGACGACGGCTCGAGGGATGGGCCCACAGAGCCGCGCGGCAGCGATGGCCAGACCGGCGGCCCGGAGCAGAACGGGTGGAGACAGGCTTTCCTTTGAGCGCTCCGATCGGTCCAGCGTCACGGCGCCAGGGTTCATGCGGCCTGCGCCTGCCGGGCCTAAATTCACCCCGCCGCCTTGGCCTGCCAGCACAGACAAACGGCAATTGGGCCGCCGCGGGCACGGGTGAGTGGTATTTTGGCGAAGAACGCGTAATACCTTACTTTTCTTCCCCAGCGGCACAAGCGGCGCCTGACCGCAACGCTGTATGGGTCCAGCTCTATCGGGCCGGGCCGGACTGGATCGACGGATCGCACGCCCGTCCGACCCACGGGCGTCGGGCGCCTGGGCCTGGCAGGGGCAATTGAGGGGCTGACAAGGGGGCTAAATGGCCCCATGCGTTCCCGCGCCCCGTCGGCCAGGCTGACTGGGAAGCCAAGGGGCCGGGAGCCGCCCCGGCGCCCGCAGTCGGAGGTTGCCGTCATGACCGTGATGTCCATCGCCAGGTTCGAGAGGTTTTTCCGCGCAGCCGCGGGGCTAGATGTCGACAAGAACGATCTCAAGCGCTACAGCGACTTCGTCGACACCAAGCTCTACGATCTGCTAACTGTCGCCCAGGCCACAGCCAAGGCCAACGGGCGCGACATCATCCGGACCTGCGACCTACCGATCACGAAAGGCCTGCAGGAGAGCATTCACCACTTTCAGAAGATCGACCAAGAAATAGAACTCAAGCCGATCCTGGAACAGCTCGCCACCCACCCCGTTTTGGACCGCACACCCGACGAGGAGACCGAGGCGGCCTATCCGGACATCGTCGGCGGTCTCAGCCTGGCCCTTGCCCAAAGCTTCAAGATCCTCCACCCCGACCTGAAGAACCCCCAGACTCAGCACTGGGACGAGGCCCGAGCCGTCTTCGACCTCCTGCTGTGAGTGGCGACCGGACTGGCGGTGTTCGGTCGGGCCCGTTTCGGGGGCTTCCGCAGCCTGTGGCAGGCCCGGACGGCCGTAGGGCCCGCCCGGAAGTGGGCGGCAGTGCGGTTGCCGATTAATCATCTGGGCTGGTCAAGCAGCACGTTGGTATTCGTGGAGAGTTCCGTCGGGTCGGTCTCGTGGGCGGACTTCAAGGTACAGATCTGCTCTGCTGATCTGTCAAGTCCCTGGGCCGGGAGGCGATCGAACTGAACGGTGAGGCCATGCGGCGGATCCCCGGCGAGACCCGGCTGGAGTTGGTGCCGGGGACAACGCACCTGTTCGAGGAGCCGGGCGCCCTGGAGGGGGTGGCGCGCTCGGCGTGGAGTGGTTCCAGCGTCATCTCTCCCCGTGAGCATGCCCCGTTGGGCGAGGAGAAGACATGTATCCGAGCGGGATGGACAGCGCCATCGACCTGGCCGTCGGCCTTCGGTGTGCAGTCACCTCTGCCCGCCCAGCATGATCTTCCACACCCGTGTTGCCACTTGGAGGTTGAGCCGAGTGTCCACGTCGGCGAGATCACGGCCACCGATCTCGCGGATGCGCTGGAGCCGGTAGCGCAGGGTGCTGCGGTGGACGGCCAACGCGGCAGCGGTCTCGTCGTAGTTACCGCCGCAGTCGAAGTACTGCGCGAGCGTCGCCACCATGCCCGAACCGTGCCGTGCGTCGTAGTCGATGAGCCGGCCGAGCCACTCCCGCACGAACCCTTCGAGTTCCCGGTAATCGCTGCCGGGCCCGAGGATCCGGTACAACCCCAGATCCTCGAAGAACGTCGTCCCCTCCCGTTCTCGCGAGTGCTGCCGCACCTCGAGCGCCCGCAGCGCCTCCTGGTAGCGGCGAGGAATGCTGCCCGGGGAATCGCAGCGCGGACTCACTCCGATCGCTCCACAGGGTGTGCCAAGCTCTCGAGTCAATGCCGCATACAGAGCGTCACCGTTCGGACTGGCCTCCGTCAGCAACACCACCCGGTCGTCGCGGCAGGTCACCAGCGGTCGCAGGCCCGCCGTGGTCGCCGCTCGTTCGACAACCCGCGTGAAGGAGTAGTCGGCTGCCCCGCTTCGCCGGCTCACCACCACGACGTAGTGCGCACGGTGCAGGTCGTGGCCGACGGCCGCGGCCCTGGCGTAGGCCCTGGCCTCATCGGTGCACACCAGCAGGTCGTCGAGGAGCTCTCCGCGCAGCCGCACCTCGACCTCGGTCAGGTCGCGCTGATGAGCCAGCTCCGAGGCGAGCGAACGCGCCGCGTGGGCCAGCACGAATTCGGTGCGCTCGTCCGCGGTCTTGTCAGGGTCCACGATGCAAAGCACACCGAGAACCTCCCCACGCGGCCGAGCCAGCACCACCAGGCGGTCCCCGACCCGGACCGGCCCCGCCGCACGAGCGACCTGCCGCAGCATTTCCTCCCGGCGCTCCGGGGTCGGCCTCGGATAGGGGCACGGCCGTCCCGGGCCGGCCCAGGACCGCAGGTTCCCGAACCGGTCCTCGACCAGCGCCGGGAGACCGGTGAGCTCGTGCAGGACACGGGTGAGAGCGTCCTCGCCCCCGCCGAGCGCGCCGTGAACGAATCGCTGTTGGTGCAGCTTGGATCGCAGGCAGTGCGCCTCCCGCAGCACCGCCGCACGCTCGTCCCGCAACCGACTCAGTTCCCGGGCGTCCTCGTGCTGTCGGCGCCGCGCGGCCGCCAGGGACAGAGCCGCCGAGGTGAGCCGTACCAGCGTGGTGATCAACAGGCAGTCCCGTCGGCCGGGCCGCAGCCGGGACGACAGCACCAGGTAACCGAGCAGACCGTCGGCTTCCCGCAGACCGAAGGCCCAGCCCCAGCGGCGCTCGGGGAACGTCACGGGGCCGTCGTGCTCGGCCAGCTCACCCACTGATCGGTCGACTGGCTCGCCGACCTGTTCATCGTTCGACGGTGTCCGGACGAGTTTGTCACCGGCCATGAGGTAGCCGGCCTCGGCCCTGAACGGGCCGAGGGAACTGACGTGGGCCATGGCCAGGCACAGGATCTGGTTGCCGTCCGTGCTGCCGAACAGCTGCAGGGACAGCGCCAGCAGCCCCTGCGGGTCGAGGTCCCGGGGCAGCCGACGACACTCGTGCTGCTCGTCTTCCCGGCGAGCAACGCCACCGGCGGAACGGCTCTCCTCTCGGCCGGAGAGACGTCCATGCGCGGCATAGTCGGCCATGAGATCACTCCGTTCGCACCGGCGTCGGAGAACGAGCTGACCCGGTCCTCGAGTACCCCGCTGCATGGGAGCCCATCTCGCCGGCTCGCAGCCGCGCCCTCGTCCTCGCGGATCGACCAGGCACACGACTTTTCACTCCACCGGGCGCAGGCGCGGCGCCCCGCCCGGTGGCCATGGTGGGTACGCGGGAAACCGCTCGGCGGACCGAGGGGCACGAAGGACTGGGCGATGAACGAACAGGCCAGCAGGACCATCGCCTCGTGCCTGAGCCGTCAGGAAGCCGAACACGCCGTAGACCGCCTGTCCGACCAGGGCTTTCCCGTGGAAAGGGTGGCGCCTATTGGCCAGGACCTCCGCCTGATCGCACAGGTGATCGGCCAGATGGGATATGGCAGGGCGGCGCTGCAAGGCGCGGCCAGCGGTGCAGTGCCCGAGGTGCTCATCGGTTGGTTCTTCGGATCGCCGAACTGGCCGAACCCGGCGGCCTCGGGCCCTCGTCGCCGTGTACGGGCTGATCTTCGGAGCGGTCGTCGGCGCCTTCTTCGCCTGCTGCTTCTTGCAGCGCAGGGCGGCCGCCGAAAGTTCGCTTCGGTACCGTCCATGCAGCCCAGCAGGTACGTCCTCGTCACGGACGAAGACGTCACGGAGGAGGTGGCCCGGCTGCTCGTCGGACCGCTTAGGAGCGTCGGGGCGCGCACGCAGAGCGGGGCCTGGCGCAGCGGGCGGCCACACGACGGTCCCGCCCCCACCTGAACGAGCGCGGAACAGCCCTCGGAGGACGAACGGTCGCCGACGAACGTCGGCCCGCGCTGCGAAAGGAGTCCCCTCATGGCCAAGGCAGTCGGAATCGACCTGGGCACCACGAACTCGGTGATCGCGGTGTGGGAGGGGGGCGAGCCGACGGTGGTGCCGAACAGCGAGGGCAACCGCACGACACCGTCCGTGGTGGCCTTCACCGACGCCGGAGAGCGCCTGGTGGGCCAGCTGGCCCGGCGCCAGGCGATCCTCAACCCCAAGGGCACCATCTACTCGGCCAAGCGGTTCATCGGGCGGCGCTATGACGAGATCTCCGAGGAGGCCAAGGCCGTCGCCTACGACGTCGTAGAGGGGGAGGGCGGGGCCGCCCGCTTCAAGGTGCGCGACAAGCTCTACTCGCCCGAGGAGATCAGCGCCCTCGTGCTGCGCAAGCTCGCCGACGACGCCTCCAAACAACTGGGCGAGCGCGTCACCGAGGCCGTCATCACCGTACCCGCCTACTTCAACGACGCTCAGCGCACCGCCACCCGCGACGCCGGCCGGATCGCCGGCCTCGAGGTGCTGCGGATCATCAACGAGCCGACCGCGGCCGCCCTCGCGTACGGCATGGACAAGAAGAATCACGAGACGGTGCTGGTCTTCGATCTCGGCGGCGGCACCTTCGACGTGAGCATCCTCGACGTCGGAGACGGCGTGGTCGAGGTACGGTCCACGGCGGGGGACAGCCACCTGGGCGGCGACGACTTCGACCGCCGACTGGTCGACCACCTCGCCGACGGCTTCCAGAAGGACAACGGCATCGACCTGCGCCAGGACCCGCAGGCGTTGCAGCGTCTGTTCGAGGCGGCGGAGAAGGCGAAGACCGAGCTCAGCTCCGTGACGCAGACGCAGGTGAGCCTGCCGTTCATCACGGCCGATGCCTCCGGGCCCAAGCACCTGACGACGACGGTCATGCGGTCCACCTTCGAGCAGATCACCGGCGACCTGGTGGAGCGGTGCCTCGGCCCGGTCAAGCAGGCCATGGAGGACGCCAAGGTCGGCGAGAACGACATCGACGAGGTCATCCTCGTCGGCGGCTCCACCCGCATCCCCGCCGTCCAGACGCTGGTGCGCCGGCTCACCGGCGGCAAGGACCCGAACATGACCGTCAACCCGGACGAGGTCGTGGCGTTGGGCGCCGCGATCCAGGCCGGGGTCCTCAAGGGCGAGGTCAAGGACGTCCTGCTGCTCGACGTCACGCCGCTGTCCCTCGGCGTGGAAACCGCCGGTGGCGTGATGACGAAGATCATCGAGCGGAACACCACCATCCCGGTCCGCCGTACCGAGACCTTCACCACGGCCGCCGACAACCAGCCCGCCGTCGACATCGTCGTCCTCCAGGGCGAGCGTGAGCTCGCGGCCGACAACCGGGTCCTCGGCCGCTTCCAGCTCACCGACATCCGCCAGGCGCCCCGCGGCGAGCCCCAGATCGAGGTCACCTTCGACATCGACGCCAACGGCATCCTCCACGTCACCGCGCGTGACAAGGACACCGGCAAGGAGCAGGGCATCACCATCAGCGACACCTCCAACCTCGACCGGAGCGAGGTCGAGCGCATGGTTGAGGAGGCCGAACGCCACCGGAGCGAGGACCAGGCGCTGCGCGAGGCCGTCGACGCCCGCAACGAGCTGGACGCGATTGCCTACCAGGTCGAAAAGCGACTGGGCGAGCTGGGCGATGCCGCGCCCGCGCACGAGAAGGCCCGCGCAGAGATGCTGGTGACCGAGGCCCGCGAGGCGGTGAAGAACGAGGCCGGCCTGGACAAGGTCCGGCCGCTGATCTCCGAGCTGCAGCAGATCCTCGCGGGACTCGCGGCCCACCAGGCCGGCGCCACGACCGGTGGCCCGACGGACGCCGGAGCACCGGGTGGTGCAGCCACGGGCGGCGGCGGGGACGACGTCATAGATGCCGAGTTCGACAAGGGCTGAGGTAACCGCAATGCCTGTCCCTTCCCAGGACCGTGTCCCCGAACCGCCGCCGGAAGGCGCCGTCCAGCCGCCGTCCGGGCACCTTCCCGAGCCCGGCTCGCCGACGGCGGAGGCCGAACCCGGGCCGGACGCGGCGACCGGCCCGGCTGCGGCGGAAGACGAGTACACGGACGCGCTCAAGGACGTCGAGGACCGCTGGCGGCGCGCTCTGGCCGATCTCGACAACCTGCGCAAGCGCCACAGCAGGGAGCTGGAGCGGGAACGGTCGGCCCAACGCGCCCGCACGGCTGCGGCCTTCCTGCCCGTCATCGACAACCTCGAACTCGCCCTGAGCCACGCGGGCGCCGATCCCGGCGCGATCGTGGAGGGCGTCCGGGCTGTCCGTGACCAGGCCGTGAACATCCTGGAAGGCCTGGGCTATCCGCCCCACGCCGAGACCGGGGTGAAGTTCGACCCCGCCCGGCACGAGGTCGTCGGCGTGGTCCAGGATCCGGACGCCGAACCCAACACCGTGGTGCAAGTGCTGCGCCCCGGTTACGGCGAAGGCGAGCGGCAGTTGAGGCCGGCCGCCGTCACCGTCGCCAAGCGGGAGTGACCGCCGATGGCACGCGACTTCTACGAGGTGCTCGGAGTCCCGCGGAACGCCGACCGGGACGAGCTCCAGCGGGCCTACCGCTCCCTGGCCCGCAAGTACCACCCCGACGTCAACAAGGACCCCGCGGCGGAGGAGCGGTTCAAGGAGATCAACGAGGCCTTCAGCGTGCTGTCGGATCCCGACCAGCGGGCCCGCTACGACCGCTTCGGCGAGGACTTCCGCAAGATTCCCGAGGACTGGGAGGAACGGGTCGGCGCAGGTGCGGGAGCCGGCGGCGGCTTCCGCTGGTCCACCGGGGAGGGCGGCCCCCGGGGGCGCTACACCACCACCGGCTTCGGCGGGGAGGGCGTCGACTTCGAGGACCTGTTCGGATCGTTGTTCGGCGGTGCCGGGCGTATGCGCGTGCCCGGGGCGGACCAGGAGGCCGAGCTGCCGCTCACCGTGGAGGAGGCCTACCGCGGCGGCCGCCGCACCGTAACCCTCGGCGGGCCCTCCGGGCAGCGGCGCTACGAGGTCGATGTGCCGCCCGGCGTCACGGACGGGCAGCGTATCCGGCTGGCGGGCGAGGGCGGCCGCGGCAGCGGCGACGCCCCCGCCGGGGACCTGTACCTGCGGGTGCGGATCCTGCCGCACCCGGTGTTCCGCGTCGACGGCCGGGACGTGCACGTGCAGCTTCCGGTCACCCCCTGGGAGGCGGCGCTGGGTGCGACCGTGCCCGTACCCACCCCGAGCGGCGCCACAGCGAAGGTGACCGTGCCCGCCGGTTCCTCCAGCGGGCGTCGGCTGCGACTGCGCGGTGAGGGCATGCCGGGCCCGCGGGGCGACAACGGAGACCTCTACGCGGAGCTCCGCATCGTGGTGCCGCCCCGGCTCAGTGACCAGGAACGACGGCTGTTCGAGGAACTCGCCGCCGTCTCCTCGTTCGACCCCAGGAGGACATGATGAGCGACCGACCGCCCCACACGCGCCGGGCACCCGCGTGGACGGCACCGGCCGCGGCACGCGTCCAGTACGCGATCGTGCCGGTGCCCAGGCTGTCCCTGGACACCGTCGCACGCCGCTCCGGCCTCCATCCCGATCTCGTCCGCCGGTTCGTGGCCCTCGGACTGGTGGACGCCGAACGCGACGCCGCGGGGCGACTTGTGTTCGCTCCCACGGCACCGGCCGCCCTCGCCCGCGTCCAGCGGCTGCGCACCGGGCTCTGCCTCAACTACGCGTCCATCGGCCTGGTGCTCGACCTGCTCGACCGCATCAGCCTGCTCGAAGCCGCGCTGCGCCGCGCCGGCACAAGGAGTGATCCACCACCATGGACATGAACCGCCTGACCCAGAAGTCCCAGGAAGCACTCCAGGAAGCCCAGACCGCCGCCATCCGCATGGGCCAGACCGAGGTCGACGGAGAACATCTGCTGCTCGCCCTCCTCGACCAGGAGGAGGGCCTGATCCCACGGCTGCTGCAACAGACGGGCGCCGAGGCCGAGGAACTGCGTACCGCCGTACGAGAGGAGCTCTCCCGTCGGCCCCGGGTCACCGGACCCGGCGCGGCGCCCGGTCAGGTCTTCGTCACCCAGCGCCTGTCCCGGCTGCTGGACGCGGCCGAGCGGGAGGCCAAACGCCTCAAGGACGAGTACGTGTCCGTGGAGCACCTGCTGCTCGCCCTGGCCGAGGAGGGCTCGGCGACCACCGCCGGGCGCCTGCTCAAGGAGCACGGCGTGACCCGTGAGTCCTTCCTGAGCGCGCTCACCCAGGTCCGCGGCCATCAACGCGTCACCTCTGCCAACCCCGAGGTGGCCTACGAGGCGCTGGAGAAGTACGGCCGCGACCTGGTCGCCGAGGCGCGTTCGGGCCGCCTCGACCCGGTCATCGGCCGGGACGCCGAGATCCGCCGGGTCACCCAGATCCTCAGCCGCAAGACCAAGAACAACCCCGTCCTCATCGGCGACCCCGGCGTCGGCAAGACCGCCATCGTCGAGGGCCTGGCCCAGCGCATCGTGCGCGGCGACGTACCCGAGGGCCTGCGCGACAAGACGGTGTTCGCCCTCGACATGGGTTCGCTGGTGGCCGGCGCCAAGTACCGCGGCGAGTTCGAGGAACGACTCAAGGCCGTCCTCGGCGAGGTCAAGGCCGCCCAGGGCAGGATCCTGCTCTTCGTCGACGAACTGCACACCGTCGTCGGCGCGGGCGCCGCCGAAGGCGCCATGGACGCCGGCAACATGCTCAAGCCCATGCTCGCGCGTGGCGAACTGCACATGATCGGGGCGACCACCCTCGACGAGTACCGGCAGCACATCGAGAAGGACGCCGCCCTCGAACGCCGCTTCCAGCAGGTCCTGGTCGACGAGCCCACCGTGGAGGACACCATCTCCATCCTGCGCGGCCTGCGCGAACGCCTTGAGGTCTTCCACGGCGTCAAGATCCAGGACACCGCGCTGGTCGCCGCGGCGACCCTCTCCCACCGCTACATCACCGACCGCTTCCTGCCCGACAAGGCCATCGACCTCGTCGACGAGGCATGCGCCCGGCTGCGCACCGAGATCGACTCCATGCCCGCCGAGCTCGACGAGATCACCCGCCGGGTGACCCGGCTGGAGATCGAGGAGGCGGCACTGTCCAAGGAGACCGATCCCGCCAGCAAGGCCCGCTTGGAGGAACTGCGCAAGGAACTGGCCGACCTGCGCGCCGAGGCCGACGCCAAACACGCCCAGTGGGAGGCCGAACGCCAGGCCATCCGCCGCGTGCAGGAACTGCGCCAGGAACTGGAGCAGGTCCGCCACGAGGCGGACGAGGCCGAGCGCAGCTACGACCTGAACCGGGCCGCCGAACTGCGGTACGGCAAACTCCAGGAACTGGAGCGCCGACTGACGGCCGAGGAGGAGCAACTGGCCGCCAAACAGGGCGGGAACCGGCTGCTGCGGGAAGTCGTCACCGAGGAGGAGATCGCCGAGATCGTCGCCGCGTGGACCGGCATCCCCGTCGCCCGCCTCCAGGAAGGCGAGCGGGAGAAGCTGCTGCGCCTGGACGAGATCCTGCGCGAACGGGTCATCGGCCAGGACGAGGCGGTCAAACTGGTCGCCGACGCCATCATCCGCGCCCGCTCCGGAATCCGCGACCCGCGCCGGCCGATCGGCTCGTTCATCTTCCTCGGCCCCACCGGCGTCGGAAAGACCGAGCTCGCCAAGACGCTCGCGGCGGCCCTCTTCGACTCCGAGGAGAACATGATCCGCCTCGACATGAGCGAGTACCAGGAGCGGCACACCGTCAGCCGACTGGTCGGCGCGCCGCCCGGTTATATCGGCTATGAGGAGGGCGGCCAGCTCACCGAGGCCGTGCGCCGCAAGCCCTACTCGGTCGTGCTGTTCGACGAGATCGAGAAGGCGCACACCGATGTCTTCAACACGCTGCTGCAGGTCCTCGACGACGGACGGATCACCGACGCCCAGGGCCGTACGGTCGACTTCCGCAACACCGTGATCATCATGACGTCCAACATCGGGTCGCAGTACCTCCTGGACGGCGTGACCGCCGAGGGGGAGATCAAGCCGGATGCCCGGGGACTGGTGATGGGCGAGCTGCGCAGTCACTTCCGGCCGGAGTTCCTCAATCGTGTGGACGACATCGTGCTGTTCAAGCCGCTCGGCGAGGCCCAGATCGAGCGGATCGTGGAGCTGCAGTTCGACGAGCTGCGCAGGCGGCTGGCCGAACGCCGCATCACCGTGGAACTCACCGGTGCCGCACGGGAATTCATCGCCCGGCAGGGCTACGACCCGGTCTACGGGGCACGCCCGCTGCGCCGCTACATCTCCCACGAGGTCGAAACCCTCGTCGGACGAGCCCTGTTGCGCGGTGACGTCCAGGACGGCGCCACCGTCCGTGTCGACGCCCGGGATGGCGAACTGGTCGTCACGTACGACCAGCCCGCGGTCGTGGAAGAGGCGAGGGCCGCATGAGCACCGCGCGAGCGACGACCGTCAGCTGCCCTCACTGCGGGCGCGCCAACCGCGTGCCCGTGGCCGCCGAGGGCCGCCCGAGGTGCGGTCACTGCAAGCAGCCCCTGCCCTGGGTGGTCGACGCGGGGGACAACGACTTCACGGACGTGGTCGAGAAGGCCTCCGTGCCCGTCGTGGTCGACCTCTGGGCCACCTGGTGCGGACCCTGCCGGATGGTCAGCCCCGCCCTGGAGCAGGTCGCCACCGACCTCGCCGGACGGATCAAGCTGGCCAAGGTCGACATCGACAGAAACCCACAGCTGGCACGGAGATTCGAGGTCCAGGCCGTGCCGACGCTGCTGGTCCTCGACCACGGGGAGACCGTCGCCCGGCAGGCGGGGGCCGCGCCCGCCCCCGTCCTGCGCCAGTGGGTGGAACAGTCGATCGCGGGCCGCGAGCCGGCCCGGGAAGGGTGATGCCCGATGACCCTGCGCGCCGACCCCCACCTCGCCCTCGTACGGCCCGTCCGGCCGCACACCCTCGAGGGCTGCGAGGAGTGCCTCCGCCTCGGCTCCCCCTGGGTCCACCTGAGACTCTGCCTGACCTGCGGGCACGTCGGCTGCTGCGACTCCTCCCCCAACCGCCACGCACGCCGCCACGCCGGCGACGACGGCCACCCGATCGTGGCGTCCATGGAGCCCGGCGAGGACTGGCGGTGGTGCTTCGTCCACGAGGCGTTCGTCTGATGTCCGGCGACGAGACACGGCCGCGCGGCACATCGGCGCCGGACGATGCGGGAGAGGCCGTCCCGTTCGAGAGCCCGGACGTCTACGGCGCCTACCCCCGCCTGTCGGACGACCAGATCGCCCGCCTGGCCGAGCGCGGCAGGCGGCGTGCGGTGGAATCCGATGAGGTGCTGATCCGGGAAGGGGAACGCTGCGAGACGTTCTACGTCGTCCTCACGGGCTCCGTCGCCATCGTCGAGGACTACGGCACGCCCGACGAACACCTGCTGCGCGTGCACGGCCCCGGCCGCTTCATCGGCGAACTCGGTCTCCTGCACGGACAGGTGGCCTTCTACACGGCTGTGGTCAGGGACCCCGGAGAAGTCCTCGTCCTGTCCATGGACCAGCTGCGCGACCTGGTGACCCGGGACTCCACCATCGGCGATCTGGTGCTGCGTGCCTGTCTGGGCCGCCGGGCCCTGCTCGTCGGGCAAGGCGCCGGATTCCGCATCATCGGCTCGCGCTACTCGGCCGACACCCGGCGGCTGCGCGAGTTCGCCTCCCGCAACCGGCTGCCGCACCGCTGGATCGACCTGGAGACGGACGAGGAGGCCGAGGCGCTGCTGCGCCGCTTCGGCATCGGACCGGAGGAGACACCCCTGGTCATCTGGCGGGACACCACCCTGCTGCGCAACCCCAGCAACGCCGAACTCGCCCGGCTCATCGGCCTGCCGCCGTTGCCCGCCCAAAAGGGCTTCGGCGACCTCCTCATCGTCGGCTCCGGCCCCGCCGGCCTCGCCGCCGCGGTGAACGCCGCCTCCGAGGGCCTCAGCACGACCGTGGTCGAAGCGATCGCCACCGGCGGCCAGGCCGGGACGTCCTCGCGCATCGACAACTGCTTCGGCTTCCCCTCGGGTATCTCCGGCGCCGAACTCACCGAGCGCGGAGTGCTTCAGGCGAACAAGTTCGGAGCCCGGATCACCGTACCGGCGGAAGCGACCCGGCTCGAGCCGCATGACGGCCACTACACGGTGACGTTCGCCGACGGCACCGAGATCGCCGCCCGCACCGTCCTGCTGGCCACCGGAGCCCGCTACCGCCGCCTCCGCGCGCCTGGCATCGAACGACTGGAGGGTACAAGCGTCCACTACTCGGCGACCGTCTACGAAGCGCAGCAGTGCCGCACCGACCCCGTGGCGGTGGTCGGCGGCGGCAACTCCGCGGGCCAGGCCGTACTGTTCCTCGCCGGTTACGCGCCAAAGGTGTACCTGCTCGTGCGCGGGCCCGATCTCGCCATCCACATGTCCCGCTACCTGATCGACCAGATCGAGCGCCACCCACGAGTGCAGGTGCTGCTGCACAGCGAGGTCACCCGGGCGATCGGCGACCAGGTGCTGGACGCGGTCGAGGTGGTCGACCACCGGTCAGGTGAGCACGACCGCATCCCAGCTCGTGCCCTGTTCGTCTTCACCGGGGCGGACCCCAACACCAAGTGGCTGTCCGGCACGCTCGGCCTTGACGCGCAGGGATTCGTGCTCACCGGGTCCGAGGCCCAGACCTGCTCCGTCCCGGGACTGTGGCAGAGCCAGGGCCGCAACTGCCTGACCCTGGAGACCAGCCTGCCTGGTGTCTTCGCGGCCGGCGACGTCCGCAGCGGCTCGGTTAAACGGGTGGCGTCCGCGGTCGGCGAGGGCGCGATGGCCATCCACCTCGTCCACCGGTACCTGAGCCGCACGGCCACACCCGGCGGCTCGGACAGTTCACCTCGAACCCGCCCCAAGGAGTCCGCATGGCTCGCCTGAAAGGGCGGCCGATGAGATCGCCAAAAAGAGAGAAGGAGGCGATGGACATGACCACGCCCGTCCGGCGTCACGGCGGTGGCGCGATACAGGGCAGGCCCGTCGGCTGGACACGCAACCCCCTGACCGAGTTCGACCAACTGCTCGGTGAGATGAGCGGGCTGCTCGAATCCACGGTCGGCACCGCAGCGCCCGCCGCCGCGTGGGCCCCCCTCGCGGACGTCACGGAATCCGACGACGCCTTCCACGTCGAAATCGAACTCCCGGGCATCAAGAGCAAGGACGTCGACGTCGAGGCCAACGGCCAGGAACTGGTGGTCACCGGAGAGATCAAGGAAAAGGAACGCAAGGGCGTCCTGCGCCGCAGCACCCGCCGCACCGGATCCTTCGAATACCGGCTCCAGTTGCCCGGAGAGGTCGACACGGACAAGATCACGGCCGACATGCGGGACGGCATCCTCACGATCACCGTCCCCAAGGCAGAGGTCACGAAACCGCGCCGCATCGAGATCAGCGAGGCGAGCGGAAGCGGCCAGAGCAGCGGCTGAAGGACGAACCCGGCGGTGTCGGACACCGATCCGGCACCGCCGCGTGGGCGAAAAGCCCAGGCAGTGGTGCAACACGCTTTTGCTGAACCGGTCGAGGGGAGCCAGACAGGTACTACCGTCCAACTTGCGGAGGTCCTTGCCGGTCAGAGGTTCGCCGAGGGCGACGAGCGCGGTCCGGTCGACGAGGCCGGCGACGATCCAGCCCCGCCAGGGCCGGGCGTCGATGGCCAGCCGTAGTCCGGTGGCCAGTACGGTCAGGCGGCCGATGTCTCGAGGCTGTTGATGCCCCTGCGGGCCTCGGCGAGGTTGGTGGCGTGGCGCAGGCGCAGGACGCCGATCCAGTCGGTTGCCAGGCCGGCCACCATCGTCAGGACAGCCAGGACGCGGACCGTGAGGAGCCCTTTTCCACCGACATCGGGTGCTTGCCTTCCGGGGAGGTCCGGGTTCCGGACCTGCTGCCAGGTGAACCCGGGCGGGCTACTTGGCGGCCTGGGTCTCGGCCTGGTCCTTGAGGTTGTTGACCCAGTTGTGGAGGGAGTTGTCGAGGGCGGCCTGTAGGGCGGCCTGGTTGGCGACGACGGGCGTTCCCGTCCAGGACTCCTCGGTGTGGACGAGGACGCCGTCGCGGGTCGGGGCGAAGGTCCACACGTGGATCGCGGTGATTCCCTGGGCGGGGCCGCCCCAGGCCAGGCGTCTGCCGTGGTCGACCTGCCTGACGGTGGAGGTGATGTCCAGCCCCTCCGTGCTCCACCGGAAGACGGAGCCGGGGCGCAGGGGGCCGGGGGTGTCCTTGACGACCGTCTCGACGTCGGGCTGCCAGGTGGGCCACTTCTCGACGTCGGTCTCGATCTTCCAGATGGTGTGCAGGGGGGCGTGGATGAGGATGTTCTCGCGGGTGATGACCGGCGCGGTCTCGTCGATCTGCACATCGCCGGTGTGCAGGGCGTGGACGGTGCCCTTGGTGGTGGGCTTGTCGTCGGTGAGGGCGTAGGCCGTGGCGGAGACGGAGACGGAGACGGAGACGGCGACGGAGACGAGGAGGGCGGTGGTGGTGGCGGCGAACTTCGCCACGGTCAACGAACGCATGACGCTTGGCCTTTCAGTGATATCAGGGAGCAGATGGTTCGGTGCGGGGCCGGCCGGGCCGGGGGAGTGGAGTCCCCCGTACCCGGACGCTGGGGTTCAGTTGTTGGCGGCGTCGGCGTCGACGTCGGGGATCCAGGAGCCGTGGATGCCGCCGGTGACGCGGCGCGGGAGGTGGACGGTGGCGATCCGGTCGAGGCCCGAGGCGTCCAGGACCAGAAGCTGTGAGGCGTCCTGCTTCAGGTCGGAGACGACGGTGAGCAGGTAGCCGTCGTCCTCGCGGGTGGCGCCGATGGCGGGCACGAACACGGCTTCGCTGGGCAGGCGGGCGTCGCCGGCCTGGTGGATGCGGCGGGTGCCGGTCGTGCGGTCGTACTTGACGATGCCGTAGCCGCCGTAGCCGTCCTGGTCGGGAAAGGAGACCGCGTACTGGTATCGGTTCTCGGCGCCGAGGAAGTCCTCGTTGAGGGTGGGGAATTCGACGGCGAGGTCGTCGATGATCTGCTCCCCGACGCTGCCGGAGTTCAGGTCGATGACCCAACGGCGGTTGTAGGAGCGGGTGTTGGGCTCGGTGCCGCGGCCGGGGGCACCGACCCACCAGTTCCAGGACAGCTGGAAGCCCTCCTTGTCCACGGTAGGGCCCTCAAGGACGATGCGGCCCTGGGCGTCCTCGTAGGCGTTGCCGGCGTGCAGCATGTTGCCCGGCTCGATGGAGAACCAGCGGATCTTCTCGGCGCCCTGCGGGGCGCGGGGCATCACGCCGATCCGGGCGGGCTGTGCGTCGTTCCAGCCGTAGGGGATGCCGGAGTGCTCGTTCGGGTCGAAGGTGACCGTGCCCTCGACGAAGACCACGTAGTGGCGCGTGATGGCGAAGTCGTGTTTGAGGGAGGCGGTCGCCCCGGGCACCTCGCCGCTGTGCGTGACCTGGCCCTTGGCGTCGGCGACGTAGTACATCAGGTACGGCGGGAACGGCGAGGAGCCGAAGAAGTGCAGCTCCCCGGTGACCGGATCGGTCTTGGGGTGCGCGGTCATCGCGCTGCGCAGCTTGCCGTCGAAGTCGTAGGCGCCGACGGTGTCCAGGTCCCGGGTGAGCTCGAAGGGGAAGTTTGCCTCGCACAGGGCGAGCAGGCGTCCGGCATGCTCGATGACGTGGGTGCCGGCCGTGCTGGCGGTCAGGTCCGGGCCGTACTCGGTCATGTAGGGGGCGCCGTCCAGGGCGGGGGTGCGCACCCAGCGGTTGCGGTACCACTCGGCGCGGCCCTCGCACAGGCGGATGCCGTGGACCATGCCGCTGCCCTTGAACCAGTGGGTGGGGGTGACGCCGGGCTTGGGGTTGTGGCTGTTGCGGATCAGCCGGCCGGTCAGCTCCGGCGGCAGGGCGCCCTCGACGGTGAGCTCGGTGGCGGTGATCTCGTCGACGGCCGGGGTGTAGTGGCCGATCAGGTAGGGCTTCTCGGTGCTGGTCATGGCGGGAACCTCGTTTCCGTGAAGGGTGAGCGGATTCAGTGGGTCTGCTCGGCGCGGGACTTGAGGGCGACGAGCCAGGTGGTCAGGGAGGAGTTCAGGGCCTGGCCGAGTTCGGCGGCTGCGGCCTCGACGGGGGCGCCGCTCCAGGACTCCTCGGTGTGCACGGTGACCTGGTCGCCGGTCCGCTCGAAGGTCCACACGTGGACGCCCTCGATGCCGTTCGCGGGGCCGCCCCAGACCAGGCGCTCGCCGGGGACGATCTCGCTGATGGTGGAGGTGATGTCCAGGCCGTGGGTCTTCCAGTGGAAGGAGGTGCCGGGCAGCAGCGGGCCGTCGAGCTTGGCCTGCTCGACGTCCGCGTTCCAGTCAGCCCAGGCGTCGATGTCGGTGTGCAGGGCCCAGACCCGCTCCAGCGGGGCGTCGATCACGGTGGACAGACGGACGATGACGGGGGCGGCCTCGTCGATGGTGAACATGGCGGGGTTTCCTCTCGGTTGCTGTGCTGGTTGATGCGCTGTCGGATGCGTTTCGGTCGGGCGGTTAGTGGTGGTCGCGGGCTGCGGGCTGTGGGGTCGGCCGCGGGCTTGCGTCGGCAGGGCCGGTCGCGGCGCGGCGGGTGAGGAGCAGGGCGAGCGCGGCGGCGGCGACGAGGACGGCGGCGGAGATGCCGAAGGCGGTGCGGTAGCCAACGGTGAGTGCTTCCAGGTGCGTGTGGTGGTTGGCTGCATGGGCGGTGGTGGTGCCGGCGAGGGTGGCCAGCACCGCCAGTCCGATCGCGCCGCCGACCTGCCGCGTGGTGTTGACCAGGCCGCCGGCCAGCCCGGCGTCCTGCTGGGGGACGCCCTCGACGGACAGGGCGGTCAGCTGGACGAAGGCGATGCTCAGGCCCAGGCCGATCAGGACGCTGGGGCCGAGTACATCGGTGAGGTAGCTGCCGTGAGCGCTGATGCCGGCTAGCCAGAGCAGTCCGGCGCCCTCGGTCAGCAGCGCGCCGGTGACGGTCGCGGTGGAGCCGATACGACGGGAGATCCGCGGTGCCAGCGTGGAGCCGAGCATGTTGGCGAAGGCCAGCGGGAGTTGGCCGAGTCCGGTGACCAGCGGACTCAGGCCGAGGACCTGTTGCTGGTAGAGGGGCAGGAAGAAGAACAGGGCGATCCACACCGAGCCCAGCAGCGCCATCAGTACGTTGCCGACGGTGACCCGTCCGGTGCGGAACAGGCGGGGCGGCAGCAGCGGGTTCGGGTGGCGGCGCTCGACCAGGACGAACCCGGTCAGCAGTACAGCGGTGACGGCGAAGGCCCCGAGAACCCTGGTGTCGGTCCAGCCCGAGCTGCGGGCCGACGTCAGGCCCCACACCAGGGCGGTGAGCGCCAGGGTCACGGTGGCGGTGCCCAGCGCGTCGAACCGCCCCCGCTCGGTGACCTCCGCCTTCGGCACGCTCGCTGCAGCGGCGGCCAGGACCGCGAAGGCACCGATCGCGACCACGTAGAAGATCCACGACCAGCCCCATGCCTGGGTCAGGACACCGCAGAGGAGGACTCCGGCCGCGCCTCCCGCCCCGGACACCGCCCCCCACACCCCCAGTGCGCGGCCCCGGCCGGGACCGGGCGGGAACAGTCCCATCACCAGGGCCAGGGCGGCGGGGGCGATCGCCGCGGCGCCCAGTCCCTGTACCGCCCGGGCCGCGATCAGCACGGTGGACGAGGTGGCCAGGCCCGCCATCAGCGAGGAGACCCCGAACACCGCGAGTCCGGCCAGCAGCACTCTGCGGCGGCCCAGCAGGTCCGCCGCCCGGCCGCCCGCCAGCAGCAGCGCCCCGAAGGCGAGTCCGTAGGCGTTGACGACCCAGGTGGTGCCGCCGTCCGACAGTCCCAAGCCGGCGCGGATCTGGGGCAGGGCCACGTTCACGATCGAGGTGGCCAGCATGACGGTGAACTGCGCCCCGGCCAGGGCCACGAGCGCGGCTCCGGGACTGCAGCTGGCGTCGGTGGATTTCACAGCGCTCCCTGTGTGGTTAACCATTCACATCAAAGGTCCAAGTACGGCGGGGCTGTGCGCCCCGCCTGCCGGCCCGGTCGCTCGGTCGCGACGGGCGTCAGTAGTGCCTGATACCGGTCGACAGTGTCCGGATCCAGGAGGCGTCCACCTCGTCGGCGCCCATCGCGACGATGAGGTGGCACAGCATGCCGCGCGCGAAGAACTCCTGGACCTGCGCCTCCGTCCCGCCCGAGGCGCCGCGCACGTACTCCACCAGTCGGGCGTACCCCTGGCGGACCGCCTCGCGCACCGCCGACTCGGACACCGCCGCCGCCTGGGCGTGGAGCTGGATCAGCATCAGGTCGTTGTCGCTGATCAGCTTCGCGTACGCGTCCCCCATGGCCTTCAGGACCACCTCCGCCGAACTGCCCTTCGCGTCGGCCGCGGCCCGCTCCAGGGCGGCCTTCACCTGTACGAAGCAGTGCTCGACCACCGCCGTGAACAGCAACTCCTTGTTCGGGAACAGGCGGTAGACGTACGCCTGCGAGATGCCCGCCGCCTTCGCCACCTCGGTCGTGGTGGTGCCCCAGTAGCCCCGGGCGGCGAAGGCGCCGATCGCAGTGCGCAGCACCGTCTCGCGGCGCTCTTCGGCGGTGGACAGCCGGCGGGGACGTGCGCTACTCATGTGAGTACTCAACCACTCACACTTTTGAGTGTCAACCCGTCCCCGCCAGTGGCTCCCGCGTCCCGTGACTCCGGCAAATCTCAAGGTCCCTTGCGGATCAGCGTGCTCGGCGAAGGTCGCGCCGTGTGACGTCACCCACTCCCGCGCGCACCCTCGGGCCGTGGGGCCCGGGGGGTCTACTGGCGGGCAGGGATGCAGCAGCCAAGAAGACGACCGCAAAGAAGGCGTCCGGGCGGCAGCGGGCGAGGTGACGCGGGTGCTGGGGCGGAAGCTGCCGGGGCGAGACGGGCGAGACGGGCGAGACGGGCGAGACGGGCGGGTCAGGCGGGACGGGGAGGCGGGGAGGCGGGCGAGACGGGGGAGGCGGGAGGCGCGGGGCGACGCCCCACGACTACGCGCCCCGTGCCTCCCGCCGGCTCTCCCGTCGCACCTCGACGTCACGCACCCGGGGCCCCGAAGTCGCCCCACGGCGTCCCGCCGGGCGGCGGGGTGTCGGGACCCTGGGGAGGGGGGCCGTCGGCCGGGGTGGCGGCAGGCGGCAAGGGATCCGAGTCGAGGTAGGGAGACGGCAGGGGTGACGGCACGTCGTTCGGGAGCACCCTGGTGGAGCTGTGCCTGTGGTGTCTGTGGGACTCGGACGGCCTCGGGGAGCCGCTGGCGTTCTGGCCGTTCTGCCCGTTCTGCCCGTCCTTGCCGTCCGTGCCGTCCTTGCCCTCCCGGCCGGCCGTTCCGTCCCTGCCCTCTCGGCCGTCCTGACCGTCCTGGCCGTCCTGGCCGTCGTGTCCGTCTCTTCCGTCCTTGCCGTCTTTCCCGTCCTTGCCCTGCAGGCCCTCGGGACCGGCCGGCCCGGTCGGGCCGGCCGGTCCCGAGGGGCCGACGTCGATCTGATGAGCCTGCAGATCGTCGATCTGCGCCTGCTCGGAGATGAGCGCAAAGGACTGCACGACGAGCGCGGCGATCAGTGCTGCACCGAGCACGAGGTGACGTCGCGGCCTTCGATTGAATTCGTTCACGCTGATCACAGGATCCCTCACGGTGTGTGACGGCGCCAGTGTAACTGACGGACAGTCAGATCAAGTGGAGATCCTCACGGAGAGTCCCTGGCTGGCGTCCCGAGTCGGGAGTCGGTACGAGCCGTACGCGCTACTATATAGGAACGATTTCCATTACCGATAACCTCCCTTCCATGAGAGGCAGGTCATCCCGTGTCCGGCCACTGTCAACTGACCGGCGCCCAACCGGTATTCGGCAACCGCATCTCCCACTCGCACCGGCGCACCTCTCGCCGCTTCAACCCGAACATCCAGCACAAGCGGTACTGGCGGCCCAGCGAGGGCCGGTACGTCCGGCTGACGCTGAGCGCCCGTGGAATCAAGACCGTCGACACCATCGGCGTAGAAGGGGCTGTCGCGCGCATCCGCGCCCGGGGAGGGAAGGTCTGATGGCCAAGCGGAGCAAGATCGCGAAGAACGAGAAGCGCAAGGCCGTCGTCGAGCGGTACGCCGCCCGGCGTGCCGAACTCAAGGAGATCATTCGACGTCCTTCTTCGACGGACGCGGAGCGCGGTGCCGCGATCGCCGAACTGCGTCGGCAGCCGCGCGACGCCAGCGCCACCCGAGTCCGCAACCGTGACAGCGTCGACGGCCGCCCCCGGGGGCATCTGCGCAAGTTCGGGCTTTCCCGTGTCCGAGTGAGGGAGCAGGCGCACGCGGGCTTCCTGCCCGGTGTCACGAAGTCGTCCTGGTGACGCCAGTGCCTCCGAGCTGACGGAGGGGCGCCAGGGGGGCACGTCTCACGTTGAGCCGTGCCCCTCGCTCAAGGCGGCACGACCACGCCCCAAAAGCCCCGCGTGCTCGTGGACGCCGTCTGTGCGTATGCGAGAGATGGGGCCCGAAGTGGAAGCCGTCCACCGCGAAATCCGGCAGGAGAGCACGCATGAGTGACGCCGCACGCAACCGTCGGGGCCATCCCTTCACCCTTGCCGTCTGCGCCTCGTGTGAGGCCGCCACCGATCAGGTGATGGACGAGCTGCGCCGGGTGGTCCGTGACAGCCCCCATGGGGTCATGATCTCCACAGGATGCCTGCGGAAGGTCCTCGACTGCGCGGGCCGACGCGGGCTGCGCGCTGCGGTACAGCCGTGCACGGCGGATCGAAGCCCCACCGGAACTGCCGTGCGTCTTGGGCCGCTTGTCACTGTGGCCGACGCCGCAGCGGTCGGAGCGTGGCTGCGGGCCGGAATGCCGGACGACGGCACACTGCCCGACAGATTGCGGTCGGCGCCGGCCCCGCGGCATGTCGCCCACCTCAACTGAGGGTGTGAGTAAGGGGTTGCTGAGCGTGGTGACCGGCAACACTCCCGGCGTTCGCGGTGCTGTGGTCGACCAGTTGCTGGGGCTTGCTCCAGGTGCCGTGGTCCTCGCGGTGTCGATCCAGGCGCAGGACACGGGATACCCCATCGTCCAGCGCTGCCTCTCCGGCACCGGGACGGCGGTGCCTGGCGGGGCGTTGCAGGGTGCGACCGGCGATCCGGTCGTCATCCTGCGCCAGGACCTGCTCTCCCTGCGCCGCTCGTCGGGCCCGGTGCACGTCCTCCTCGCGCTCCCGGACAACGGCTCTGCGCAGGCCGATCACCTCGGGCAGGTCGAGGTCGAACCAACGGGCGCGGGCGTTGTCGATCGCCGCGACGATCTCCCCGGCCCGGGTATCGCGCAGCGGGCTGCTCCTTGCGGCTCTCCATCGCGCGCCCGTACAGCGGGATGAGCACGGTCTCCTGGACCGTGCCAGCTGTACATCGTGCTTCGCGATGCCGGCCGCCCGGATTGGGTCCCGTACCGGGCCGGGCGGTGCCGTGGCTGCGACCACCGCCCGACCCGGGGTCTTCAGGGCCCTGCCACGAGTGTGGCCTGCTCGTGTTCGCAGGAGTCGTCGACGCCGTAGGTGTCCCAGGCGGGGAACGGGTCGGTCGCAGGCCGGTCTTCGCCGTCCGCCATGAGGCAGTCGTTCAGGGCTGTTTGCAAGGCGTGCGCGTGCAAGTGAGTTCCGATGAAGACCAGTTCCTGGCTGTCGGGGCTCTCCGCGTTGCGGGCGGCGGACGGTTCGAAGCGGGCCACGGACCCGGCCTGCGACCACAGGCCGGTCACGTGCGGGCGGCTGGCCAGGGTGAAGAAGCCCTTGGAGCGCAGGATCTGCCCGTAGGCCCCACTGTCCAGCTGCTCGGTCACGAAGGTCCACAGCCTCCCGGGGTGGAAGGGCACGTCGGAGCGGAAGACGGTGGAGGAGATGCCGTACTCCTCCGTCTCGGGCACGTGGTCGCCGTTGAGCTCCATGACCCAGCCCGGGGCCTGTTGGGCCCGCTCCAGGTCGAAGAGCCGGGTGCCGAGGACATCGCCGACATGGACGCGGCCGTGGATGGCGGGGACGATTCGTGCGGCCGGGTTGAGGCGGGTGAGCGTCGCCCGGAGCCGGTCGGCGGCCACCGCGTCGACCAGGTCGAGTTTGTTGAGGACGATGACGTCGGCGAACTCGATCTGGTCCATCAATAGGTCACTGACCGTGCGTTCGTCGTCCTCGTACTGGTCGAGGCCACGCTCGACCAGCTCGTCCCCGCTCGCGAGCTCGGTCAGAAAGTTCGCCGCGTCGACGACCGTGACCATGGTGTCCAGCCGGGCCAGATCGCCCAGTGTGGCCCCGTCGTCCCGGGCGAACGCGAAGGTCGCGGCCACCGGCATGGGCTCGGAGATGCCGGACGACTCGATGAGCAGGTAGTCGAAGCGGTCCTCGCGGGCCAGCCGGTCGACCTCTTCCAGCAGGTCGTCGCGGAGGGTGCAGCAGATACAGCCGTTGGTCATCTCGATCAGGCGTTCCTCGGTGCGCGACAGGGCCGCCTCGCCGCCGCGCACCAGGGCGGCGTCGATGTTGACCTCGCTCATGTCGTTGACGATGACCGCGACGCGCAGGCCCTCGCGGTTGCCGAGGACATGGTTGAGGAGCGTGGTCTTGCCGGCGCCGAGGAATCCGGACAGGACGGTGACGGGCAGACGGTCGGATCGGGCGTACGACATGGGCGGTCAGCCCTTGGGGCGCAGCAGCCCGCGCTCGTACGCCTTCACCAGGTGCTGCGGCACCAGGTACGAGACTCCGTCGACGGTGATCGGCACAAGCGTGGGCGTGGCCGCCTTCCACTGAGCGCGGCGGTGGCGGGTGTTGCTGCGGGACATCTTCCGCTTGGGAACAGCCATGGGTCCTCCTGGATGGGGTAACGGAAGTGAAGGCTATATGAAAACGAATTCCGTTACCAAACCAGCAACCCTGCCCACATCTCCAGTACCGCCAGCCCGGCGGAGAGGGCGAATGCCCGGTGCGGGCGGTCGGTCAGGCGGATCGCGGCGCCTGCGGGGGAGGCGAGCAGGCCGGGCAGGAGCAAGGACCCGACCGCCTGGGTGGCCTCGGCGGCGCTGATCCCGGCGAGGGTGAGGAAGCCGTATCCGGGAAGGCGGGCCACTGAGGCTGCCGCAGGCCTGGGTCCGCTCGTCACCGAAGCTGATGTCGAGGTGGTCGGGGCGCGGCCGCGGGTCGGAATGCCCGACGACGGTACGCTGCCCGACCCGCTCCGCGCGGCTTCCGTGCCAGGCAGGTCGCCGGCTTCAACTGACGGGCTACTCCTGCGCGTGCCGGATGGCGTCCAGCGCGATGTGTGCGATGTGGTCGTCGGTGAGGACGTACTGGATCTCCCGGGCCTTGCGTCGCGCTGTCACGATGCGGGAGGTGCGCAGGACGCGGAGGTGCTGGGAGACGAGCGGCTGACTCACTCCGAGGGCGACGACCAGTTCGTGGACGTACTTCCCGCCTTCGGACAGCTCGCGCACGATGCCGATACGGACGGGCGAGGCCAGTGCCCGAAGAAGGTCACTAGCCGCCTGGAGTGCGTGCATCGGCTCGTCCGTCGAAGCCGCCGAGCGAGGAGGGATGGTCACATGCATACCTTAGCATGTGAAAATGATTGTCGGTTTCTGAAGCTGCTTCGTGGAGCCGTACAGCGGGGTCTGGGTCAGTGGTCGTCCCAGTGTCCCTCGTGAGCGGCGTGACGGTGGCCGTCGTGCACGTAGTCGACGTGGCCCTCGTGCGGCACGGCCACGTGGCCGCACCCTTCGCCGTGCTGGTGGTCGTGGCCCTCGTGGGCGGCGTGGTCGGCGCTCGCGCACTCGTCGACGTGCCCCTCGTGGACCTTGTGCAGGTGGCCGTCGTGAACGTAGTCGGTGTGGTCGCCGTGCGGGACTGCGACGTGGCCGCAGCCCTCCCCGTGGGTGTGGGTGTGGTCGTTGTGCGTGCGGTGCTCGGTGGCAGTGGGCATGTCCTGCTCCCGGGTGTGCTCGTCGGTGGCCTACGGTCAGTGCGACGCAGGCCATGCACGTCGAAGTTAATATATAGCAATCCTTGCATGTGTGGCGTGGAGGGGGCCTCCGTGACGGGCGGGACGCGCCGTCAGCTCAGGTCGCGGACGCCGAGGCGCAGGTGCTCGATGTGGTGGACGGCCTGGTCGAGGAGTTGGGCGACGTGGTCGTCGTAGAGGCGGTAGACGATGCGGCGGCCGTCGCGGCGACCGGTGACCAGGCCGAGGGCGCGCAGCAGGCGCAGTTGGTGCGAGACGGCGGACTGTTCCATGCCGACGGCGGCGGCGAGTTCGCCGACCGGGTACGGGCGCTGCCGCAAAGTGGTGAGGATCAGCAGACGCGACGGTGTGGCGAGGGCCTGGAGAGTGGTGGCGACGGAGGCGGCGGTGGCCTCGTCGAGGCAGGCGGCCGCGAGGACGCCGCCGCCTGTCTCGACGTCATCGGCGTGCACGGGTGCGGGCCTCGCGTGGTGGGCGGATGAACTGGAGTTCCAGCGTGGCCGGCGGTGCGGCGACGCCGGGGCCGCCCTCGGCCGCCCAGCGCAGCAGCTCATCGGTGCAGTCGTCGTCCATGGCGAAGCCGACCCAGACGGCGCGGGCCCCGGCCCGGCGACCGGCGGTGGAGGGCTGGACGACGATGACGTTGGCCTGGTCGCACGGGCCGAGGCAGTCGGTCGTACGGACCTGGAAGCCGTGTTCCGCCGCGCCGGCGCGCAGCCGGTCGAGCTGCCAGGCGTGGTCGGCGCCGGGGTGCTTGCGCGGGTTGCCGCAGCAGCAGCCCCGACACACGACCAGGGCGCAGGGCCGGGGCGCTGCCGCTTGGATCATCGAGCGGTTCCCGACGGACCGGTTCACAGTGCGGTCCGGGACGGTAGGCCGTACGTCCTGATCCGGCCGTCCCGCCAGGCGACAGCCAGCAGGTGGGGGCCTGCCCAGGCCAGTGCCGCGACCGCAGCCCCGGTGCCGGCCAGCTCGCGTGCGGGTCGCAGGCGTGCCTGCGGCCGCCCGGCGGTGGCGTGCCACAGTGCTACGGTCCCGTCCGCTCCGCCGCTGGCGAGGTGCCCGGCGGCGCCGGGACGCCAGGCGAGCGCGGTGACCGTCTCGTGGCAGCGCAGCGAGCGCGGGGCGGTTCCCTCCGGGCCTTTTCCGGAGAAGTCCCACACGGTCACGTCGGGTGCGCCGTCGGCGGCCAGCCAGAAGCCGGTGTCGTCGAAGGCGAGGCGGGAGACCTTCTCCGGGTAGCCGGACATGGTCAGTTCACCGCCGTCGCGCGCTCTCCAGATGTGGATGGAGGCGTCCTGGTTCCCGCTGCAGATCCACCGGCCGGTGGGCGCGACGGCGAGGGCGAGGTGCGAGCCGACGTAGGGGTAGGTGGCGACCGGCTTCCCGGTGTGCCGTTCGTGACAGCGCACGGCTCCGTACGCCGCCACGGCCAGGCGCCGCCCCTGCCGCATCCAGGCGAGGTCGGTGACGGTGGACGCGGCGGGCTCCGTGCGCCACAACTCGCCGCCGTCCGTGTCGAGTACGAGCGCGCGACGGCCGGAGGCGACGGCGACCCTCCCCCCGCCTCGGCTTCGCTCGGCCGGAGGGACCCCCACGCCGTCCGCCCAGGCAGTGGCGGCCGACCAGGCACCGGTCTCCCGTACGGTCGTCCGTCCGCCGGAACGACGCCACAGCGCGTATCCCGTGGGGCCGGTCGCCACCAAGTGCCCGGCATCCGGGGAGAGCGCGACCTTGAGTGCACCTCCGGGAAGGTCGAACGACCCGATCTCGGCACCCATCGCCGCGTCGAAGACCTTCACGGTCCCCTCGGCCCCCGCGATCGCGACCAGATCGCCCCGGGCACTGATGGCGACGGGTGCGTCGTCGACTCCGATTTCCCAGGCGAGCGGGGACTCCACCGTCGTGCTCACGCGACCGCTCCCGCCGTGGCCAGGCAGTCGGCGAAGCCGCGTTCGAGGGCCTCACGGTCGAGGTCGCGGCCGATGAACACCAGCTTGTTCGTGCGGGTTTCGCCCTCGCGCCAGTCGCGTGCGAAGGTGCCGTCGAGCAGCATGTGCACGCCCTGGAAGACGTACTGCCTGGGAGCCCCGGCGATGGCGAGGATGCCCTTGGAGCGGAAGAGGTCGACGCCCTTGGTCCGCAGCAGGGTGCCGAGCCAGGCGTTGAGTCGGTCCTCGTCGAGCTCGCCGTCCAGCTCGATGCCGACGGAGGTGACGGTGGTGTCGTGCTGGTGCTCTGTCTCGGTGAGGAAGGCGGGGTCGTCGGCGAGCACCCGCTCCAGGTCGAACGCGCCCACGTCCATCACCTCGTGCAGGTCGATGCGGGCGTGCTGGGCGCGCAGGATCTGCACCGGTGCGTTGATCGACCGTACACGGGTCTCGATCTCGGCGATCGTCTTCTCGTCGGCCAGGTCGGTCTTGTTGAGGACGATTCGGTCGGCGAAGGCGATCTGCTCGACGGCCTCGTTCTCCACGCCCGCCGGCTTGACCTCGTCCAGGTGCTGGAGGACATGCGCGGCGTCGACAAGTGTGACGATGGCGTCCAGACGCAGCTGGGAGGCGATCTCGTCGTCCATGAAGAAGGTCTGCGCGACGGGCGCCGGGTCGGCCAGACCGGTGGTCTCGATGAGGATGTGGTCGAACTTCTCGCGCCGGCGCATCAGCGCGCCGAGGATGCGGATGAGATCTCCGCGCACGGTGCAGCAGATGCAGCCGTTGTTCATCTCGAAGATCTCTTCCTCGGCGTCGAGGACGAGGGCGTCGTCGATGCCGACCTCGCCGAACTCGTTCTCGATGACGGCGATCCTCAGGCCGTGGTTCTCCGTGAGGATGCGGTTGAGCAGGGTGGTCTTGCCGGAGCCGAGGAAGCCGGTCAGGACGGTGACGGGAACGCGCTCGTCGCGCGGCTCGCTGGATTCGGGGGTGGTCAAGTCAGTCTCCTAGTCGTGCTGTTCAGCGGCGAGGAGGACGGCTCGCAGGTCGTCCTCGGTGATGTGGTCGGCCGGGCGGTGCAGAGTCCAGCGGCGGGCCTGGCCCTCCATCGGCAGCACGACGACGACCGTCTCCAGCGGCGGGCAGCCCGGTTCGGTGCAGGCGAGCTGGCGGATCAGGACGGCGGTGTCGTCGTCGAGACCGAGCAGGGCGCGCACGCTGACCTTCAGCTCGCGCAGCTGCGGGCCGGGTCCCGGGGGTCCCGGGCGCGATCCCAGTGGCATGGCGGTTTTTCTCCTTCGTCCTCGGGCGGCCGGCCTCCATCTGTGCGGGGCAGACAGTCGGTGCAGACACCGGTGAGTTCGACGGTGTGCTCCACTTCGGCGAATCCGGCGTCGGCGGCGATCCGGCCCGCCCACTCCTCGACGACTTCGGAATCCACCGGGCGGCTGTGGCCGCAGTCGCGGCAGATCAGGTAGTGGCGGTGTCCTTCGGCGGGGCGCAGCCGGTACAGTCGCCCGCCGCTGTCGTCGCGTACGACGTCGACCCCCCCGTCCGCCTCCAGCTCGCGCAGGGCGCGGTAGACGGTGGTCAGGCCGATCGCCTGGCCGTCGGCCATCAGAAGGGCGTACAACTCCTGGGCCGACACGAAGTCCTGACAGCCCGCGAGTATCTGCCGGACCGCCTTCTGCTGCCGGGTCCTCCGGCCGCCCATGGCGCATCACCCCCTGTGGCCGGCGCCGCTTCGGTATGACCCCACCGTAGATGAAAATGAAATCCATGTCCATATGAACCGGAGGTCATGTGTTCGCTTCCGGCTGCGACGCACCCGCCGAAGGGAAAACGCCCAACGGTCCGCAGTGCCGGAGCCTGCGCTGCGGACCGTTGGGATGCGTGACGGGTTACCGGTGGCACTCCGCGCGGGCCTGCGTCCAGGCCGCCTCGCGCAGCAGCCGCAGGCCGTTGAGGCCGACGATGACGGTCGAGCCCTCGTGGCCGAGGACGCCGAGGGGCAGGGGGAGGGTGGCGGCGAGGTCCCAGACGACCAGGCCGGAGATGAACAGGGCCGCGATGACGAGGTTCTGCACGACCAGGCGGCGGGCGCGGCGGGAGAGTGCCACCACGGTGGGGACGGTGGCCAGTTCGTCGCGGACGATCACCGCGTCGGCAGTCTCCAGTGCCAGGTCGGAGCCGGCCCGGCCCATGGCCACGCCGGTGTGGGCGGCGGCGAGCGCGGGCGCGTCGTTGACGCCGTCGCCGACGACCAGCACCTTGCGGCCGGCCTGCTCCTGTTCCCGTACCGCGGCGACCTTGTCCTGGGGCAGGAGTCCGGCGCGCAGGTCGTCGATGCCGACTTCGGCGGCCAGGCGGGCGGCGGCGCGTGGGTTGTCGCCGGTGAGCAGCGTCGGCGTGGTTCCGGTGAGCGTGGTCAGTGAGGCGACGGTGGCGGCAGCGTCCGGGCGCAGGCGGTCGGCGATACCCAGGACTCCGGTCGGCGTGCCGTCGGCCAGCACCAGGACCGCGGTGCGCCCGCCGTCCTCCAGTTCGGCGGCGACGGCGGTGTGCGCGCCCTCGGCACCGGTCGCCAGCCGGGCGGGGGCGCCCACCGCGATCGCGCGGCCGTCCACGGTGGCGGTGACCCCGACGCCAGGGGCGGAGGTGAAGTCCCCTGCGACCGGCGGGACGAGACCGCGGGCCCGGGCGGCGTCCACGACGGCGCGGGCCAGCGGGTGCTCGCTTTGGTGTTCGGCCGCCGCGGCGAGGGTCAGCAACTCCTCCTCGTTCACGCCGGAGCCGGGCAGTGGCCGGATGTCGGTGACGCGCGGGGTGCCTTCGGTGAGGGTGCCGGTCTTGTCCAGGGCGGCCGCGTCGACCTGGCCGAGGCGTTCCATCACCACGGCGGACTTCACCAGTACGCCGTGCCGGCCGGCGTTGGCGATGGCGGACAGCAGCGGCGGCATGGTCGCCAGGACGACCGCGCACGGCGAGGCGACGATCATGAAGGTCATGGCCCGCAGCAGCGAGCCGGTCAGGGCGGCGCCGAAGGCGAGTGGCACCGCGAACACCGCGAGGGTGGCCGCCACCATGCCGATGGAATAGCGCTGTTCGACCTTCTCGATGAACAGCTGGGTGGGCGCCTTGGTCTCGGAGGCTTCCTCGACCATCTGCACGATGTGGGCGATCACCGAGTCGGAGGCGTCGCGCTCCACCTTGATCCGGAGGGCGCCGGTGCCGTTGAGGGTGCCGGCGAACACCTCGTCACCCGGCTCCTTCCCCACGGGCAGCGGCTCGCCGGTGATGGTGGCCTGATCCACCTCGCTGACCCCGTCCAGCACCCGGCCGTCGGCGCCGATCCGCTCGCCCGGCCGTGCCAGCACCGTGTCCCCGACGACGAGGTCGGCGGTGGCCACGGTCTCCTCGCCCCCGCCGTCGAGCAGCCGGGTCGCGGTGGCGGGCGCGAGATCGAGCAGTCCGCGCACCGAGTCGGCGGTGCGCGCGGTGGCCAGCGCCTCCAGGGCGCCGGAGGTGGCGAAGATGACGATCAGCAGGGCGCCGTCCATCACCTGGCCCACGGCCGCCGCGCCCAGTGCTGCCACGATCATCAGCAGGTCGACGTCGAGAGTCTTCTCCCGCAGCGCCTGCAGTCCCGTCAGTGCCGGCTCCCAGCCGCCGGCGGCGTAGGCGAGCGCGCACAACGTCGCCCACGTCCAGGCGGGCGCGCCGGTCAGTTGCAGCGGCAGCGCGAGCAGGAACAGCGCCGTGGCGGCCGCGGCCCAGCGGGCCTCGGGCAGCGCGAAGACCCGGGTCCGCCGCCGCGGGGCGGCCCTTTCGGGGGAGGTGGTCGCGGGGAGCGCGGGTCGCTCGGTCAGGGTGGAAGGCATGGCGAAGAACCCTTCATCAGGGCAGGACGTACCGACCCGTCCACCATACAGGTACACATGAAGAGGTCTTCAAGTATCGCTTGTGTGATGGCGCATATGGGCCATGGAGCAGCTCCCGCGAAGAACGCCGTCCCGCACACCCGCCTGGACGCGGACAGCGCCGCACGCGTGGCCACCACCCTCCAGGCCCTGGCCACCCCCTCCCGGCTGCTGATCCTCTCCCGCCTGCGCGAGGGTCCCTGCGCCGCCACCGAACTCGCCACCGAGGTCGGTATGGAACAGTCCGCCTGCTCCCACCAACTGCGTCTGCTGCGCAACCTCGGCCTGGTCGTCGGCCGGCGCCAGGGCCGCTCGGTGATCTACGCGCTCTACGACAACCACGTCGCCGAACTCCTCGACCAGGCCGTCTACCACATCGAGCATCTGCGTCTCGGCCTGAGCGACGCCACGGCTGCGGATGAGACGGAGCCGGGCACGCACGGCGTCAAGCGCTGATCAGGAGCGAGGACGGCGCTTCCGATGGTGGCCCAAGAGGGCGCACGACATCGCCCCAAGTGTTGCCGGCCTGCCGGGCGGGCAAATCGAGGCGCTGGTCCGATGCTTGCTGTACGGGCTGCAATTCTCGCCCGGCAATTGCAGGCGTAGGGATCCAGGCACGACATGGACTTCGAGCTGTGGCTCCGACTCAGCGGTCATCACGCCGAACGGCCTCGCCGTCCCCACGGAACTCGGCGTCGTCTACCGCGCGCCCGGCCGCACCACCTGGCAGCGCGTCGGCAACCTCCCGGCTGTCGCCGTGCTGCAGATGAGGCTAAGCCCGGACGGCAGCACCCTGTACGCGGCCATACCCGGCCGTGGAATCTACTCGATCAAGGTGCGTGACTAGAGCGCACGTGCACAGGTCCGCTGCTTCGTCTTCCTCGTTGTCGTCGGTCGGGAACACGCCCCTGATGAGGATTCTTGGAATCGGCCAAAGGTGCTCTCGCTGCCCACTTGGTTGCGCGGTGAACGAAGGGTCCGCCATGGGGCATACGGGGCATCAAGCGCGGCCATTCGAGGGGTGCCGTGGCCGCCTCCCCTATGACTGCCGTCCGGCCGGGACAGCTTCCTCAGGGGTGCGCCCTGGCCGGAAGAGAGCCCCGGTGCCCTGCGGGCTTCTGACCGCTTGCCTGCCGTTCATTTGTCTGCTCACAGGAAGGACCTTCGAACGTGCCTGCTCCCGTCGTCCTCATCACGGGCGCGCTCACCGGTATCGGCCGCGCAACCGCGTTGGCCTATGCCCGTCAGGGCGCGAATCTCGTCGTCTCCGGCCGTCACCAGGACGTTGGCGAGCAGCTCGCCAGGGAGCTCGGCGACCTCGGCGCCCAAGCCGAGTTCGTGCGTGCCGACGTCCGCTCTGACGCCGATGTGGAGAACCTCGCCGACCGTGCGGTCGACCGGTTCGGGCGACTCGATGTCGCCTTGAACAACGCCGGCACCGAAGGAACGCCCGGCCCGGTCACCGAGGTGACCGACGAGAGCTACCAGGCCACCTTCGATACGAACGTCAAGGGCACGCTGCTGTGTCTGAAGCACGAGTTCCGGGTCATGCGGGAGCAGGGCGGTGGCAGCATCGTCAACGTCAGCTCCACCTTCGGTTTGATGGGTTACCCCGGCGCGACCCTGTACGTCGGCAGCAAGCACGCGGTCACCGGCATCACGAAGGCAGCCGCACTCGAAGGCGCCGCCCATGGAATCCGGGTCAACGCCGTCGCCCCTGGCTACACCCGGACCGCGATGTACGAGCGGTTCACCGGCGACGACACCGCGCGGGACGCGGTTGATTCGGTGCTGCCCCTGCACCGGGCGGGCACCCCCGACGAGATTGCCGAGGCCGTCCAGTACCTGGGCTCGGAAAAAGCGAGCTACATCACCGGCCATGTCCTCACCGTCGACGGCGGCCTCATGGCGGGCGGCCCCCTGTTGCCGGGTTCGTGAGTCAGCCACAACCGAGGAGCGAACATGAGGAGCGAACTGGCGAAGTGTTCGAGCATCGACGCGGCTCACACCTTCTGGGAGCAGGTGTGGCAGTCTCCCCAGAACTATGACGCCATCAGCAGGGACAGCGGATGGCCGCAGTTGAGCATCTCAGCCTGCGGGCCTTGATCGTGGCGCTCCCCTGTCTATGGAGGACCTCCTCCCATGTCCATGGGCGTCAGGTGCGGGTGAGGTCGGCCAGGAGCGTGGGCAGCAGGCGCTCCTCCATGACGGCTTGACCCGACTCCCTCATGGCTCGCGCCAGTTGGTCCCATCAGAGCAGGCCGGCGGTGAACAGCAGCGAGTCCCCGGGCAGGAAGAAGCCGATGAGCAGCCCTGTCTCGGCGAACATCACCACGCCGACGCCCAGCACGCCGAAGGCGGCCAGCAGCGACTTGGCGTCGAGCACGTTCACGGCGAGCTGCGACGCGAGGTGCAGTGGTGGGCTCATGCGGCCGAAGCCCTTCTCTGGGAACGATGTGACGTCGGTGAACGGGCAGGCATGAACTACACCAGAGTAGACGGTCTACGTGAATGTAGACGATCGTTCGCCGCAGTGCGCTCCCGACGGCTCGCGGTCGGCAGCTGCCATCCGTGGTCGCGGAGCGGGCCGACTTCGTAGCCTCGCTCAGCGCAGGTGTCGAGTATGCGGGGGACGGCGCCCAGGGCCGAACGCCAGGCGCCGGGTGCCGAGGTGCAGTCTGAGTCGTGCAGCAGGATGGTGCCGCCGCCGTCGAGGTCCGCGGTGACCGTCCGGTGGACCGACTCGGGCGTGGCCCGTGCCGTCCAGTCCTCGCCCCAGCAGGTCCACAGCACAGGGGTGAGTCCAAGGCGCCGCGCTGCGACATGGGCGGCGGTGGACATGACGCCGTACGGCGGCCGGAAGATCGTGGGGCGGGTGCCGGTGATGTCGGCGACGGTGTCGCGGGCGCGGGCGAAGTCGTCGTACGTCGCGCGCGGGCCCCGCAGCAGCAGGGGCCGGTGCCGCCAGCCGTGGACGCCGATCTCGTGGCCGGCCGCGGCGATCTCGCGGACCAGGCCGGGGGAGCGGTGGGCCTCGCTGCCGAGCAGGAAGAAGGTGGCGCGCACCCCGCGCCGGTCGAGCAGTCGCAGGAAGAAGGGGGTGGACAGAGGGTCGGGGCCGTCGTCGAAGGTGAGGGCGACGTGGCCGGCGCGCCCCCGGCCGGACAGGCGCGGCATGGTGCGGTTGCGCAGCGGTCCGAACGTGGAGACGACGGGGGCGAAGTGGACCGCGGCGAGGGCGGCGGCGGGCAGCGCGGCCAGCGCGGCCGCGCGCAGCGGGCTGGAGGCCGTCACGAGTGGTGTCCTTCCCGGGCGAAGGCGGGTGCGAGCCGGTCCAGGTCGAGACCGTGGCCCAGGGAGTGTATGAGCGCGGGCCCGTCGTAGGTCGTCGCGACCCCGGTGCCGACGGCGCACGCCCACACTGCGCAGGCCGCGGCGCCGGTGACCGCGAGTCGCCGGCCGCGCAGGCGGCGGGGCCGGCCGGGTCCCGGCGGCGGTGGACTCTGGCTCCGGTCCCGGAGTCCTGATCGGTGAACGCAAGCTATCTCGGCCGCCGGGCCGCCGTCCTGCGTCTGGGCGAAGAGGGCGAGCCCCGTTGCCCGCTGCCGGGCTCCGAGCGGACCGTCGATCAGGTCGCACAGCACTGCCTTGAGATCGGCCGGGTCCCGGATCCAGACGGCCACACCAGCCTCGTCCAGGGCGGCCGCGTTGGTCAGGCCGTGCCCCGGTATGCAGCGGTAGCTGGCGACGGGCAGGCCCGAGGCGAACGCCTCCAGGGAGGTGAGGCCGCCGGCGTTCTGGACGAGGACGTCCGCGGCGCGCATCAGCCCGGGCATGTCGTCGACCCAGCCGAAGGCATACTCGATCCCGTCCGCACGCAGCTGCTCGGCCAGGGCCTCGTTCCGGCCGCATACGACGACCGGGACGGCGGCGCCGCAGTCACGCAGTTCCAGGGCTACCTTGCGGACCGGGCCGACACCCCAGGACCCGGCGACCAGAAGGGCGAGCGGAGCGCGCTCGGGCAACCCGAACGACGCCCGCGCACGGGCCCGTTGCTCGGTGTCGCAAGGGCGGAAGTGTGGGTCGGTGACCGGTCCGCACACCCGTACGTCGCTGGCTCCGGCGGCTCGCGCCTGGTCGGCGGGCACCGCGTGGGCGGCGAGGTGGACGTCCACACCGTCCGCCACCCACAGAGGATGCACCGAGAAGTCGGTGAGGTAGGTGACGACGGGGACGGTCAGGCGCCCCTTCAGGCGTAGATTGCCCAGCACTCGGCTGGCTCCCGGGTAGGTGGAGACCACCGCCCCGACGTCCGGGCGCAGCGCGCGCAGCACACGGCCCTCGGCGGCGCGCAGCAGGGCCCGTGCCACCGGGCCGCTGCCGCCCGCGCGTTGGGTGCCGGCGTAGATCCGCTGGTAGGCCCAGGGGGCCATGACGAGCATCCGGTGGTAGCCGTCCCGAACGGCCCGGCCGAGTCCGGCGGGCAGCAGATCCATCAGGTCGTACCGGTCGACGGCGAAGCCGTCCGCGCGCAGACGGCGCTCCAGCTCGGCGGCGGCACCGTCGTGACCGGCTCCGACGCTCGCCGAGACGACCGCGACCCGGCCCGCGACGCGCGGCGTGGCCCGCTGCTGCGGAATGGTGCCCGCAAGGGCGGGTCCGGGCGCCGTGCTTCCGGCGTGGGGCATGGGCTTTTCCTCCGCACGTGAAGGGAGCGAGGGAACTCTACGACATGTAGTAGTCCGAGGCCCGGAGCATACCTTCTACAACTCGTAGTCGGAGAACGGGTAGGCTTTACGGACTCATGGTGAAGGAAGGTGGCTGGTGAAGGACCGAAGGGACGAGGAGGCCCGGGGAGCAGCAGGCAGGCGGGGGCGCGGTGAACTGGAGGGCGATGTGCTCGCCGCGCTCTGGGCCATCGGCAGCCCGTCGACCGCACGTCAGGTGCAGGAGCGGCTGCCGGGCGACCTGGCCTATACGACTGTCCTGACGATCCTGTCCCGGCTGTACGACAAGGGCTTGCTCGTCCGGCACCGGGAGGGCCGCGGCTATGCCTACGAGCCGGCCCGCGACGAGGCGTCTCACACCGCCCACCGCATGCACTCGCTGCTGGAGGGCGGATCCGACCGTGAGGCGGTGCTGGCCAGCTTCGTCTCCGAACTGTCGGCGCAGGACGAACAGATGCTGCACCATCTGCTGTCCGGGGACGGTCTGGGCGCCGAGGGTGAGCGCTCCCACGGGAAGCGATGAGCCTGTGCTGATCAGCGTCTACGTCCCGTTCGCCGTCACGGCTTTGCTCGCCGTGCTCGGGCCCCGGCTGGCGCGCGGGCTGCCCCCGCGTCCCGCCGCCTGGGCCCTGGCCTGCGCCGCGCTCGTGACGGCGATCGGCTGGGCGGGGGCACTCGCCCTGCTGGCCTTCACCGGATTGGCGCAGGTGCCGCAGGTCGCCGCCGAGGGCCGTTGGTCCGTTGCCGCCCTGCGCGCCGAGGACCCGGTGTACCGCGGCGTCGCGGCCGCTAGCGTTCTGATGCTGGCCGTCGGCCTCGTCTCGCTGGTCGCGGCCGCCGTACAGCAGGTCCGTCACCTCGTGCGGGCGCGGCGGGACTGCGCCGACCTGCCAGGGGGCACGGAGTTGGTCGTAGTGGACGACGACGCCCCGCTGGCCTTCGTGCTGCCCGGTGCACCGGGGCGGGTCGTGGTTTCGCGGGGCATGCTGCGCTGCCTCGGCGACGACGAGCGCGAGGCCCTGCTCGCGCACGAGCGGGCCCATCTGCGGTGCCGGCACCACCTCTTCCAGAGCGTGTGGCGGCTCACGGCGGCTTTGAACCCGTTGCTGCGGCCGGTGTCTGTCGCGGGTGGCTACGTCCTGGAACGCTGGGCCGATGAGGAGGCCGCCGAGCGTGTCGGAGACCGCAGGGTCGTCGCTCATGCCGTCGGACGTGCCGCCTTGGCATCGGCCGGTGCGTCGCGTCCCCCGGCTCTGGCTGTGACCGGTGGGGCGGTGCCGCAGCGGGTCCGGGCTCTGCTGGCCCCGCCTCCCGCACGTCGGAGCCTGCCCTTCGTGGCGGGTGGCCTGCTGCTGGCCGTTTGCTGTACCAGCCTGGCGAACGCCGCATCCGACAGCGATCACATGGTGGACAGCGCGCAGTGGGCACGGTGCGCGCCGCGCACCGGCGCCGCCGGTGCGGTGCCGCCGGGAGAGGATCGGCACCGGCCCGGCTTCTGCTGCGACGGCCACGAGCATCAGAAACGCGGGGAGCGCCGCCCGTAACCAGTGCGACGGCCGCGCTCATCCGCTCGTCGACGTGGTTCCCTCGCTGTCGCCCGAGCGGAGAGGATGGACCAGGGTGAAGGAGCCGTGGCGCGGCAAGTCAAGGGAGACCCGACCGCGGAAAGAGACGGCCGGATCACGGGCGACCGCGAGACCGAGGCCCGGTTCTGGGCCCTGGGGGCACCGGCGACCGCGCTGTCGGCCGGCGGGGCGGTCGGGTTGGGGATCAGCGCACCCGATCGGCCCGTGCGACAGCTTCTTGAGGTGGGAAACGTGACGTCGAGTGCGGCATCGCTGGTACCGGTCAACCCAATCCTCGGCGTCCTCCTCACCGCTCTCCTGCTGGTAGCGGCGGTTGTCGCGAGCTGGTTCCATCTCGATCCGCACCCGTACAGGAGCCGGGCCCGGGAGATTCTCCTCGCCGGTTTCCGGGCCGCCGTCCAGCTCGCCCTCGTCTCGGTGGTCATCACCTGGGCCGTCAAGTCGATGCCGGGGCTCCTGGCGTTCCTCGTGCTCATGTTCGCGGTGGCCGTGCGCACGGCCGGGCGGAGAATCACCGGCAACCACACCTGGTGGTTGACGGCCGCCCCGATCGCCGTGGGTGTCATACCGGTCGTCGCGGCGCTCCTTGCCACCGGGCTCGTCCCTCTGAAGGGCGTCGCCCTGATTCCGATCACGGGCATCCTCATCGGTGGCGCACTCACCGTGACCGTACTCGCCGGACGGCGTGCCCTGGACGAACTGTCCCAGCGTCGCGGAGAGGTGGAAGCCGCGATGGCGCTGGGATTCCCGGACCGTGACGCACGCATGGAGATCGCACGTGCCGCGGCCTCCGAGGCCCTCCTGCCTGGCCTGGATCAGACTCGTACGGTCGGGCTGGTCACGCTCCCCGGTGCGTTCGTCGGCATGCTCCTCGGAGGGGCCAGTCCCGTGCTGGCCGGAGTGGTGCAACTGTTCGTCCTCATCGCGCTCATGGCTGTGCAGACCATCGCGGTGGCGGTGACCCTTGAACTCGTCGCCCGGCACCGTCTGTATCGCCCGGGGCCTGACGCCCGCACGGGTTCGTCGCGCGGGGCCAGAAGGTTGCGCAGGGTCCCGGCGCCGAGCCGTCCTTCCGATTAGCTTCGACCCACCCTCCTCCCGCGCACCGGATCGGCTGGCCTGATCGACTTGATCCGGTCCCAAACGGCATCAGATATCACTGACTGGACAGATATGTCAGATAAACTGACCAGTCAATCTAAGAGGCGCGAACAGGGCTTTATGATCACTGGGCAGGAGTTCCACAGCTCCACCCCGGCCGTGATCAGTTCCGGTACGGCGCGTTGCTCGTCGGGAGCCCACGCCGAGCGCTCGCCTCCGAAGAGCTTCTCGTAGGCGCTGTTGTGCACCGCGCCCTGCTGGGGCAGCCGGTGGACCTCACCGAGTCCTCGGGCCAGGTCTTCGAAGAAGTTCCACGCATCCAGCAGCGGACCCGAGGGGGCGCGCCGGCGCATCGGGTCCTCCAGCCAGTGCTGGACACGGACGAGTTCCAAGGTGTCGGCCTCGGAAGTGGCCAGTCTCCGCAAGCTCGTCGTCCCTGCCACCGATCCACACAACTCGAGCAGAGCCACTGGTGCACCTTTCCGTGCAGCCGGCCGTGGGGTTCGGTGAACAGGCCTGTCACCTGCGGATGGCGGGTGAACCCGTGCAGCCGCCGGTACGGCGGGAAGCGACAGGGCAGGTTGACCCACTGATCAGGCTTGTCGAACGGTGACCGGATGGCGTCTCAGCGCAGCACCGCCGCCAGCAGGTCCGTGCCCAGCACGGTCAGGGCGTGCAGGTTGAGCGTGTAGCGGACGTAGCGGCCGTGGCGTTCGGCCGTGAGGAGGTCCGCGCGGCGTAGGACGGCGAGGTGGCGGGAGACCTCCGGGCGTGAGAGCTCCCAGGCGTGGGCCAGCTCGCTGGTGCTGTGCGGGCCGCGGGCCAGAGTGCGCAGCAGACGCAGCCGTACCGGATGGGAAAGTGCCTCCAGCCGTAGGCTGACCGTTTCCAGAGGTGTCGGTTCCGATGGGGTCGGCTCGGCCACGGGGTACTGCACCACTGGCTGCCACCCCGGGGTGTGGACCGCCACCAGGTGGGGGCGGCCGAAGACGGTGGGGATGAACGTGACCCCGGTGCCCTGGGCGGTGGTTGCCTTGTCCTGCAGTTTGTCCACGATGATGCAGTCGCCGTCCGGTGCCAGGGTGATGGCACCGGAGACCGAGGCGAGTGCCGGTCCGATGCCCTGGCGTGTGAGCAAGTCGTTCTTCAGGCGCAGGTCGGTGGCGAGTTGCACGGCGATGCCCGCCCAGGCGGTGTGGAAGAAGGCTTCGGCGCACTGCTCGAGGGTGTCGCGGAGCCGCGTGCGCACGGCGGCCGGGTCCGCGAGCAGCCGTTCCGCGAAGGCCTCTTGCAACGCACCGCGGGCCTGGGCCAGGTCCAGGGCCCGCTCGCGCGCCGTCGGGTCGGTGAGCGGCGACGGTGTCCCGAAGTGGACCCGGTTGCTGCCGCATGTGGTGACGAGCGCGGCGGTCACGTACGTCTCGTCGGCGATCTTGTCCACGTCGTCCAACTCCTCGGCCAGGGTCGGCCGTGGGCGGGCCGGGATCAAGAAGTCGGCTTGTGAGGAACGCCAGAGGAACTCCGCCTCCCGCAACCGCTCGGCCAGGTCAGGCCGTAGCCCGGCCCAGACATCCCCGGCCCAGCCGGCGAGCTGCGGGTGATGCCCGGGCTCCGCCAGCACGTGCAGCATCGCGGTCAGCTCGGCCAGCGGGGAGGCGGCGAACCGCAGTCGCTCGGACGGCAGGCCCCGGATGTCGATCCTCAATGTCATCCTCTCATCATCACGGGCCAGTTGGACGGGGACGCGTCGGTTGACGTTGTCCGTCAACCGGCGCAGCTGGCCTGGCCGGCGGAACTCACCGTTGTGCCATGCCAACCATCACCAAAATCCGGCCCCGTGCGCTCGTCCGTGCATCCGGTGGTCCCCGCTACGCCGTCGCCCTGGCCGTGGACGCGCTCGGCACAGGCCTGCTTCGGCCGTTTCTGCTGCTCTACGGCGTGACGGTGCTGAGGCTGTCCGCACCGGTCACCGGCACCGCGATGACTGTAGCCGTCGTTGCGGCCCTGGTGTGCATGCCCGCGGTGGGCCGATGGCTGGACCGGGGCGCACGCAGCACGGTCGTGGGAGCGTCGATGCTCGTGCGGGTGCTGGGCGTGGCCCTGTTGCTGGCCGCACCGGCGGGGCACGTCTGGTTGTTCGCGACGGCCGCGCTCTTCCTCGGCATCGGCAACCAGGCCTGGCCCGCTGCCCACGCGGCCCTCGTGGCCACGGTCGCCCACGGCCGGGAGCGCGACGCTGCCCTCGCGGGAGGTCGCGCCCTGCGCAACGCCGGCCTCGGCGTGGGCGCGCTCCTCGCCACCGCGTGCCTTGCGGGCGGAACCGCAGCCTTGCAGGCGCTGGCCGCCGTCACCGGGCTCGCCAATCTCACCGCGGCGGCCTTGGCGTGGTCGGTCCACCTTCGCGCGGATCCGGCCGCCACCCCGGCCAGGGACAGCGACGACAGACCCACGCCCCGGCTGCGCGCGCTGCTGGCCGCCAACGTGGTCTATGCCTTCTGCCTCAACGTCCCCGAGATCGCGCTCCCTGTGCTCCTGGTGACGCAGTTGCACGCATCCCCTGTGTGGCCGGCGGCCATCTTCGTGGTCAACACGGTGCTCGTGGTCACGCTGCAGGTACCGGTCACCGTCCTGTTGTCCCGCTTCTCCCGACAGAGCGTGCTGGCCCTCGCCGGTGCGGTACTCACCGTGTCCTACCTCGGCTTCCTTGCGGCCGGCTCACTGGGACACGGCTGGGCTGCCCCGGCCGTCGCCGCGGTCTCCGTGGTCTGCACCATCGGAGAGATCATCTACGCTGGGAGCGCCACCGCTCTCGTCACCCACCTCGCTCCGGCCCATGCCCTGGGACGCGTGATCGCCCGCTTCCAGCTCTCCACGGGTTTCGGCCTGGCCGTCTCCCCGGCGGTCATCACCGCTCTCGCATCCCACGGCGCGACCGCCCTCTGGGGCAGCCTCGCCGCTGCGACACTCCTGTCCGCCTCAGCCGTGACCCAATGACCCGGCGGTTGCGTGAACCTGCGCGACCTGCCGGGAGTTCATGCCGCCTTCCACACTTCCCCGCACCCGGGCAGGACGACCACTCGGCCGACCGCGCCCGGTAACTGCATCAGCCACCGGCGGCCAGACAGGCCATCCCGCTGCCGAGCCCCCAGATACCACCGGAGGCGGGGCTGCGACGGCGAGTTCGTCCAGTTCCCTATCGGCTGACCCGAAGCCACGTGCCTCCACCGCGGCGGCCTGACCGGCCGGGTCCTCAAGGCAGGATCCGGCCGACACCGACCGGATCGCCCAGCAGATCACTCTGGACGGCGTTCGTGAAGCCCCGCTTGTCACCCCAGTCGCAACCTTCCGCCGGGAGCAGCCCGGTCGCCGACTTACGGCGGGCCATGCGTGCCGCAGACGATGTCGAGGTCATCGTGGACACAGGTCGTGAGAGACGGCAGCAGACCCTCGCTGGGGACAATCCCTCGCGGAAGCGGGAATCGCCTCGGCGGTGGCCGCGGCCCGTACGCCTTCGAGAGACCAACCCCGATGCGCCAGACACCGCGCCGACCCGGCGGCGAGATGTCCGGCATCGATGTGTCCCGGTCGCGCTGCGGGCTGCGGCGCGGTGGGCAAGGAAGAACGGCGGCGGTTGTACAGCGAAGCGTGGCCGGACGGGCCCATTAGGCTTGGGCGGTCGCCCACCGCCCAGCGAGGGGTGCGGCCTTCGTGCGACTGCCCCGGACCACCACACCCAAGGACGGCAACCAAGTGTCTTTCTTCACCATCGGCCACCGCGGTGTCATGGCCGCCGAGCCGGAGAACACCCTGCGCTCCTTCCTGCGGGCCGAACGCGAGGGGCTGGACGGCATCGAACTGGACCTGCACCTGAGCAAGGACGGCGAGCTGGTCGTCATGCACGACGAGACCCTGGACCGCACGACGGACGGCTCGGGTCCGATCGCCGACCAGAAGCTGCGCATGCTCAAGAAGCTCGACGCCGGCCTCGGCGAGCGCATCCCCACGTTCGAGGAGGTACTGGACGCCGTCGGGCCGACGCTGCCGATCCAGGCGGAGATCAAGGACGTGGCCGCCGCCCGGTCGCTGGCCAAGGTGCTCACCGACCGCGACCTGCTGGACCGGGTCTCGGTGCTGTCGTTCCACGACGTGGCGCTGATCGAGGTCCACAATTTGCTGCCGCAGGCCCGCACCGTGCTGGTGGCAGGCCCCAGCGCGCACCGCGACACCTTCGTCGGCCGCGCCCAGAAGGTCGGCTCCACCCTGGTCAGCGTGGAGCTGCGCCAGCTGAACCGGGCCATCGTGGAGAAGTGCGGCGCCGCCGGCATCGACGTCATGGCCTGGACCGTCAACGACGAGCGCGACTTGGCGCTGGCCCGGACGCTCGGCCTGGTGGGCTGCGTGACCGACCAGCCCGGCATGAAGCGGCTGGTCGAGGCCACGGCCTGATCTCAGGGGTCTGGGACCGAACCGGCCGCCCGCGCGGTCGGACGAGAGCATGAACGCCGTGGCCGCAGCCCCCCGCGCGGGGGAAACAGGAACACGACGCGTTCGCCGACGTCAGGTTTGCCTGTCGCCCAGCCCTGCGGCATCTCGCGCTCGGTGACGCCAACGCCGCTTCGCCTGGCAGGCCCAGGCCTGCGTCGCCCTCGATGAGGGAATCGTCGGCGACGACCATGCTGACTCTCCTGCCTGCCAGCTGATGAACGCCGACACCAGCATTCTGACCATCCTGCGCATCGCGACCGGCACCGGCTTCCCGCCTCCGGCCATCCCTTGAGCCGCTCAGCCGTCCAGGGTCGCGCCGTTCGCGCCTGACCGGGCGCCCCGAGGACGGGCAGCGACGTTCCGTCGAGGATGTCGTCGTGCTCTCCCGGACCGGCCAAGATCCCATGCAGTCCCGGGCCATGATCATTCCGGGCACGAGCGAGTCTGCCAGTTCCAGTAGTGCTGGGCGTGTCTGATAGGTCGGTGACGCCCTGGGCCGCGGATCGTTCAGAGCCATGGGGTGCGAGGTGATCTGCCGGGACGGGAGCGGGCTCGCCTTGAGCCGTACTTGCCGACGGACACGGGGGCGGGCAGCGCCGGCGGCCGCAGCGCGGGGCAGCGGCCTGATGGTGGCGATTCCCCCTCCTCACCCGTTCGGGCGTACCTGGTCGTGCGACCGCGCATGGTCGCGTTGCTCAGGCCAGGCCCGGATTCTCCGGAGGATGTGTCACTTCCGTCGGGTGGCTCGGAAAGCGAGTGGGTGGCGAAGGCGGTCAGCATGGCCCGGGAGGCGGCGGGTCCGGCGCGTCCGCTGCACGGAGCGCCCGGCTCATCAGCTGGCTCATCATCCGGTTCCACGACACGTGGAGGACACTATGCGAATGAACCGCCCGTGCGGCACAACCGTCGCGGCCATGGCGCTTGCCGTGGCCGGACTCACCGCTCCGGCCACGGCGGCAGCCCCGGTCGCCGGACCCGACGTCACCTTCCTCAAGATGATTCACCAGGGCAATCTCGCCGAGATCGCCACCTCCGAGGATGCCCAGAAGCACACCACCAGCTCCTGTGTGAAACAGGTAGCGGACATGTTCGTGCGTGACCACACCAAGTTCGATGCGCAGGTCGTGGCGCTGGCCCGCGGCAAGGGCGTCATGCTGCCCTCCACAGCTTCAGCCGCCCAGCAGAAACAGCTCACCACGCTGAAGTCCCTGCACGGGAAAGGGGACTACAACCGCATGTGGTTGCGGGACCAGGACACGAGCCACCGGCAGGCCCTCGCACTGATCGACAAGGAAGTGTCCGCCGGTAAGGACGCCAAGATCCGCGCGGCCGCCCAGGCCGTCCGGCCCACAGTGGCAAAGCACCTCGAGGCGGTCAGCGGCGGGACCTGCCACGCAGGCAAGGGGTGACCAGGCACCCGGACCTGACCTCCGCCACCGTGTAGGCGACAGTCGGAGAGCGGCGGCAGCGCAGCGCATGCCGCCGCTCTGCGGCTCAGCACCGCCGCGCGCGCGGCGAGTGCGGGGCCCCGGGCCAGGCCGACCGCCAGGCAAGACAGGGTTGTCCTGCCCGCACCGTTCGCACCGACCAGGCACCACGTGTCCGGCCGGAGCCGCCGGCGAGCAGTCCCGCGGGGACCACGTGTGACCGTGGCGCTTGTCGAGGCCGGCCGTCTCAAGTCCTCGCGGCTTGAGGGAATGCGCAGTGCCGCAGTGAATGCCGGGTAGGAGTCGGCGCCGGTCTCAATGAATCCGCGTACAGCGTGATGGCGCGCGTAGGGAGGCGGCGCGGAGAACGCCTGGCCGCTCGGGCGTGTTCTGCTCGCCTTGTGTCAGTCGCCGCGGCTGTGGGCCATGCGGTCGTCCAGCATGATGCGGATGGTTTCGCCCTGGCCGCTGATGTCGGCGGGTTCGGCATTGATGCAGCTGTAACTGGTCGTTGCCAGAGCCCAGTCGCCCTCCGTCGGGGCGGCGGTGGAGCGGGTGTTCCAGAGCTCGATCGGCAGAGCGATGAGGGGTCGCCCGGACAGGGCGGTCTGGATGCGGGCCTGCCCTGACACCGCCGGCGTACCCCGAACGCGTCCAGCATCGCCGCGAAGTGGGGCGCCGGCTTCGGCAGGGCGATGCTGGTCGGCGGGCAGTCGCGCCCAACGGCTTTCCGCGCCGCCCTTCCCAACGCGGCCGCCCGGGATCCCGCGCCTGCGCGACGTTCCCGCTACGACGTCGCCGGACACAGTCCAACCTGAGTCAGTCCGCCGCTTCGAGGTACGACGCCAGATTGGCCAGCGAGGAGGCGATCCCAGCCTCGTGGACCGCTTGGTCGATGCCGGGTGGCACGTCCGTCGCGGTGACGGTCACCTCGGTTCCTTCACCGGCGGCAGCGAGGTGCCAGGTCATCGTCATGGTGCCCGCGTATGAGGGGTCGTCGGCCGTGAACACTGCCCTGTGTACAACGCGTGCCGGTGGCACCAGTTCTGCGAACCCGACGTCGACCACATCCGTCGCATCTGAAGTCTTGCCGGGGCTATCGAGGGGGTCGAGGTAGGTGAGGACCATCCGGAATCCGCCGCCAGGCCGGGGGTCCCACCGCTCGACCCGCCCGCGCATGCCGTCCGGCGGCAGCCAGGCCTCGAGGGACTCCCGGTCGAGGAGAGCGTCGTAGACAGTCGCCGGTGGCGCCGCGATTACCCGGCTGGCGCGGTCGGTCCTACTCATGGCCCGAGTCTAGGACCGAAAAGGTTCCGCCCAGAGTCCAGGACCGAAAGAGTTCCGCCCGGCACATCCTCTTCGTATCGGCGTGGAGCGCGTCAGCGAGGGCGCATCCGGGGATCTGGCCGATGATGAAGGTGCGCAGGGGCTGCCTGGCCTGGTGCGGACGTAGCGGCCGGCTGCTCGGATCTGCGGCGTGTTCAGCTCGTCAACCCGGGCGCGCGGCACCGGCAGGTGGTTCGGGTGGGGGCCGATGGACAGCAGGTACGTTGGGCCGATCGGGAGGATGATCGTGTGGGCGTCGCCGAGGGCCATGTCGTACGAGACGCGCAGGCCCGGGGTACCCACGAGCCCGGCCGGATCGCCCAGTGCGATCTGTGGTTCCCGGAGACGCGGGTGCAGGTCGGAGCCGGTCAACAGCAGGTCCAGCCGGTGCTGGTGGCGGCACTCGATGTTCCGCCCCAGTCCGTGGCACAGAGCCCAACGTGACACTGCCCGATCACCAAGGAACAACAGGCTGCCCCTGACGGTTTCCTTGATCGGGGACGCGTGTCCAGCGTCCGCCCGGTACTTGAGCACTTTCCGGAAAGGTCGACACGTCCATGTTCCACCACATCCTGGTCGCTATAGACCCGAGTCCCGCGCGCCTCTCCGCTCTGCGTCTGGCCGGCGACATGGCTCGGCTGACTCAGGCCAAGGTCAATGTTCTGCACATCGCCGCATCCGCCGCCTCACTGGCCGCTGTAGTCCCCTTGGAGGATGACGCAGAAGCGAAGGCCGTACTGGACGAGGCCGTTGCAGAACTGCGTGAGAGGGGCGTCGCGGCCGAAGGTACCGTCACTCAGGCGCTGACCAACATGATCGCCCCGACCATCTCCGCTACTGCTGAGGAGGTGGGGGCCGACCTCATCGTCGTGAGCCCCCACCACCGTGGATCCGTCGAGGCGTTCTTTCACCCCCGTGTCAGCGACGCCGTCGCCCACGCCAGCCGCGTAGCCGTGCTCCTCGCTCCTGAAGAGCTCGATGCGGATCACGCCTGATCGCTGAGCTCGGTTCACTAGAAGGCAACACCGTTGCGTTTTCGGCCGTGAGCCTTTCGCGAGTCCACGCTCGAAGAACGTGATGGCGGCGTGGTCTGTCTAGTTCCGGCTGGTCGTGGGCTGTTGTCCGGCGTTCGGTCCGCACTTGCTGGTGGGGTTCTTGCGAGTGCGGGCCGTGACACGGTGCCGGTGGCGGGCGGGGAGCAGGGCATCGGCGGCGGCTCGCCCGATGACGCCTACGATGTCGGCGGGGCTTGGTTGGGGGCAGGATGCCGGTGTCCCGTGGTCCGGCACGATGGGCGCGAGCCGAGGGGCCTGCGCCAAGCGCCGGTGCTCTGCCTCACCGAGCGGGCCCGGGAGCTCCCAGCCGCCGCGACCCTGTGTGAGCGGTGGGCGGCCATCACCGCGACCTCCCGAACACCTCGCAGCGGTCAGCTACGACGCCCACCCGGGCCGGTCGACGGGCTGGGTGTCGGTCCGCCGGAACAGGAGCGGGAATCCTTTCCTCGATGAAGGCCCATTGCCCGCCGGGTGCCGAGAAGGGCGTGCCGGGAGGTACGGCCCGCCACACCGCGCCGTCGTCTGTCACGAGCAGCGTTCCCGCAGCATGTAGGCGGTGAACCGAGGCGATGGCCGCTCTCTTCTTCGTCGGCTGCGGTGCTCCCGGCGATTGTGGGGGCCATGCCGCTGCTGCGTACGAGCTCGTCGAGATGCGCGCTCGGGAGGGTGGGCACCTTGGCGCCGTAGGTGTCGGCGTGGTCGATGAACCCCTTGAGGGCTGCGGCTTCTTGGGATTCGGCGCCGTACTTGCTGACAGTGTCCTGCAGAGCGCTTCCGGGACCGCGTTCGAGGAACTCGGCGGTCGGCGTGGTCCACACCTCGTACCAGGCGCCGGGAGGCATCAGGGAGTGTAGAGCGTCTCCGATCAGCTTAGGTAACCGCAGTCGGCCGTGGTGGCTGGCTGGGGTCCCGGAGGTCGCGTCGCTGGACCTGGTCGAGGCGACCAGCGGAGTCGTCCTCTAGCTCGAACTCGACCCGGCGCAGATGATCGCCACCGCCGGCGACTACGCGGAGCCGCTGCGGGGGTATGTGACCCGTGCGCAGGGCCAGTTCGACATTCCGCGCAGACGCCCGAGCAGGTCGCGGACACCGTCATGGAGGCGCTCACCGCGGAGCGGCCCGCGTTCCGGCTCCAGACCTCCGACGGGGCGCGCGCCTTCACCGGCACGAAGCTCGCCGACAACGACGGCTCTGCTGTGCTCGCGATCACCAGCGCATACCTGGGCTGACCGAGGCCCGTGCCCGTTCCGCCCGGACCCAGGATCGGCCAGGCCGCCGTGCTTGTCGTGAAGCCTTGCGGACGCGGTCCCTCAGCAGCGCCGAGCGTGTTCGTCAGCCCCGGGCGCTGACGAACAGGCTTTGCACGCTACGACCGATCGAGCCCCGCTCGTCGTGTAGGGCCGCTTCGGCCATCCCCATCCCGTCGGCGTCGATGCTGGTCCGGGCGTCGAGGCAGACCCACTCACCCAGCGGGTGCCGGTGCAGGTGCACTGTCAGGTCGGGGTTGATGAACACATGCGAGGCGAAGTCGAGCACGTGGCTCAGCCCATTGCCGGAGTCTGCCGCCACCAGGACCCGGTCCAGCGGCATGATCTTCTCACCTTCCACCAAGGGCACGCGCATTCGCATCCAGCAGGTCGCCGGCCCTTGGCCGAGGAAGGAGCCCGCCGCGAAGCGGGTGTCCACGGCCGTGTGGTAGCCCACCTCCCACGGCACCGGGAAGAAAGGCTCGGAGCGGGACCGCCCCGGGGGCGGGAAGATGAGCGATTCACTCGTCGGTGACACCGAACCGGGTGCGGTCCGGATGCGAAGTGCCGTGGCCCGCATCACCTCGTCCCCTCCGTCAGGGGCCAGCGACGCTTCGACCAGCTCCACACTGCGTCCTTCTCTCAGGACGCGGGTGGTCACCGAAAGCGGGCGCAGTGGCACCGGGCGCAGGATTTCGAAGGTGATGCGGGCCAGGCGCATGTCTTCTCGGGCGCCCGGACGTAGCTGGACGGCACGGCCGAGCAGCGCCGCCGGCGGTCCGGCGTGCTGGCTGTGCTCGTCCCAGGGACCGCGGGTGTGGGCGGTGGGGACGAAACGTCGCTCCCCCGCCTGCTGGAAGAACGCCTCGGCGTCGCTGACTGGCACGGCCACCGTTCTCCGCTCCTTCCGGCTGGTAGGCCGACATGTTACTCGCTGGTTCACGAGTCTCGAGTCACATGGCCAGGACGGTTAACGACGATTAACGTAACGCCGGAAACTGAGCGGAGGAGGGAAGCGGTGGAGACCCAGATGGAAGAGACGTACCGAGGCACCGTCTATCCATGGCACTGCGACCACATGGGCCACATGAACGTGATGTGGTACGTCGGCAAGTTCGACGAGGCGACCTGGCATCTCTTCTCCGGCATCGGCATCACGCCCGACTACCTGCGCGACACGGGGCATGGCATGGTGGCCGTCGACCAGCGGATCTCCTACCGCCGGGAGGTTCTGCCGGGGGACGTACTGGTGATCCGTTCCGCACTCCTCGAGGTGCGGAGCAAGGTGATCCGTTTCTGCCATCGGATGGAGAACGCAGCAACGGGAGAAGTGGCCGCCGTCACCGTACTGACCGGCGTCCATCTCGACACCACCACCCGGCGTTCGTGCCCTCTGCCCGAGGAACAACTCGCCCGCGCCAAGGCCAAGGTCACCGACCTCGACCCCGGCCTGTGACCGTGCGTAACGCCTGGGGCGCGAGTTAAGGCCCGGGCTCTGGCGGCGCGGTCGCAGCCAGTCATCTTCGAGAGGATCGCGATGATCTGCTCGTGCCCGATCACGACACCGTAGGTTTCGTTGAGGACCGGATCCAGATCCGGATACGCATACTTCGGAGCGGAGCGGAGTGGAGTCGTGCCGGGCGGCGGTATACATCGCGGGAACGCCGCCGTGCGGGGAGCGCCGGGTGCAAAGCGCGGAGCGTCGGCGAGGGTCGGTCCAGGAGGCTGGTCAACTGTGCCCTGCCCCAGCGCCGGGAGGCGGGCGACACCATCGCCCGTGCCACGCAGTTCATGGAGTTCATGAGGGGGCGATCCTGTCCTGGACCGCCGACGGCGAGACTGTCGGACTGCCGAAGGGCGCTCTGTCGTCACCGATGACACGCCGACATGTATGCCGCCGTCCACGGTGACGTCCCATCAGCGGCGCCCGGCGTCCGGCGCCGGGGGCCGCGAACCCCGGAGGCACTGGATGTCGTGGTGCTGATGTTGGAGATCTCATCCCCACGGGCCGGGCGGCATACCTGCTCCGGGAAGCATTCGACTAGCCGTACGAGCGGATCGTGGAGATCATCGGCCAGACCAACGCCGATGCCCGCCAGCTGGTGGGCCGGGCGCGGAAGCACCTGGACGCGGAGAAACGGGCAAGCGTCGCGGATGCGGACCAGCAGAGGTGTGTCGGCCCTTCCAGCGTGACGACCAGCCGCATCAATTCCCCTGTCTCATCCGGCAGAGCACTCAGCTGGGTCCGATCCTGCGGTTGCCACTCTCAAGGCCGGGGCCGCACATGCCAGTTGGGGCTGCAGTGCTACGGCTCCAGTGGACGTGACCCCCTCCCGCGGTGCCTCCAGGCCTGCATGACCGGACTGTGTCGACGCTGGCACACCCCCCGCCGAGTGGCCCCCGTGTCCCCACCGTTGCGGGGAGCCCACCAGCTTTGAGCGCCCCGCCCTGCGATGTCCGCTACAGCCTCTCGCAGGGACGGGGCCGCCCGCCCCGTTGCTCTCGGTTGGGCGGGCCGCGGGCGGCTGTCCCCTGACGCCCGCCTTCCGAAAGTAAAACGAACGATTATTTTTTGCAAGCGAGAGCGCTGCCGTGCCGTCGGCGTCGGGGTGCCCGGTCGACCCGCGTCGGTCAGAGAGCCGTCCTGACGATCGCGATGCGCATGGCTGCTCGGGCGGCGTCCTACCGTGGCCGCGTTCGGCCGCAAGGCGAGCAGGCCAGGCATGTTCAGGGCGTCGGTGGTGCCGGGCACTGGCTTCGGCCAGGGCGGGGCGAGTCGGTGGATGCGGCCGAGCGGAACGGCGGGCAGGGCGTCTACGGCGGAGGGCACGGGGGTGTCGGCAGGGGGCTCCCTGCCTCCTGGTGGGCGCACGTGACGCCGGTGGGCTCGGCCCCCGGTCGGTGTCACCCTGCACGAGATGCCCTCCGTGACTTTGAGTTACCGTGGCGTTGAAATACAAGAAAAACGAATGTTCGTCTTGGCCTATTCTCGCCGAGGCCTGCAGGATGGGGGATGAAAAAAGAACGATCATTCCGGGAGGAGGGTGGTGGCATGAGCACGGCGCAGGTCGGGGGACTGGCGGTGTCCCCGCCTCAGGGGCCGCAGAGTGCCATCGGGACGCCAACGGTGCCTGCGGCTGCCGGGTCCGCACCGACCGGCACCGTTGCGTTCGTGCTGCAAGGTGGCGGCAGCCTTTGTGCGCCACAGGTCGGCATGCTGCGGGCGCTGACCCAGGCAGGGATCAGACCGGACCTTGTGGTGGGTTCCTCGGCTGGGGCGTTGAACGGCGCGGCCTTCGCTGCCGACCCAACCATCGGCGGTATCGATCGGTTGGAGGCGCTCTGGATGCGTCTGAAGCGTCGGCACGTGGCACCGCTTTCACTGCGGACCCTGGCCAGAGCCGCGCTGGGCCGGAGCGAGGCGGCGGTCTCAAGCGAAGCGTTGCGGCAAGTGCTGCGGTCGGCTGTCGCTGTCGGTCGACTCGAGGAGGCTGCTGTCTCGATGCACGCCGTGGCGACCGACTTCGAGACTGGTGCGGCGGTCGTCCTCTCCAGCGGGGAGGCCGTCCCGGCCCTGCTCGCCTCGGCAGCCTTCCCGGGCCTGTATGCCCCCGTGCGCATAGGAAAGCACCTGCTCATCGATGGGGGAGTGGCGGCGGACCTGCCTGTCCTACAGGCAGAGGGGCTCGGCGCAACCACTATGTACGTGCTTCCCGCCGCGGTCACGAAACAGGCGGGGCGCCCGGCTCACGCGGCCCTGGTCGCTGCCTCCCGGGCCCTTGTCCAGATCTTGGACGAACGGGAAAGGCGGGACGTCGCGGCGGTCCGCGGATCGGTCCATCGACTGCCCACCGTCACCACTCCCGTGGCCAGCCTCATCGACTTCCGTGACACCCAGCGGCTGGTCCGGGCCGGGCATAGGCTCACCGCGGCCTGGCTGGCCGGGCAGACCGCAACGAGGGAATGAGGACGGCCGATGGCCGACCGTGCCTCTTCCATGCGCCGCCGGATTCAGGGCCTCGCGCCTACGCCGGACGGCGGTACACGTCCTCGATGGTGGGCGGAGTGGCTGCTGGTGGGATTGCTGTACGCCGTCTACGACACCACCCGAGGTCTGCAAGGAGGATGGACTGCCGTTGCGGACCACAACGGCCAGAGCATCCTCCGCTGGGAGCACGCCGTCCACTTCGCTCCGGAGCAGCCCCTCAACCAGGTACTCCACAAGCTTCCGGTCCTGGCTGTTCTTGCCGCGTACTTCTACGCGACCCTGCACTTCGTCGTGACGCCCGCCGTGCTGATCTGGCTCTACCGGATGCACCCGGAGCGCTATCGCGGTGCCCGCTCCTGGCTCGCCATGGCGACCATGAGCGCCCTCATAGGGTTCTGGCTCTTGCCCGCCACGCCGCCCCGGCTGCTTCCCCGTGCGGGAATCCACGGCAGCGTGGCCGACGTCCAGCAGTGGGGCTGGTGGAACGGAGAGACCAGCGCTCCGGACGGGCTCGGCGGACTCGTCAACGAACACGCGGCCATGCCATCACTGCATGTCGGATGGGCGTTGTGGTCTGGCTGGCTCCTCTACCGGCACGCACGGCGAAGGACCCTCAGAATCCTCGGCCTCGCCTATCCCGTTCTCACAACCCTGGACGTCGTCGCAACGAGCAACCACTATCTGGTGGACGCCATTGCGGGCGCCGCACTCATCGTCTTCTTCGGCGCACTGCAGCGCCGCATTCGTATCGTCGGCAGACGTGCCGCAGCCATGCGATGGGGGCCGTCGACCGCTGTCAGCCTCGTCAACGACCCCAGTGCCTCCAGTAGTTGGCTGCACAGCCGGCATCGAGGGCGAGCCGGCTCGTATCTGCCGCTGCACCTCGAAGACGCCTTTTTGGTCAGCGCGGACACTGAGGAGCTGATCGGCGGGTGGGCACGCTTCCGCATAGCCGACCGCGACACATCCGGCCATGGCAGACGGGCATGGCGGCCTCGGGCAGCCCTGAGGCACCAACTGGCAGGGACCAGCGGGGAGCTGCGGCTGGTCCGGAACTACGACGGCGACCAGGGCACCGCCTGGGAAGAGGTCACCGCCATGCTCACGCTCAACGGCGTCACTGACGCCGTCCCTCTTGGCCGGTTGAATGTTGTCGGTCCTCTGCCGTCGATCGCAGACGGCGGAGGCCACGTTGCAGCCGTGCGCGTTGACGTGCCATTTCGTGCGAGCGTATGGGGCCTGGCCCGCACACCGCACACGCGGTGCCACGTGCATCTGCAGGCGCAGGTGCGCGTGCTGCCCCAGTGGCCGGTGCAGTGATGAGCAGCTCGCACCAGACCGAGCCGGGCGACCGCGAACACGACCAGGTTGCGGATTCGAGGGCGGAGGCCCGGGTGGAACAGGTGGACGAGGACGACGGGTGCACATCCCCGTCACGCTCTCGACCACGCGCGGCGGTCACCATGGGCGCCGTCGTGATGTTGCTGTGCGTCGAGCTGGTGTTGGTGGCGCCCTACGCGCATCGTGCGGCAGACCAGCTGTCCCACGCTCAACCCGCCTGGTTTCTGCTGGCTGTCGCCGCGGAGACGGTGTCGATGGCGGCCTTCGCCCGGCTGCAGCGCCTGGCGCTGAGTACAGGCGGGCTGCGAGTGAGACTGAGCGCTGTGGTTTCCGCCGTGTTTGCGGGGAACGCTCTCAGCGCGACTCTGCCCGGCGGCAGCCTGGTATCGATCACCTACCGGACACGGCGTATGCGTACCTGGGGTGCCAGTCTGCCGTTGATCGGCTTCACCCATGCTGTCACCGGTGTTCTGGGCGCGGTCACACTCGTCATGCTTGCTGGATTTGGCAGGACTCTGGCTGGGGACAGTGCCCAGCTTGCAGGGGCAGCCATTGAGGTTTCAGCGGCTTGTGCCGTCACCGTCGCCGCGCTCGCGCTCGTCCAGCGCACCAGTGCGCTGCGCCGGCCGGTGAGCGCCCTGCTTCGTGTGTGGCGGAGACTGCGGAGGGGCAAGGACGGGCAGACGTCGGTCGATGGCCTGCTGGGGGAGCTGGCTGCCGTGCGGCCTCCGGCTCGCTTCTGGGTCCTGGGGCTTGGCGCTGCCCTGATCAACTGGGTCGGCGATCTCGTGTGTGTGCTCGCTGTGTGCCATGCGGTGGGCTCGGCCCCGGCCTCGGACAAGGTGCTGCTCGCCTACGTCGCTGCGATGACGGCCGTGTCGGCTCTGCCTCTGTTGCCCGCGGGACTTGGCCCTCTCGACGCGGCTCTGGTCCTGACTCTGCATCACGGCGGAATGCCGATGGCGGCCGCCACGGCCGCTGATCTTCTCTACCGGACCCTCAACCCAGGACTGATCGGTGTCGCCGGGTGGTCGGTCCTGCTCGTCCAACGACGGAGCCGGTCAGGGCGTGGCCGGATCCGGCCACAGAGCCCGAACCGCGTCGCCGACCCCATCCACGAGCGTGGGGTCGAGCATGGCCACCTGGAGGATGTAGCCGGGTAGCAAGCAGACCAGCGCGCCGGCGATCGACTCGGCAGTCACCCCCCTCGGCAGAGCGCCACTTTCCTGGTGCTCTCGCACGACCTCTGCGAGGTCGGAGCGCATCTGGTTCAGCAGGGTGCTGAACTGTCCGGCCAACGTGGGGTTTCGCAGGGCCTCGGACCAGGCCAGCACTGCCAGCCTTGCGATGTCGTGTTCCGCGGATCGAGCTGAAACGAGGTCGAGGACATCGGCGATGACCGCCCCTACGGAGCCCCTGGGCCGAGTTGTGGCGACGGTGTGGACGAGCGTCAGGACCTCACGCATGTTCTCTTCGGCAATAGCCAGGATCATCTCGTCTTTGCTCGCGAAGTGCCGGTAGACCGCGCCCGCCGAGAGCCCGGACTCTGCGAACAGATCCTGCATCGACGTTGAGTGAAATCCGTCGCGCAGGAAGCATCGTCGGGCTGCGTCCAGAATCTGGGTACGGCGAGCGTCCATGTACTCCTGGGACACCTTCGGCATGGGGGCATCCTCTCCAAAGAAAAACGAATGTTCGTCTTGACCATCTGGCGGCGAGCCTAGCAGACTGGATCCCTGGAGAACGATCATTCGTCTTAGGGAGGCAAGACCGTGAAGACCCCGTTGGCGGGAAACCAGACATGGCGTCGTGTGGCCATCATGGCAGTGGCATTGCCGCTGGTGATCTCACTGGCAGTGATGGCCTATGCGTGGCCTGCGGCGCGCATAGCGCCGCGTAACCTGCCAGTGGGGATCGTGGGCACGAGTACGGCGAGCCAGGGCGCGGTCGAGGGCCTGGCTCACAGCAAGCCGGGCGGCTTTGACTTCCATTTTTACCCCGACGAGGCGTCGGCGCGGTCCGCTATCAGGGAGCGGGACGTTTACGGTGCCTTCGTCGTCACCCCCGGCAGTGTCACCGTGCTGGAGTCCACTGCCGCGAGTCCGACCGTCGCGCAGTTGCTGGGCAATACGGGCCAGCAACTGGCCGCCCATGTGTCCAAGGCGGCCGCGGACCGCACTGCCTCATCTGCCCGGTCCGCTCGGTCCAAGCGAGGTAAGGCCGTCACCAAGAAGCCGGCGCAGATCCGAGCGAGGGTTGTGGATGTCGTTCAGACCTCGGCAGATGACCCCCGGGGCGTGGTCTTCAGCTCGGCGGTTCTGCCGCTGACGATCTGCAGCATCATGATTGCCTTGGTCATTGCGATGTCACTGAGGCTGCGACCTTGGTCGCGTCTCATGGCCTTGATCGTGGTGAGCGGAGCGGCAGCCCTCGGGGTCTACGTGGTTGCCCAGGGCTTTCTCGGTGCGATGCCGCACGATCATCTGGCAACCTGGGCTTCCTTGGCACTCACCATTCTCGCTATCAGCGCCACCACTGCCGGGGTGGTCGCTCTTGTGGGCTCGGCGGGGCTCGGGCTGAGCGCGGCGCTCATGGTCTTTGTCGGCAATCCGTTTTCCGGCAGCACATCCGCACCAGAGCTACTGCCCAAGGCGGTTGATGACATCGGCCAGTGGCTGCCGCCGGGCGCCGGCGCGAGCCTCGTGCGCGGTACGGCCTACTTCAACGGCAATGACAGCGCGGGCCACGTCGCTGTCCTTACCCTGTGGAGCGTGCTGGGCCTGGCAGCCGTCCTGTTCGGTCACCGTGCGTCCCCCGTTGCGAAGGGCCCCGTCGCCAACGAGAGCGCGACGGTGGGTGCGGAGGGTCCGGCGAACGACGTCGCGACGCCCCATGTGCCGCCGTCCCCCGACGAGTCCTCACACTCGTCCTCGTCTGCACGAATCGGGATGCACGCACACTCGCACGCCCGACACGCTGCGGGCACGTGATCCAGCCCTGGGGAGAAGGTGGCGCTAGCCCGGGCGCGCGACAACGGGTCGTCCGCCAACGACTGGGCCAGTGGGGGAGCAGTGCGCCGAAGATCTGTGCGCGTGCGACCTGTCTATCGACCGCCGTGTCGCGGACCAGCGTGGCCGTATGCGCCCTCCCCTGGCGAATGACCTCAGCTCATTCCGGGCGGCGCCGCCTTACGACGGCCATTGTCCGCCTCCGCCTCCGCCTCCGCCTCCGCCGGGCGAACCGTTTCTTCCACTCGCTGCCGCAGCGACTTCTTCCCTGCACCCATCGCAGCAGCCGCGCGAGCCAACTGTGCTTGCACCTGCTCGAACGCTCGCGACCCTGACCGTTTCCGTCGGTGACTTCCGCTCATGCACGTTCAACGCCCCGCTGCGCTATCCGTAACCGCAATACCGCCAGATGGAGTACGCAACTAGGGTTTTAAGCAACGTCATCCCACGATCACCGTGGGACGAACCGACGCCGACTCGGGGCTGAGCCTCCCCGGCGCACTCCACCTGTACGCCGACATCGAGGACGGGCCCGAGCAGCGCAACCTCACTTCCTCTTCCTCACCCCGCAGCGTGCGACCCCTACACCGACCGGGACACCCCCATCCGCAGCTGCGCCGCCCGTCTGCGCGCCCTGGCCGGCACCGATCCCGACGCCCCCGGCCTGGCATCTCTCGTCGGCGAAGCCCTGCTCAGAAGCGCGGTTTTCGCCAAGCCCTGACAACGCTACGAGGTCACCACCCCGACTTCACACGGCGGGCTCCGAGGATGTCACCGTTGCCTTGGAACCCCTAATGAAATGATCTTCAAGGTGGTTGGATCGCTCCGGGACTGATGATCAGGCGTACGGGGTGGCGCGGCCGAAGCCGTGGGAAGTCGATGACGCCATCACCGCAGCCGCACGAGGAAGACGTCCCCCACGCCGTTCGTGTCCCCTGGAACCCAGTCCTTCTTGAAGGACTGGAACGCCGCCACGCGCGCGTGCCTGTCATAGACGGGGAACCGCATGCCGGTGTCGTCGGGCAGGAGCGATCGCGTGTGGCCCGTCCGCATGTCGCGTACGTACTCATGGTCGTCCGTCGCGAGGACGTAGACGCGGCTCGTGCCCAGGAACGCGCCTGCCTCCGTACCCACCGTCGGGTCGCCCGGCGCGTCGACCGTGCGCGTACGGTGCGCGACCAGGTCGCGCAGGTAGCCGCCGGTGTGCCGGGCGCCGCGAACCATCGTGTTCGCAAGGATCGTAGCCGCTTGTCATGATTTCGCGTAGGTGGTGGGGTGATTTGAAGGTGGTGTGGGCGGAATTCGGCCAGCACGCCTGATATACCGTCAGGGCTTGGCCTATGGTGGCCTGATTGGCTCACCCGGCGCCTCGGACAGTGTGCGACCCCTCCCTCGGCATTGACGTGTGCACGACTCCTTATTACGTTGCGGCAGTGCTCCGCATCTGAGTGTTCGAAGTCCCCACGGTGGGCGGCAGGTCGAAGATTTCGAGAGCCGAGACACCGTTGCCCAAGAGCAGTAGGCGACGAATCCTGAAGGGCTTCGGCAGCCTGGGACAACGTTGTCACGCCGCATCGAATCATCGGCCGAGTCGTTTCCCGTGTCCGGCTGGGCACTCCGGCGTTCGCCACCCCCCACGCAGGAGGTACATCGATGTACCCGATTCCGTTCGTCGGCCACCGGCGTCGCAGACGCCCTCCGCGCGGCCTCCGGATCCGCGCCGTCCTGGGGGTCGGCGCCGGTGCCGCTCTCCTGGGCTCGTACGCCTTACCCGCTCCCCTCGCCTGGGCGACACCCTGGACGTCGGAACGGCCGACGCACCTCGTGTCGTCCCCGGCGGATCTGGTCAACCCCTTCATCGGCACGACCAATGACGCCAACGACTTCCCCGGCGCGGACGTCCCCTTCGGCATGGTGCAGTGGGGTCCCGACACCTCGTCCAGGCCGCCCGGCGGCGGCTACGAGTACAAGGACTCCTCGATCTCGGGGTTCAGCCTCACCCACATCGCGGGACCGGGTTGCGGGGCCGCCGGTGACGTGCCGATGCTGCCCACGGTGGGGGCTGTCGACAACGGCGCCACGGACTCCTTCTCGCATGCCAACGAGTCCGCGTCACCCGGATCGTACAAGGTCGCCCTCGACAACAAGGTGACCACCGAACTCACCACCACTACGCGCAGCGGCATGGCGCGTTTCACCTTCCCCGCCTCCCCCCAGGCCAACCTTGTCTTCAAGCTGACCGGAAGCCAGAACGGCGCCTCCGCGACGCAGTTCAACGTCGTCTCCGCCACCGAAGTCAGCGGCCAGGTCACCAGCGGACGGTTCTGCGGCGCCGGAAACACCTACACCGTATTCTTCGACATGCTCTTCGACCGGCCCTTCACCTCCAGCGGCAGCTCGCTCGCCCACCAGGCGAACCGGCCGGCACCGTCCGCCGGACGCGCCGACAAGAACGCTCCCGAGCAGCCGAACAGACCGCAACTGCACGGCGCCATGCCGAAGCCCGTCGATCGCCCGGTGACACCGGACGTCTCGACCGCGGCGAGCGCCGCATCGAATGCGCACGTCACGTTCGACACGACGGCGAACCCGGTCGTTCAGGCCAAGGTCGGCATCTCGTACGTCTCCGTGGCGAACGCGACCGCCAACCGCGGCGCGGAGAACCCCGGATGGAACTTCGACGGCATCCGGACCGCCGCGCACCAGGCCTGGGACACGGCGCTCGACAGGATTCAGATCGCCGGTGGCACTTCGGACCAGCAGAAGATCTTCTACACGGCGCTCTACCACTCGCTGCTGCACCCGAACGTCATCAGCGACACAAACGGGCAGTACTTCGGGTTCGACGGCAAGACGCACACCGTCGACACCGGGCACACCGCCGCCTACGCCAACTACTCGGGCTGGGACATCTACCGATCCCAGGCGCAGCTGGAGGCCCTGATAAGTCCGCAAGTCGCCTCCGACACGGCCCAGTCGATGACCGACGACTACGCCCAGACCGGGATCTTCCCCAAGTGGTCGGAGAACAACGGAGAGTCCTACGTCATGGTCGGTGACCCGGCGGCCGCGATCATCGCCGACTACTACGCCTTCGGCGCCCGCGACTTCGACACGCCCAAGGCGCTGTCGGGCCTGCTGAAACAGGCGAGCACCGCCAACAACGACCGGCCGGGCCTCAACTACCTGAACAGCCCCGGCTACGAGCCCCACGACGGCAGCTACGGCTGCTGCAACTTCTACGGTCCGGCGGCCACCACACTGGAGTACAACACCGCGGACTTCGCCCTCTCCGCCTTCGCCGGAGCCCTGGGCGACAGCCGGAGCCAGCAGACGTACGCCCATCGTGCGCAGGACTGGCGCAACGTGGTGAACCCGGCCTCCGGCTTCGTCCAGCCCCGCAACGCCGACGGCTCCTGGACCGGCGGATTCGATCCCACCAGTGGCACGGACATGGTGGAGGCCGACTCGTGGATCTACTCGGGCATGGTGCCCTTCGACGTCGCCGGACTCGCCACTGCCAGGGGCGGCGACAAGGCGATGAACGACTACCTCGACACCGTGCTGCGCAGCTACACAGGCGCCAACGGTTACGCGTGGGTCGGCAACGAGCCCAGCATCGAACTGCCGTGGGAGTACGACTACATCGGCGAGCCCTACAAGACCCAGGGGACCGTGCGCTCGATCCAGGACCAGATCTGGTCGAACAGCCCCGCCGGCCTCGCAGACGGCAACGACGACCTCGGCGCAATGAGCTCCTGGTATGTGTGGTCGGCGCTCGGCATGTACCCGATGACCCCCGGAACGTCCGACCTCGCCCTCGGCTCACCCCTGTTCCCCCAAGCCGTGATCACGCTGCCCACCGGGAAGACCCTCACGATCAACGGCAACGGCGCGGCGGACGACGCGCCCTACGTGCAGTCCGCGACGTTCAACGACTCCGCATGGAACAACGCCTACGCGCCGACGGCCGCCATCACCTCCGGAGGCACGCTCACCTACACGCTCGGCACCAGCCCGAACAGGAACTGGGCGGCGACCGCCGCTGCCGCCCCGCCCTCCTATCCCGGTGATGCCGGCACACCGTCGAAGCCACGCGTAGGACCCGTCAAGGCAGGCGTGAACTCCGCTCTGTGCATCGACGACGACAACTCCGGCACCGCCGATCACACAGCGATCCGGCTGTGGAGCTGCAACGGCACCTATGCTCAGGACTGGTCGATCGCCTCCGACGGCAGCCTGCGGACCCTCGGCAAGTGCCTCGACGTGTCGAACAGCGGAACCTCCAACGGCACCCTGGTGCAGCTCTACACCTGCAACGGCACGGGCGCCCAGAAGTGGCAGGCAGGCACGGACGGCAGCCTGAAGAACACCAACTCCGGTCTCTGCCTGGACGATCCCAACTCGTCGACGACGGAAGGCACCCGACTGCAGATCTTCATTTGCAACGGCACGTCGGCGCAGAAGTGGTCCCTGCCGCCCGCCTGACCTGACACCTCGGCATCGCAGAGCGTCACCATGGGCTTGTGCCCCGCCCGCTCGCGGGGCACAGGCCTGGGCTCGTCCGGATCGCCGGCGTCACCCTGAGCCCTCCAGTACCGGGGCGGCGAGAGGGGCCGCCCCCGAGCCGGCCGGGGGAGGGGCTCGTCCTACCGTGCGGACTACGGGACCACCTTCTCGATCACGGTACCGCCCTTCCCGACCGCCCGAGGCTGTTCGCCAGGCCCCTTCCCTCGCCTCCTCACGAGCGCACTTCCTCACCACGGAGACAAGCTCACCGAGCAGTTCGACGCCGAGCATCAGAGCGGCCGACCGAAGCGCTCGGTCGTAGGCGTGACCGAGCGCTCCAGCCGACCCAACTGGCCAACGGGAGCGCCCACAAGAGCTATCAGACGGTGCGGTCGCCGGAGGCGGGATATGGCCCCGGCGCCGGTCAGCGGGTGGCGAGGAGCTCGAGCGTGTCGATCACGCGGTTCGAAAAGCCCCACTCGTTGTCGTACCACGCGACCACCTTGACGTGACGGCCGTCGACGCGGGTGAGGGCCGAGTCGAAGATCGACGAGGCCGGATTGCCCGTGATGTCGGACGACACGAGCGGGTCGTCCGAGTACTCGAGGATGCCGGCGAGCGGCCCCGCCGCCGCGGCGCGGTACGCCGCAAGCACATCGTCGCGCGTCACGTCGCGGGTGACAGTCGTGTTGAGTTCGACGATCGAGCCCACCGGAACCGGCACGCGGATCGAGTCGCCCGACAACTTGCCGTCGAGGTTCGGCAGCACGAGGCCGATCGCCTTGGCCGCGCCCGTCGTGGTCGGCACGATGTTGACGGCGGCGGCACGGGCGCGGCGGGCGTCGCGGTGCGGACCGTCCTGCAGGTTCTGCTCCTGCGTGTAGGCGTGCACCGTTGTCATGAAGCCGTGCTCGATGCCGGCGAGGTCGTCGAGCACCGCGGCCAGCGGCGCAAGCGCGTTGGTCGTGCATGAGGCGTTCGAGATGATCGTGTGCACGTCCGGGTCGTAGGCGTCCGTGTTGACCCCGAACGCGAGCGTGACATCGGCACCATCCGACGGTGCACTGACCAGTACCTTCTTCGCGCCGACGGCGAGGTGGGCGCGGGCGGCCTCGGCCGACGTGAAGCGGCCGGTCGCCTCGAGCACGATGTCCACGCCGAGTTCGGCCCACGGCAGCCGCGCCGGTTCACGCTCGGCGAGCACCGTGATGCGACGGCCGCCGACGACAAGGGCGTTCCCGTCGACGGTCACCGGGCGACCGAGCCGGCCGGCCGTCGTGTCGTAGGCGAGCAGCCGCGCAAGGGTGGCGGGCGCCGTGAGGTCGTTGACCGCGATGATCTCCAGGCCGCTGTCGCGTTCCAGCAGTGCACGCAGCACATTGCGTCCGATGCGGCCGAATCCGTTGATGGCGATGCGCGTCATGAATGGTGTCCCTTCGGTTCACCATCAATTTCGCGCGCTGCATCCGCCCGCGACAGCGGCGTGATCGCCACGGTTCAAAAGGATCGCGCCAGGTGGCGGTCGGCTACTCGCCCTGGGCGAAGGTGCGTCGGTACTCGCTGGGCGTCGTACCGAGGATGCGATGGAAGTGCAACCGCAGATTGGCACCGGTGCCCAGACCGACGTCGGCGGCGATCTGCTCCACATGCCGCTCCGAACGCTCGAGCAGCTCACGGGCCAGGTCGATGCGGGCGCGCATGACCCACTGCATCGGCGTGTATCCCGTGTCTTCGACGAAGCGCCGCGAGAAGGTGCGCGGCGACACCGCAGCATGCCGGGCGAGCACCTCGAGGGTGAGGGACTCGCCCAGCCGGTGCAGCGCCCACTCGCGGGTGGCGGCGAACCGCTCACCGAGTGGCTCGGGCACGCTGCGCGGCACGTACTGCGCCTGACCGCCGCTGCGGTAGGGAGCCGCGACCAGGCGCCGGGCCGCGTGGTTCGAAGCGGCCACTCCGAGGTCGCCGCGCAGGATGTGCAGACACAGGTCGATGCCCGATGCTGCGCCGGCCGACGTCAGTACGCTGCCCTCGTCGACGAACAGAACGTTCTCGTCGACCTGGACGAGCGGATGCTTCGCCGCGAGCGCCCGCGTGTAATGCCAGTGCGTCGTGGCGCGCTTGCCGTCGAGCAGGCCTGTGGCGGCGAGCGCGAAGGCGCCCGTCGAGATGGCGGCGAGCCGCGCGCCCCGATCATGGGCGCCCATCAGGGCGTCAACGACGGCTTGCGGCGGGTCGTCACGATCCGGGAACCGGTAGCCAGGGACGAAGACGATGTCGGCCCACGCAAGCGCGTCGAGGCCGTGGGCGACGTAGTACGACAGGCCGTCGCCGCCGGTCACGAGACCGGGTGCCGCCCCGCACACCCGCACCTCGTAAGGCATGCTCGTGCGAGTCGTGAAAACCTGCGCGGGAATTCCGACATCGAGCGGCTTCGCACCCTCGAGCACAAGGACGGCAACGCGATGCAGGCGAGAGACGGGCACGGGAAAGAGGGTACGTGGGGGCGTGACTTCGATACGCCTACCGCGTGGACCGGGCGGACGGCACCGACCGGACCGTCTTCCACGTTGCAGTCCGCCGCCGGGCCCGGTCCTCGCCCCACCTCCAGCCGATCTCAGAGCGGGTCCGCGATCAAGGGAGACCTCTGCCCTTCGCGCTCTGCGGACTGGTGACTCATGCGGCAGCGATCGCCTGGAACCCGGTGAAGGCGCGGGAGCCGCCCGAGATCGGTCTCTCGAGGTGGGCGTGCGGGTCGCCGTCGGCAGGACAGGGGGCGACCCGCACGGCTGGGGCGTCAGGCGTGCTGGTGCGGCGTGACGAGAGGGAATTCGTTGTCGGTGTCGGCAACGATGTTGAAGTAGTTGGTCAGGATGTTCAGGGCGAGATTGCCGACGACCTCGGCGATTTCGGCGTCGGTGACACCGGCCGCCCGGGCGGTCTTGAGTGCGGTCTCGTCCACCGTGCCGCGCCCACGGGCGATGGCGTCGGAGAGGGCGAGCAGGGCGGTTGTGTGCGGGTCGGCGGACTGGGCGTGGCGGGCGCGCTCGATCTCGTCGCTGTCGAGCTTGGTGACGTTCTTGCCCAGGAAGGTGTGGGCGGACAGGCAGTAGGCGCAGCCGTTGTACTCGGCGGTGGCCAGTGCGAGGCGTTCGCGAACGGCGGGGGACAGCACTCCGTCGGCGAGTGCGCCGGACAGGCTCATCCAGCCTTTGAGCAGCGCGGGGCTGTTCGCCATCGCCTTCGCCATGTTCGGAACGGAGCCGACGCTCTTCTTGAGCTCGGCGAGCAGCGTAGCGGCCTCTCCGCTGGCCTCTACGGGGTTGATCTGGGGCAAGGTCGGCATAGCGCACTCCATTTGATCACTCACGCCAGCCACTAATGGTTGGCTGCTTGTTTTAGCGTTAGAAGCATCGCTCCGTGTTCCCCGTCTGTCAAATGGATGGATTACTCGCCACCCATTAGCTCAGCGGTATCGTGGGAGCATGACGACCGAGGGAGTGACCACGAGCGCGCCGCTGATGGGGGAACCGCTGCCCGTCGAACTGATGAACACCATCACCGTCGACCGTGGCCGCACCCACGACGCCCTCGACAGTGACGCCGACGCCGCAGCCTGGCTGTGCGCGGTCGCCGGCCGAGTCGGAACCGAGACCGGGATCAGCGCCGACCAACTCGACGAGGACGCGGTGCGCCCGGTCGCCGGGGCGCTGCGTGCACTGCGTGACTCGCTGCGACGACTTGCGGCGGAGGCGACCAAGGATCCGCGCCCTCCGGCCACGGCGCCGGAACTGGAACTGCAACGGCCGCAGGCGATCAGCGCACTGAACGCTCTCGCTCAGGCATGGCCCGAGCTGGTCTGGCCCGCCCACGGGCAACCGTCACGTGCCTATCGGGGCCCCGGGGCGGCCGCTGACCTTGCCGTCCAGCTCATCGCGCATCAGGCTGTCGAACTCTTCACCGGACCCGACCGCGATCGCCTGCGTCCCTGCCTGGCACCGAACTGTGCGCTCTTCTTCGTCAAGAACCACGCGCGCCGGGAATGGTGCTCTCCGACGTGCGGCAACCGTGTGCGCGTCGCCCGCCACTACCGGCGCCACCACCCAGCCCCGTAGAGCTGGTACCCCACCAGTCGGCGGAAGATGACCTCGGCCTCGTTCTGTTGGTCGGCTTCGGTGGTGCCTGGTGCGGGGAGGCGGCCGAGGGGTGCGCTGGCTCCGGTGCGACCCGATCGCGGTCCTGTGCCATCGGGAGTCAGGTGAGCGCTGCCGCCGCAAGTGCGGCGGTGTCGGCGACGAGGGACTCGTCTGCCGGTGCTGCGGAGTCGTGCTTCGTGGACAGGACCGCCAGCACGACCGGGCCCTGGCCGGGCGGCCATGCGATGCTTACGTCGTTGGTTGTGCCGTAGTCGCCGGTGCCGGTCTTGTCGGCGACCGTCCAGTTTTGGGGCAGCCCGGCGCGGAACCGATTTCCGCTGGTCGTGTTGCCCAGCAGCCACCGGGTCAATCGGTCCCGGTCCACCTCTTCAAGGGCGTTGCCGAGGGTGAGCCGGCTGTAGGTCCGGCCGAGGGCGAGCGGGCTCGAGGTGTCGGTTGTCCTTCCTGGCTCTGCCGAGTTCAGATCGGGCTCCCACCGGTCCAGTCGGGTCACGGTGTCGCCGATCGAACGGCAGAAGCGGGTGACCGCGCGCGGGCCGCCGAGCTCACGCAGCAGTAGGTTCGCCGCCGCGTTGTCGCTGTAGTCGATGGCGGCCGCGCAAAGGTCGTCGACGGTCATGCCGCCTGCGAGGTTGTCCGGCAGCCCCGTGATCGGTGCGTAGCCGGACTCGGTGACGTCCTTGTTCGTGTAACGGATCAGCTTGGCAAGGAACGTGCCGTCACGGTCGAGGTCCCTCAGCACTGCTGCCACGGCGATCGTCTTGAACGTAGAGCACATCGGGAACAACTCCCGCGCCCGGTACCGCAGCGTCCTGCCAGTGGCCAGATCCTGGGCGAAGACCCCCAGCCGTGCGGAATGCGTGCGCTCGAGATCGCGCAACTGTCCGATGCTCTCCTCGCGCCCTGCGCCTTGGGCGAAGGCCCTTCCCCCGGCGGGGAGAACGACGGTGAGAGCCGTCGCGGCGACCCCGGCAAGTACCCCACGCCGGCTCGGGCGTACAACCATCAAAGGTCTTCCTCCACTTGTGCCGTCACCGGTCCTGGCAGTCGTCCACTTCAGGGCATCTGATCCGTCCTTGTCCGCCATCAGGACGCAGCCTCAGACGACTCGGTTCCCATACCGCAGCCCCACCACCGGAGCAGCAGGTCCATCGTGTGCCCGATGCGCTGCCAACGCGACAGCCGCCGGGACGTCACGGAGTGAAAGTGGTGAACTCCTGGGGGGAGAGCACGTTGTCCGGACCCGGCATCGCCACAGTGTGGGGGACGTCGCCCTCGACCGTACCGCCCGCGACCTTCCCTGTCGGCGAGCCGGGCAGCGCCTGATCGGGGTTCTCGACCTCCCACGCCGCGATCCCATGAACCAGCAGGTCGTGGGTGTCGGCATCCATCCGCGACGTGCCGCCCGCGTAGTGGCGGCCGCGGCCCTCACAGCGTCCTCGACCGCCTGCGCGTGGGTGACGGCATCCACGATCACAGCATCTGCATTCGGAGTGGACCGGCGGCGTCTTGAGAGGTACCGGAGCTGGACAACAGTCCGTCCCCTCGGCTTACGCGCATCTGGCTGGAGGGCGACCCCAGCAGACCCGGCGGCACCGGACTTCGGCGTCGCACGGTACAGCGAGGACTTTCTTCCGGTGCCGAGTATCTGTCGGGCGGCGTCCCGGGTGCTCCGGACCGGCCACTGGGGCGACGGACGCGGCGCGCTTACGGGGTGTGCCGCGGCGCGGGCAGCCAGGCGCGGTAGCGGCGCAGTGCCCGTCGCTGCTGGCGCCGCTCGGAGATCAGGGCGTACGCCGGGTGGGTGCCGGGCGCGGGGTTGCTTCCGCGGGCGATGCGGCGCATCTGGTGGCGGACCTGCGCCATGCCGGCGGCCGAGGCGAGGGCCTTGTCGGACCAGGTCACCGGCCGCAGCTGCCGGTCGGCCTCGCGGCCGTGGCGCCAGCGGTCGGGCAGGTCCGGGGTGACGGCGAGGGCCGTACCCATGCCGATGAGCGCCACGCCGCTGTCGAGGACCTTTTCGGCGGTGTCGCGTCGGGTGATGCCACCGGTGAGCATCAGTGGCAGCGGGCTGGTCTTGACCAGGTCCTTCGCCAGGTCCAGGAAGTAGGCCTCGCGAGCTTGGGTACGCGCGTCGGCGGGGCGGCCGGTCATCGCCGGGCTCTCGTAGCTGCCGCCGGAGAGTTCGACCAGGTCGACGCCGAGCGGCTCGAGCATCGCGATCACCTGCCGTGCGTCGTCGGCATCGAATCCGCCGCGCTGGAAGTCGGCGGAGTTGAGCTTCACCGCGACCGCGAAGGACGGTGAGACGGCGGCGCGGACGGCGCGGACGACATCCAGCAGCATCCGGGCCCGGTTCTCCAGCGGTCCGCCCCACTGGTCGGTGCGCTTGTTGACCAGAGGAGAGAGGAACTGCGACAACAGGTAGCCGTGGGCGGCGTGGACCTCCACACCGTCGAACCCCGCCTCCTCGGCGCGGTGGGCCGTGACGGCGTACCGGGTCACGGTGGCGTTGATCTGTTCGGGGGTCATCGCGGTGGGACGGCCGAAGCGGCCGCTGTGCTTTCCCAGATCGACGCCGACCGCGGACGGCCCCCACACGACGCCGGGCATGTCCGCCTGGACCTGGCGGCCGGGGTGGTTGATCTGCATCCATATCGCCCCGCCCCCGGCCTTGCCGGCCTTGGCCCACTCGGTGAACGGCTGGAGCGGTGCGGTTTCGTCGAGCACGACGCCGCCGGGGCCGGTCAGCGCCTCGGCGTGGACCATGACGTTGCCGGTGATCAGCAGTCCGGTGCCGCCACCGGCCCATCGCTGGTACAGAGCCAGCAGCTGACCGTCGGGCAGCTGGCCGTCGCCGGCCATGTTCTCCTCCATGGCCGCCTTGGCGATGCGGTTGCCCAGCACCTGTCCGGAGCGTAGGGACAGTGGCGAGAACAGCTCGCTGGTCATCCGGGTCCCCTCTTTCATCTCGATCGCTTACGATGTATGCGCTGTTTACATTAGACCGGCGATGTTAACGCTGCAAACATGTGGGGTGTGACCTGTGTCGCAAGCGAGTGGCCCGTATCACCATGGCGATCTGCGTGCCGCGTGCCTGCGCGCGGCACGGGAACTGCTCGAGGAGAACGGCAGCGCCGCGCTGTCGCTGCGGGCCGTCGCCCGGCGGGCCGGCGTGTCGCCCACGGCCCCCTATCGCCACTACGCGGACCGCGACGCCCTCGTCTCCTCGGTCGCCGCACAGGGCTACCGTGAACTCGCCGAGCACCTGGCCGCTGCTCATCCCTCGCCCGTGACTCCCGATGAACTCGCCGCGGTCGCCGTCGCCTACGTGCGCTTCGCGCTCGAGCACCCGGCGTTGTTCCGGGTGATGTTCGCGGAGCCCTGCGATCCGACCAGTGAGGAACGGGTGGCCGCGACCGTCGCCATCACGGAATACGTCCGCGGAATCGTCCGCGCGGCCTTTCCCGGCGCCGATACGGACGCACTGTCGACCACCGTGTGGGCCCTCGTCCACGGCCTGGCATTCCTGCACCTGGACGGCAAGCTCGACGCCTCCACCCCCGAGGTCGTCGCCGACCAGGTCCGCGCCGCCGTCCAGGCGCTGTTCACCGCTTCCTCGGCGATCTCACAGACGGCGGCCGGACCGTCCGAGCGGGGGACGGCGTAGGGGCTGTGTTCTCGTCGTACGACAGTGAGTGCTGGGGGATGCGGCGAGCATCCATGCGAAGGGGAGTCTGTGTCCGCGAGAACGTACGGCACAGCGGCGATACGCTCGTCGCCCGGCCGGGGACGGCTCTTCCCCGGCAGTTGCGGCCCTCGCCGTCGGCGAAGCCCCTGGTCGGAACTCACGGTTCGTCGCCACGGGCAGGCTCCGCAGGAGCGTGGCGGCGTGCGAGGCGGCGAGACGGAGTGACGCGGCCGCCTTGTAGCGGGCGGTCGGTGAGAGCCTGACGATGCCGGCGCGCACCACCACGGCTGGGGTGTGAGCGTCCCCGGAAGATATTGGTGGGCTTCTGCCTGCGCCCGGTTGTCCTGCCTTGTCCTGTGCAGGCCGCAGAGGTCCGGGCAGGCCCTGGAGGGAGTGGGGGAGAGGGGGGAGGGGGAGAGGGGCTGGTCGACGTCGGACCGGGCGGCGTCGCGCGGAATCGGCACCGCCCGCCGCCGTGGCCACACCAGCCACAGCACGAGATCATTCCACTCGGGATTGACGCCACAGACGAGCAGGTGGGCTCTCGACTCGACTGGCGCCTTGCACGATGGCGGCCACTCCGGGGCGCGTGGCAGAAGAACCGCACGCTGTCGCAAGACCTGCGCGTGGACGCCTCAAGAGCACTCGGGGCAGGTGACGGCGGGGCCGCGCTTTGTGGACCACGTAGGTGACGGTTCTAAGGATCCCCAAGTGATGGTCAGCAGGCGATGTTGCCGGGGAAGATGGTCGCCATGACGGATGAAGGCTTCTCCATCGACCCCACCAAGCCCAGCATCGCCCGCGTCTACGACTACCTCCTCGGCGGCAAGGACAACTACGCCGTGGACCGGGAGATCGGCGACGTATTCAGACGTGACCTACCGGGTTCGGTAGCGATCGCCTTCGCCAACCGTGCAGTCCTGACCCGGGCTGTTCGGGAAATCGCGACGACCACCGACGTAAGGCAGTTCATCGACCTGGGTAGTGGTCTTCCGACCGCCGACAATGTCCACCAGGTCGCGCAACGGCACGCTCCGGAGTCGCGGGTCGTGTACGTCGACATCGATCCCCAAGTCCTGGTCCACGGTCGTGCACTGTTGGAGGAGAACGACCGGACCAGAGTCGTTCCGGCCGATGTGCGCAACCCCGAAAGCGTTCGTACCCACCCGGACACCCTGGAACTGATCGATTTCGATCGCCCCGTCGCCGTCATGTTCAGCGCCATCCTTCACCACGTCAACGATGAGGAAGACCCGGCTGGAATCGTCCGCTTCTGGCGCGACCACGTGCCCGCCGGGAGCTACTTCTTCGTCAGCCACTTCCGTTCCGGCAACAACCCGGAGACAGCGGAGGCCGAGGGAGTCCTCCAGCAGACTTTCGGCCGCGGCCGGTGGCGCACCGACGAGGAGATCGAATCCCTGCTGGATGGCATGGAGATCCTCGACCCTGGGATCGTCCCCGCGTCCCGGTGGCGTCCTGACACGGTCGACAGCAGCGGCGAACGGGAGCTCACCGTGTGGGAGCATCTCATCGCCGCCGGTCTGGCCCGGAAGGCCTAGGTGTATTGACCTGTGAGTTTGGGGACGCGGCTGGCTGAGGTGTGGCCGCTGGTCCGGAGCGGTGTTGCAGGTAGGCCTGTCCGACGCCGTTGCGGCAGTCCTTGTTCGGACCGCCGGCCGCGCGGCCGAGGACCTCGTGGCCGCCGCTGCCGGGGATGCGGCCGAGCTTCTTGACGTCGATGTGGACCAACTCGCCGGGCCTGGCGCGCTCGTAGCGGCAGACGGGTTTCTTCGGTGGCCCGGTCCAGCGAGGCGAGAGCGGGCAGACCGCAAGGGTGCGCAATGCGGTGGGCGGTGGATGCGGCGATGCCGGGACGGGCCGCGAGCCTGAGCGGTGCTCGCGTCGCGGTTGCACGACCTGCTCCTCGGAGGCGCCCAGGGCGCGGCGCGCCTGGTGATGGGGGCGGCTGGAGCAGTGGTGCATACCCTCGGCCGCCAGCTGCCGTCAGCGGCTCGCCCAGCGGGCGGCGGTGGTGTGGCTGACCTGGAAGCGTTCCGCGGCTCGCCGCAGGGGCCAGCCGTCGTCCACGGCACAGTGGGCCAGACGCGGTCTGCCGGTCGGGGTCAGTGGGGCATTGCGGGGGGACACGAGGGCCACCTGCGGTCGGGGGTGGATATCGCGATCCACACCGAACGGCGGCGTTCTTCGCAGCGCTCGACTCCCGGACCGTGTGGACCGGCGACCAGTCGTGGCTGAGCGGCACGGATCACACGGCATCCTGACCGGCAGCCGACATACGCATCGGGGGACGCGGCCTGGCGCTGGTTCCGGCACTCTTCGCCCGCGGCTTCCGGACTGTGATCGACCCGTCGCGCCCACCGATCCCCGTCAATCCGGCCCGCCGGCGCGCCTCCCTCTCCGAGGCGCCGCCGCCGATCACCGACCGCGCACTGCCACGAGTCCTCGGCCGCCCCCGCGCCCGCTTGCCCGGCCTCCTGGCCGAACCCGCCTCCACCACCGAACTCCCGGGTACGCACCCTTCTGCGCCCCTCCTGTGACGTGCCCCATTGCGGTGGCCGGGCCGATGTGACCACCCTCTCCCTCGAACGAATCTCCGAAGAACTGTTATCGGGGGCTCCCCGGGCGGTCTCCCAAGTAGCGGACAGCACCGTTCGGCATCGAGGACAGGGAAGCGATTGATGAGTACACAGCACACGGTGGAGACAGCGGCGTTGGTGACCGCTGCCCGTGGAGGCGACCTGCAGGCCCAGGACGACCTGGTCAGCGCGTACCTCCCGCTCGTCTACAACATCGTGGGGCGTGCTTTGGACGGCTCGGTCGATGTCGACGACGTGGTGCAGGAGACCATGCTCCGTGCCCTGGACGCGCTGGGCGGTCTGCGCACGCCCGAGAGCTTCCGCTCCTGGCTCGTGGCGATCGCGATGAACCAGGTCCGCGCGCACTGGCAGGACCGGCAGTTCGCGCCGGGCGCCGTCGAGGAGGCCGAGGATCTCGCGGATCCGGGCGCGGACTTCGTCGATCTGACGCTGGTACAGCTGCAGTTGTCCGGTCAGCGTCGGGAGACGGCGCTCGCCACCCGCTGGCTGGAGCCGGACGACCGGGGGCTGCTGTCGCTCTGGTGGCTGGAGTGCGCCGGCGCACTGACCCGTGGCGAGGTCGCGGCGGCCCTTGAGCTGTCGCCGCAGCACACCGCGGTACGAGTGCAGCGGATGAAGGCACAACTGGAGGCGGCCCGTGTGGTGGTCCGGGCGCTCGACGCCCAGCCGCCGTGCGAGGAACTGCGGGGCGTGCTGGCTTCCTGGGACGGTCGGCCCTCGGCGCTGTGGCGCAAGCGCATAGCCCGGCACGCCCGCGGCTGTGCACGCTGCTCCGGTCTGTGGAGCGGGCTGATGCCCGCCGAGGGGCTGCTGGCCGGACTGGCGCTGGTCGCGGTGTCGACCACGCTGCTCGCACAGTTGGGACAGGGCGCGGGCAGGATGGCGGTGGCCGGTTCCGCGTACCGGCCGGACCCGTCCGCGGCTCTTGCCGAGGCGGGGGCCGCGACCGGGCACGGGACTCCGCAGCGCCCCACGGCCTCCCGGACCGAGGCCCGCAGACGTCGGCGGTTCCGGCGCAGGGCCGTCGGCGGCGCTGTCGTCGCGGCCTGCGTCGCGGGCAGCGGCATCTGGTACTTCGGTACGGACTCCGGCACGGGGCACGAAGGAGCGACCGCCGCGCAGACCGCCGACGAGTCCGTCGTCGACCTCTCCGCCCCGGGCGCCGTCCAGACCTCGCCGTCGGCCTCGGCCACCGCGACACCGTCGGCGTCGCCGTCGAAGAAGGCGAGCGGCGGCAAGAAGACCCCTCGCCCCGCGAAGAAGAGCGCGTCGGCTCCCGCATCCGCGACTCGGCCCCCGCAGCCCGCGCCCACCGCACCGCAGGCGCAGGCGACTCCCAGGGACACCGCGGCGCAGGTGGTCGCGCTGGTCAACAAGGAGCGGGCGGCCGCCGGCTGCGGGCCGCTCACGGAGAACGGGCAACTGGGGCAGGCCGCCCAGGCCCACTCCGACGACATGGCCGCCCGGAACTTCTTCGCGCACACCAACCCGGACGGCGCGGACCCCGGACAGCGCATCAGCGCCGCCGGATACCGCTGGTCCACGTACGGGGAGAACATAGCCGAGGGCCAGCAGACGCCGGAGGCCGTGATGAACTCCTGGATGAACAGTCCCGGCCACCGGGCCAACATCCTCAACTGCTCGTTCAAGGAGATCGGCGTGGGCGTGCACCGAGGGTCCGGTGGCCCCTGGTGGACACAGGACTTCGGTGCCAAACTCTGATCCCCGCCCCCTCCGGAAGCGGAACCGACCGAGCGGAACTCGGCACCTCAGGCTCTCAGCACGCGCCCTCGTCCTGCCAGGGGCCCCATTCGGTGGCGGCGGGCTGCTCGTTCTGGGTCCACCACTTGGCCTTCCAGTTGTGGTTGTTGAAGGACACCTCGTTCCCGGCGGTGTAGACCGCGGTCGAGCTCCAGGCGGCCTTGCACGTGGTGTTCGGGGGAGTCGGCGAGGGTGTCGGGGTGGGGGTGCCGGTGGGCGGGGTGGCTCCGGCGAACTTCACCGAGTACTTGGCGAAGTCCCAGGCGTTCTGCGCGACGCTGGAGCAGGTGCCTGACGTGCGGCCGCCGTTGTCGGGAGGGTTGCACTGGCGGTCCCGGTTGAGGGACCAGAAGGTGAAACGGTCCATGTTGTGGCTGGTGGCGTAGTCCAGCACGGTCTGGAAGTCCGCCTGCGTGAAGATCTCCCCGGTGTCGCTGCGCCCGTTCATCCCCGAGAATCCCTCGTGGGCGTAGGCGGTGGCCTGGTCCCAGCCGAAGGTGGACTGCAGGATCTGGTTGAAGTTGGTCAGTGCGCTCGTCTGGGAGGCGGCGCCGTTGAATCCGCCGTCGAACGGCATGATCGAGAAGTTGTTCGGGGTGAACGCCTGCGACTTGGCTTCCAGGAGCATCTGCTTGCCGAACCATCCCGTGCCGTCGGCCGTGCCGGCCGTGGTGACGGAGACGTAGAGGCCGGGGTTGTTCTGCTGGAGGATCTTGGCCGCGCCGATCTCGTTCTTGATGGCCGCCGCGTTCTCGTACTCCGGCTCCTCCAGATCGAAGTCGATGGCGTGCAGCCCGTACTTGGTGATGACCTGCTGGTACGCCGCCGCCGTGGCCGTTGCGTCCGAGCAGGTCTGGCCGAGCTTGGTGCCGCCGTATCCGCCGATGGAGACGGAGACGTCGCCGCCCTTGGCGCGGATGTTGCTGATGACGGACTGGACGGCGGTGTCCGAGGAGACCGCCGCGGTGCCGCCCCAGGTGGGGGAGCAGCCGCCACCGTTGGGGGCGAGGACGAAGGCGAGTTGGAAGGCCTTGAGGCCGGTTGCATCCATGATGGTGCCCGCATCAGGCGGGTCGTTGTCCAGCGGCATCAGATAGGGGGCTGCGGCGTACCAGCGGTTGCTCAGGGCGCTCGTCGCGCCCGAGGCGTTGCCCGCGACCAGCGCGGTCGTACCGGCCGCGGCGAGGCCGACGACGGCGACCGCGCCCAGACATGCACGAAGACGTCTCACTGTGTGCCTCCGGTGGGGGTGGTGGGGAGTCGTCTCAGCTTGAGTGAGTTGTTGTAGCCACGTCAATAGATTGGCCTAGACCAAGTGACGCTTTGGACTAGACCACGCAAAGGCTTTACTCGAGCCCCGGCGTGGGCGCGTGTTCGGGCTGGGCCAAGAGGCCAAGCATTGCCCGACGCCGATGGAAGCCGCCGAACGAAGAGTGAAGATCACCCCTTCCGCTGCGGCCAGGATCTCCCCGTGGTACGCGGCGGACACCCCTGCGGGCGGACCGCCCCCGCTCGGCTCCGGGCCAGGAGCGCCTGAGCAGCAGACGCTCGACTTCCGCGCGAACGGCCCACTGGCCTGCCTCCACCGCGCTGAGCAGATTCGGGTCGGCGGCCGCAGCGCCACGAGATGCGCGGCATCTGGAACTGCACCATCGATCCCGCGCCTCTGAGCGATGAAGCACGCGGAGCCGAACCGGGCCATGCGGGACCCACGCCCAGCGATCGGACAGCGATCCTGCAACTGCCGGAGGATGCACGGCTGATCAGCATGAGCGCGGCCGATCTCGACGGGCCGGCCGCGCAGCTCAGCTGGCCGCGGCCCGGCAGGCGCAGTGGGAGCGGCCGCGCTACCAGGCCCGGGGCGGCCGATGCCGAAACCGCTGTCTCCTGTCCCAGGAAGGCGGCGCCGGAGAAGCCGGAGAGGTCGCGCGCCTGATGACAGAGCAACTGCGGGACGTCCCCGACGGCGGGCCGACCGTGTCCGCCTCCGCCCGGATCCGCTGGAGAAGCATCTCCCACGTTCTGTCTGTCGATCAGCGGCGATGCTGTTGATGCACCGTCTCCCACGGCCCGTACCGCTCCGGTGGATCAGGCCACGGCAGGCCCGTGCGGATCCGGTGCAGCACCCGGTTCACCTCCTGGCGACGGTCCCGCCACCTGCCACAACGCCCATTGCTCACCGGCAGAAGCGGTTCCAGCCGCTCCCGCCGAGCATCAGTCGCATCATCGCCGTGTCCCATGGTCCTCTCAACGACTCAGCGGATCGCAGGAACACCCATAGGAACTGCCCCGCGCGGCTGCGGGACGGTGCGGGCAGGCGCTCGATGGAGGCGCCTGACGGGGCTCCAGCTCAGGAACTACAGACGCGTCAGGTCGATCACCGTCTTGTGTTCACCTCAGTTCGCCGCCGGGCGCTCCGCGCGGAGCATGGAGAAGATCACCTGATCGTGCCACTGGCCGCCGCGCCACTGCGCGGAGCGCAGCACGCCCTCCCTGACGAAGCCCGCCTTCTCCAACGCTCGCTGCTCGGCGAAGTTGGCGCAGTCCGTCCAGGCTTGGAGCCGCTCGGCCCTGGTGTGGTCGAAGAGGTACTCGGCCAGCAGTCGCTGGGCCTGGGTGCCTATGCCGCGCCCGTGTGCGGCCGGCACCAGGCCGATCGCCAGGGTCCAGCAGGTGGAGGTGGCAGGCCGCCCCCAGGTACTGGCGAACCACTCGACCCGGCCCACCGTCCGGCCCGCCTCCGCGACGGAGAGCACGCCGCCGTCGGGGCTGAGCAGGCCGGTCTCCGCGAACTGCCGGCGTAGGCCGACCGGTGAACCGAAGCCGAACCACTGATACTGGCCGGTCCCCTCCGGCCCGTTGAACTCGCGCTCGAACAGGTCGAGATCGTCGGCGGTCACCGGGTGCAGCGTGATCTCATCGGACATGGAACGACTCCTGTTCCTCGCGACCACAGGGTTCGACCGCGTATGGCCACCGTCGGCAATGACGTCTGACTCTTCCACACATCAAGCCGCGCCCCGGCAGGATTTCCAGCGGCGCGCGCCCGGAAAGATCCCCCGGACAGCACACCTATTGCTGAATTCCGCCTTTGGTGGGTACAGGTCCTGGTAGTGGGGCGGTTGCGGGTGCTCGGGGGCGGGTGCTGGGTCACGGCGCTGAGGGCACGGCAGGGCCCTGACGAGGGGTAGCAAGCGGTGGTCCACCGCCTGTCAGCGGCCGGAACACAGCGCGGCTCATCACGCCGGAGCTGGCCCGGGTGGGACTGACCTGGGCAGCGCCGGAGTGAGCGGCTTCCGGCGGGTTGGGATGCAAGCTGCCCGTGACGCCCCGTCAGCGACCCGGTGTATGAGCTTTCCGGTCGTTCCCCTCCTGGCGACTTCAGATGTCCGATCCGGTGTCCTCCTCGTGTCGGAACTCGTCGTGTGCGCGGCACATGTTCGGTGCTGCCGCTGGGCTGGACCGGTCCACCGTTGTGCCGCCCAGCCGTGCTGGCGGATAGTTGAGCGACGCTCCGTCAGACCTACGTTCCTTGCGCGCCGGAGGTGCCGTGACCGAGATCTTCGTAAACCGCGAGCGTGAGCAGCAGCAGCTGCTTGACCTGGCTACGGCGGTAGCCGGTGGCACGGGTCGTGCGTACTGCATCGAGGGCCCGGCGGGGATCGGCAAGACGGCGCTGCTCAAAGCCTTCCAGGAGAGGGCGGCAACCATCCCCGGGCTGCGGATCTCGAAGGTCACCTGCCACGGTCAGATCGGGGCTGAGAACTCATACGGCCCGATCATCGATCTCCTCGCGTTGCAGCCGGCGCCGAGATCGCCGCGGCGCTGGACACGGCGCCGCCGCATCGCCACCGATCTGGCCCCCGACCTGCTGGAGCTGGTCCCCGTCGCGGGGACGGCGCTCAAACTGGGGGCTCAGTTGATAAAGGACGTGATCGAAGAACATTCCGAGGCCGACCCGAACGGGCTCATCGGACAGGTGGGCCGGGTCGCACAAATCCTCGCCGGCGCCCTCCTTCGAGCGGTGGTGGTGCATGGACCCACACTCCTCATCATCGATGACGCGGAGCGGATCGACCCCAGCAGCTGCATCGTGCTGGACTACCTGGCCCAGGCGCTGCCCTCCACCCCCCTGGGACTCGTCCTCGTCCACCGCGACTCCGTCTGGGCCGCAGGACAGCACCCGCTGATCGGACTGCTGCGCACCTGGCGCTCCCACAGCCTGGCGCGGGCCATCCGCCTGGAGGGCCTTCCGGACACCGCCGTCGGGGAGTACCTCCGGCAGCAGCTGAATCTGTCCCACGACGACGCGGCCGTCCGCGGCATCCAGGACCTCACCGCCGGTCATCCCCTGCTCCTTGCCCAGTACGTCACCCTGGTGCGGGACCGGCAGGCGGCCGACAATCCCGAAGGCCGCAGCCCGGCCGACATGCTCACTGATCCCGGTCTCCCGGAGCGCCCCCTGCTCGACACGGTCGAGGCAGTGCTCTCCGAGCGGCTGGCCCTGCTGGATCAGGCCACGATCCGGCTCCTGGTCATCGCCGCGACTCAGGGGCGTTTCTTCCTCTCCGCGGTCGTGCAGGAGGCGTCCGGATTGTCGCGGGAGGAGGTCCTGGAGCGGCTGTACGAGGTCGAGGAGCGGGGCGGCCTCATCCAGGCGGTGCCAGGACCGGAATGGGCCGTGGACACGCGATCCGACTGCTACCAATTTCAACACGCCCTCGTACAGCGTTCCTTGTACGCGAGGCAGAGCGGGCAGCTTCGCCGTGACCGGCACCTGGCCGTGGCCGAGGCGATCGACCGCTTGCTTCGCTCGCTCACCGACCCCCCGCGTGACCTGCTTCTCGATCTCGGCCGGCATTACCACCTCGGAGGCGCTGTGCAGTCGGCCGCCCGCCACGACTACCGCATGGCACTGGATCTCGCCCGCACCGGTTCTTCATACGCCGAGGTCGCCACGTTGTGCAGCCAGGCGATGAACGCCCTGCAGCGGCTGCCGAGCGATGGCGGCGAGAACGACCGTCTGCGGGTGAGCACACTCGAACTCCTCCTGGTGACCTCCGAGACCCACTGGGAGGCTTCGGACTCGGACGAGAGCGGCGTCCTGCGGCTGGCCGTGGAGGCAGCGGAGGCCGCCGACCGGGTGGGCGATCCGCCGCTTCAGGCGCGCGCCGGCTTCCTGTACGGCAAGATCCTGCTGCACGCACGGGGCGGGGAAGCCTCGCTGAACGTCCTGGCCCAAGCTCTGGCGAGGACCGGCAAAGAGAGCGACCCGGTCAACTGGTTCCTGATCGCCGCCGAGTACGGGGCTCAGCTCACCCAACGCGACCTGGTGCGCGGGATGGCGATGATGCACGAGGCAGAGGAGTTGCTGCACCGAGCACCTCAACTTCGCGATGGGCAAGACGCCGTGGTGCGACTGATCGCTGACCAGCTCGAGCAGCATCTCGGCATCAACCACCTTGACGCGGGCGACCCGCACGGAGCGCAGGTCCGGCTGACTGCTGTCCTCGAACGGCTGCGGGCCCGCGGTGCCACGGACCAACTGCAACCGCCGCTGAACTACCTGGCCCAGACCCGGATCGCGCTCGGCGACCTCATGGGGGCGCAGGAACTGCTTGATGAAGCCATTGGCCTGACCGATCGCTCCGGCGCCGCTGACCACCCTGCCAGCGCCTGGCATGCGTACCAGGTGGCGCTGCTGGGGCACGTCGCGCTGCTCCGGAATGACACGGAGACCGCGCTGGAACGGCTACGTGCCTCGGCTGACGAGGTTGACCGGTCCGGAATCGTCAGCATCGCTCCCCTCGTCCACAACTACCTGGCCGAGGCCCTGCTGGAGGCCCTCCCCGCCGACGACCGCCGCATAGCCGAGGCAGAGCGCCTGGCGGCGGAGAACGCCGCCGACTGCCGACGGGCGGGGACAGCGCGCAGTGAGGTGGTCGCATGGTCGCTGGTGGCCCGCGCCCGGCTGGCGCAGGGGCGGCTCCAAGAAGCCCTGCGGACCAGTGCCATTGCTGTGGCGATTCTCGAGGACAGCGGGGGACGGCTTCCCGCGGTGAGCGCCGAAGAGATCTACTACCACCACGCCAAGGCACTCTCCGCCACGGGCGACCAGGACGGCGCAACCCGGTTCCTGGAGCGCGCTTGGCAAGAGATCCAATACAAGGCTGTCTCCCTCACCGGCCCGGCGCGCCGTCGTTTCCTGGAGGACGTCCCGATCAACAGGTCAGTCGCCGGGGCCCTGGGCCACAACGCATGACCGCCGGTCATCGCCCACTGCGGAACGCGGCACAGGGCTGGGCGGTTTCGGCTGGATGATCAAGCGCAGCATTGCGTGACTCCACGGGTACCGACACCGGATGTGCACAGGGCGGACGGTCCCCGGAGGCGAGCCCAGGGGCTACGGTGCAAAACCGGGCCCTGGCCCCGCTATGCCGCGCTCGGCGGGGTTACGTGGGTGCGGCGCCGGAGCGCGCATACGAGGGGAACCGCGGCCGGCCGAGCAGATCGACGAGATCTTCCACGGCTCGGGCGGCACCCACGGCTCGCGGAAGGTGTTCATCGAGCTGGTGCGCAGAGGCCGGCGGGTTTCGGTGAACACGGTCGCAAAGGTCATGTCCGAACTCGGGCTGGCCGGACATGAGATCCGTAGGCACCTGTCGCTGACGAGGCCGGGTAGCGGGCAGCCGCCCCGGACTTCGTGCGCCGGGACTTCACCGCCGAGGAACCCGATCTTGTCTGGGCGGGCGATCTCACTCCGGGCACGGCACCACCATGCCCGACGAGGCCCGCCGCGACGAAGGGATCACGCGACTCCGCCGGAAGCCTGCCGGGAAGACCCGTGGGTGCAGCCTGCTCGGCAAGCGCCTGGACGCGGCCGCCACAGCCATCGCAGCCCACCATCACGACAACACCGGCTCGGCCAAGAGCTCGTCCGCCGGCAGCCGCGTCACCCCTGTGAGGACGCGCAGCAACCCATGACACAACGCCGCCTTCTGCGAACGGGTATACGGACCATGCGGGCGCGACCTCGGGGTATTGCAGAAGACCGTTACCGCCGTCAAGGGCGTGGGCACGGGCCGAAGACGGCCGCGGCAGCCGCTCCATGGGCGAGATTGAGGATGCGGTTCTTGCTCACACGGCTTCCGTAGCCGATCACGCGTCCGTCGAGGACGGGCACGATCAGGTCGCGGTAGTAGGCTCCCCGGTCGGTCTGCACGGCGCGGGTCGGCACGCGCTGCTGGACGAGCCAGCCGCGATGTGCAGGATCCCGGACCACGGCCTTCCACACGTCCGGTGTGGTGTCGACGCCGATGAACACGTCCCGGCCCCAGTAACTGTAGGGAGCTTTGAGGACCAGGTCACCGCGCCCCGCCACCGTCTCCAGTTCTGTAATGCCGTCGCCGAGTTTGCGGCTGAACGGCACGAGGGCGTCCAGAGCGCTTGCCTGGTCGGCTGTGAACAGGTGACGGAAGCGCGGGTCGGAGAGAATGGCCAGGCACAGCTTGTTTTCCGCGACCCACCGCACAGCGGGCACATTGGGGATGATGAGATCCCCTTCGGCGACCCGGGACTGGAAGACGTCCCAGTCGGCGGTCTTGCGGACGTTGCGCTGCAACTTGAGGTAACCGAGTCGTAGCTCCGCCGCCTCCTTGGCATCATCGGCCTCCAGAACCACGGGGGTGCATCCCAGGTTGCGTAACTGGGCCCGCATGAGGTCGAACTCGAAGCTCGTGCCGTTGGCAGAGGTGAACAGGCCGACGCGGCGGATTTCCTCGCTGTTGAGCCCCTTCCGCCGCCCGAACCCGGTCAACCACTCGGCGAACCACTCGTCGGCCTCGATCGGCGCCCGAGCGGCTCCCGCCTCATTGAGCACGTCGCCAAGCGCCGATGCGCGCCATGCGCGATTCAGCACGCCGTGCGAGAGGACGCCGCCGGGGCTGCTCGGATTGAACTCCAGGACACGTACCGAGCCCATGGTGTCTCCCAGCAGGTCCAGACGACAGAAGTCCACGCGCAGCCGCTCGGGCTGCTTTTGCCACATGATCCACTCGTGCAGCATCGGTGGTACCTCGAGGAGCCGCTGCACCTCGGAGTCGCGTGAGTAGCGGCGGACAACCTGCTGCAGGCACTCCACCACCGTGGTCACCCGGTCGTGCAAGAGAGGCTCGGCCGCCGTGTCCAGCACCGACACAAAGGGCAGTGCCGGCAATGTCTTGGACTTCGCGCCCGCGCTCCGGGCATGCCTGTTCACCAGCCCCTCAGCGGCGATGCGGCCCTCGACGTCTGCGAACGCCTTCACCATGAGAGGGGCTGTCGCGCGAGGGCGGCCAGGGCTGGCGTTCAGCCCGAACTCGGAGCCGAGAAGTGGGAGGTCGTCGCGCACGGTGTTGCTCACAGCCTGCTGTAACGACTGGCCCAAGTCCGCGGCATGCCGCCGGCCGGGTGTCACCGTTCCGATCCTCCCGATGGGCCATCGTCGACGCGCCCGACGCAGAGACCAGGCCCACATCTTGGACCGCTTGCGTCATACAACGGTCGACTAACCCTCCTTGGGCCTGTATCGAGTCGCTGTCAATCTGCCCCGTCCGTCTTCCTCGATAGGATGACGGCATGCCGCCAACGCTTCCGCCCCTGGTCACTGACGCGGCGGCGCTGTCCGTCGCCGGAGCCGGGCTCAGCCAGTACAAGATGGGCCCGGCACTGATCGGGGCGGGGGCGGATGCGACCGTGGTCCGCCACGGTCGGCTGGGATCCGGAATCAATCCTGGACCCGGCTGAACTCAAGCGCGAGTGGTCAGATGAACTGAACGACGGCAGCATCCACGGGCTTGTGCTCTGCGAAGAGCTGCCTACCGAACTCGTCCCGAGCGCCGACTACGAAGTGTTCCAGCCCGGATAGCGATGGATGCCGTATCGCGGGGAGGAACCAAGCAGCCTCACGACCGACTGACAAGACAAGCCCCACGGAGGTCAACTCATCCGCATTCCTCGCACCGGTCGCCAGCCGCAGTGGGTGCGGGAGACGGACAACTGATCCGCCGGACCACAACCTGGGACGCCATCCTGCGGGGAGGGTGTGCCCACGGGCTCAGGTGGTGCGGGGCGGTCGTGGTCATTCGCCTGTCCGGCCGGGTTTCGTCGGAGCCGGGGGTACCGGGTCCGGACGCTGGAGTCGGGCGGCGGCCGGTCCGTGCCTGGCTTCGGTGGAGGGGCCCGGTTCGGGGCGGCGGCGCCCTGGGAGCACGACCGAGACGACGGCAGCGGCCGCGCAGATGACACCTCCCAGCACGGCCGCGGCCCCGTAGCCGCTGGGATCGGGCAGGGACTGTCCGGGCGTGGTGTGCGAGGCGAGCACCGTGGCGCTCAGTGCGCTTCCTGTGGAGAACCCGACGTAGCGCAGGACCTGGTTGAAGCCCATGGCGCTCCCGACCTCCTGGGCGGCCACCGAGTTGACGATCAGCCCGGGAACCAGGGCGAAGACGCAGCCCACGCCGAGGCCTGCCACGCCCATCACGAGGAACAGCTCCCACAGGCCGGAGCGGCTCAGCGTGAACAGCAGCATGGACACGAGGATGACGCCGCAGGACAGCGGCAGCGTCAGCCGCCAGGACAGACGGCTCGCCACCAGCGGGATGGCCCTGCTGGCCAGCAGGCTGCCGACCGAGAAGGGCAGCAGGATGAGCCCGGTGACGACGACCGACACACCGAAGCCGTGGCCCGCGCCCACCGGCGCCTGGGCCAGCCGTGTGACCAGGGACAGGAGCAGGTACATCCCGATGCCGGCGACGAGCCCGATCGCGTCGGCGGTCAGTACGACGCGGTTGCGGAGCTTGCGCAGGTCTACCAGCGGCGCGTCGATGCGCAGCTCGTACACGGTCCAGACCGCCAGGCAGCCCAGGGACGCGGCGAGCAGGCCGAGCAGGGTCGGCGATGTCCAGCCCCAGGACCCTCCCTCGCTCAGCACGAGCAGCAGCCCGGCAAGGACCGCGCCGAACAGGACCGCGCCCACCAGGTCGAAGCGAGGGGAGGCCAGGTGCCGGGAGCGGGGCACGACGAGCGCGGCCGACGCGAGGGCGGCGGCGCTGACCAGCGCGCCGAACCAGAAGCTGCCGCGGTACCCGAAGCCCTCGGTGATCAGACCGGTCAGCGGGTACCCCAGGCCGACACCGGCCACGGTGGTGATCGACAGTAGCGCGATCGTGGAGCGGGAACGTTCCGCTGTCAGGTTGTCCCGGGCGGTCGCGATGCTCAGCGGACTCAGGCCGAGCCCGATGCCTTGCAGCGCCCGGCCCACGATGAGTGGGCCGAAGCCGAACGGGAGGGCCACCAGCACGCTGCCCACCGTGACGACGGACAGGGCGAACAGGATCAGCGGGCGCCGCAGTGGACCGTCGCCCAGTCGTCCCATCGTGGGTGTGGCGACCGCGCCGACGAGCAGGGTGCTGGTCACGGACCATTGCGCATCCGAGAGCGGGACGTGGTCGGCGGCGGCGATGCTGGGGATCAACGGTGAGCCGAGGCTGCTGATCACCGCCATCACCGCGATCAGGTAGACGAGCACGGGGACCAGTGCTCGCCGCCGCCAAGCGGTATCCGCCGGGTCCGTGCTCATCGTGTTCTCCTCATCCCGTTCCGCTTGCCCGTGGCACGTTTCCGCGGTGCACGAACGATGGTGGCGACCGGAGCCTGGGCCCCGGCGATGCGTTCTGGCCTCGGCGGCGCGGGTGGTGCTGGGCGCCCTGCCAGGGGCGGGTTGTTCGGGATACTTCGAGGGTTGCGTCCCTTGGCCCGCGACCCGTCGGTCGACTGGCCGGGCCGAAGAGTGCGGCCCGGCCAGACCCGGCGGAGGTGATCGCGCGCTCCCGATGTCCCTCGGACCTCGTTGTCCGTCACCGCTGGGACCCCGAGCCGAGGTGCCGTCCCTGGCGGTCGATCAGCCGATGGCCGACCCACCGGGCGTCGGGGGCTCCGTCCGCCCCTGGGCCGGCCCAGGGGGCACGGCTCACTGGGCCGCGGTGGAACGCTCCTCGTCCACCCGCGTGGCCTGGGCCGCGACGGCGGTGACGCGCTCGTGGAGGGGGGCCGTCGGCGTGCGGTCGACCTGCAGGCTGAGCAGTTCCGGGCGGGCGTAGTGGCCGCGCGTGTCAGCCATGCGCTTGCGGCGGTCGATCATCGTGAAGTCCAGGTCGGCGATGACCTCGCCCTCGCCGGCGGTGAGCGGCTCGCCGACGATACGGCCCTCGGGGTCGATGATGGCCGTGAAGAAGCCGTGGGAGAACAAGCCGACGGGGACGCCGTTGTCCTCGGCGAGCTTCGCCTTCTGGTCGTCGTCGAGCCAGGCGGTGGCGTTGACCACGAAGGCGGCCGACTCCAGCGCGTGCTGGCGGATGGCGACCTCCATCTGGGGGGCGAATTTGTCGCTGCCGAGGCCGCCGGGGAACATCGCGGCGTGGATCTGCTCGCCGTCGGCGATCAGGGCGTAACGGGCCAGCGGCTGGTAGTGCTCCCAGCAGGCGAGCTGGCCGATGCGGCCGACAGCGGTGTCCACCGCGCGCAGACCCGAGGCGTCGCCCTGACCCCAGATCATCTTCTCGTGGTAGGTCGGCGTGAGCTTGCGGCGGCGCTGGACCAGCGTGCCGTCCGCGTCGAACAGCAGCTGCGTGTTGTAGATGGTGCCGCCGTCGCGCTCGTTGACGCCGATCGACACGACCATGCCGGCCTCCCGCGCGGCCTCCCCGATCGCGTCCGTCTCGGCGGACGGCACGGTGACCGACTCGTTCAGCAGGAGCAGCTGATCGGCGTCCATGGTGTAGGGCGCCTTCACGAAGCCGAAGTAGGGGTAGTAGGGGACGACAGTTTCCGGGAAGACCGCGAACTCGACATTCTGCTTCCCCAGCTCGCGGATCTTCTTCACGACACGTTCAATGGTGCCCGCGCGACTGTAGAGCACCGGGCTTATCTGGACAGCGGCAACCTTCACGGTCATGTTGTAGCTCCTTGGTCACGATCTGTGGTCATGGGGTCTGGCGTTGGCGGGCCAGCGATAGGAGCATATGCTCCTATCTTCCGTAGCGCAAAGACCGGCTGCGCGGCTGGCGCCGCCCGAGCGGGCGGGTCGGGGAGGGTGTCGGATGCGTCCGCGGCGGTGGTTGATCGCGGTGGCGGTCCGGTGTTCGGCTTGCCAGCGGTGCCGGCGCATCGTATGGACGGGGTTACCCCGTGTAGGCGAGATTGTGCAGCCGGACGATGCCTAGCATGGCGGTGTGAATGCCGTCGCCTTTCAGTCGGCAGTCGCGAAGTACCTTCCATGCGGACTTACGCAAAGTCGCTGACGCCCGCGCGCCTGGCACGGTTCGTCCAGGGTGATGGCGGTGTCGTAGGCGTCGAGCGGCAGTGCGGTGGTGAGCACGGGAGTCTCCGGGCGGTGCGGTGCGCGCCGCCGGGACCATCCGGCGTTGCCGGGTCGGCGCGGCGGCGCGTCCGTGCGTGCGGGCGAGTTCGACAGGTCCCGGTGTGGAGTTCGGCGACGAGGCCGCCGCCCGTCCGGTCGCGGGAGTCGGAACAGGCCGTTGTCGTGGGGGGAGTTCTGCCGCGATCGGGGGCGACGCCGCCCCCGAGGCGTTGGTCTGCAGGTCGGCTGGTGGCGGTCTGGCGGGCGAGTACCAGTTCGGTGCTCGGTTTGCGCCGAGTGGCTCGGCGGGCTGAGTGGTCGGAGACCAGCCCGGTGAGCGTCAGATGGGTCTCGGGTGGGTCTCGCGTCGCCCGGTGTACCGCTACAGGGGCCGCCAACGCTTGTATTCGGCGTTGGTGTGCTCGATGCAGATCCGCTGTAAGGATTGACGGCGGCGCTTTTCGCGCCAGGCGTGGTGCTCGCCGAGTGGCGCGTCGTCCTTGGGCTTCTTCGGCGGGGCGCTGACCTGGTCGGGGAACTCGTTGGCGAGGCCCCGATAGCCCTCGTCGGCTTCGGCTTTCACCGTCGGGTGCTGATGGAACTGCTCAGCAATGCCTTCGGTGCGCACTGCGGTCTGGTCGTGAGGCGAGCTCCGGCGGCTCGACGTCGGTCTCCTCCGCGCCGCTCACGGAGGGCCGGTCCGCGGCTGGACTCCACCTGGGCGCCAGTTCTTCGATCAAGTCACCGAGATGTGCGCGGGAGACGCTGGTCAGGGCAGGTGGACATGTTCCCGGTGGCCGAATCGCGCGGTGCTCGCCATCACTTCGGCCATCAACGCCTCGAAAGTAGGCGAGCTGTCGGCCTGTGTCCCGGGCCGGTGTGAGGTCATGAGGGCACCCCCGGGGCGGTGCGCAGGGCGGGGATAGCGTCGGCGGGCAGGTTGCCGAGCGCACGGCGCTCCAGGTCGGTGACGGCCTGTCGGATGGCGGCGGTCAGGCGTCCGGAGGGGGTGAGCTCGATGAGCACCGCCCGGCGGTCTCCCGGGCGGGTGCCTCGGGTGATGTGGCCGCGTCGTTCCAGGCGGTCCAGCACGCTGGTCAGCGTGGTGGGACGAGTGCCCACGACCGCTCCCAGTTCGGACAGACGCCACCGAGGGCACCGACAGGGCGGTGGTCGAGCAGGTCGCCAAGATCGCTGCCGCGCGGGGCATTCCCCTGGGCGCACGTCGCGCTCGCGTGACTGCTGCGTAACTCTGTGGTCTCGGCCCCGATCGTGGGTGCGGGCAAGCCCTGCCACCTCGAGGGCGCAGTGGCGGCGGTGGACGTCGGCCTGACCGACGAAGAAGTGGCCGAACTCGAGGCGCCTTTCGTTCCGCACCCGGTCGTGGGGATCTCCTGATCGCAAACCGGGGTGCCCATCGAAGAGGTTCTCGCGTAGGGCGGCTCGGACAGCTCCGGCACATCCCGGACGACGGTGAGTGGCCGTCCGGGCAGGCCGGGACATACGCCGAGCAGAGGCTCGGCAGTCGATGACGGGGCGGCGATCGAGCCCCATTCGGGGTTCGGCTGCCGGAGTTGACACGGCCCGTCGGGCCCACCACTCCCGGAGGGCCCCAACGGGCTTTCATCCGTGGACTATGGACAGCGCTCGACGCTGTCCATAGCGTGTTCGCAGGCCGACATCCGCCTTGTTGTCGCGGCGCTCGGAGCCTTCCGGCGGGTAACTGGCCGGCTATTTCACCAGTCCGTGTCGCTTCGCGTATGCGTTCGCCACGTCCTGCGGGTCCTTCTTGTCGTTGTCAACCCGGCTGTTGAGTTCGGTGAGGTCTGCGGTGGTCAGGATGTTGCCGAGCTGGGCGAGTGCCTTGCGGACGGTGTCGTCAGCCTTGCGGTCGGCGATGAGCGGGACGATGTGCTGGCTGGGGATTAGATGCTGGGGGTCGGACAGCACCACCCAGTCGTTGGCCTTGATGTCGGTGTCGGTGGTGAAGAGGTTCGCCACGTCCACGTCGCCCTTCTTCAAGGCTCCCTTGACCAGCGGGCCGTCGGAGTCCAGAGACTTGAACTCCTTGAACTCGACGCCGTACACGTCCTTGAGGCCGACCGCGCCGACCTGGCGTTTCTTCACCTCGGGGGCGGCGCCGATGACCAGCTTGCCGTTCTGCTTCTTCAGGTCGGCGAGGGAGGCCAGGCCGTATTTGTCCGCAGTCTCGCGGGTGACGACGAAGGCGTCCGAGTCCTCCGCCATGCCGTACGACAGGACCTGGAGTCCAGCGGGCAGGGCGAGGGTGAGGGCGTTCTGCATCGCGCCCTCCTCGGTGGGCGTAGCCTTCGGGTCGAGGTAGTTGAGGAGGGCGCCCTGGTACTCGGGGAGCAGGTCGATGTCGCCGGTCTTGAGGGCGGGGATGACGATCTCGCGGGTGCCGAGGTTGGGGCGCACCTTGGTCTTGACGCCGGCCGCCTCCAGGACAGCCGCGTAGAGGTAGCCGAGGACCTGGTTCTCGGTGAAGTTGGCGGTGCCGATGGTGACTCCGCCCTTGCTGGAGCCGCCGCCGGCGGTGCTCGTGCCCTGGCCGTTGAGGGAGGTGACGCCGCTCGCGCACGCGGAGAGCGCCGGGATGGAGACTGCGGCGAAGAGGCCGCCGAGGAGAGCGCGACGATTCATGGTTGGGATCCCTAGGCAGTGCGGTGGCGGAAGAGGAAGCGCTGGAGTCCGGCGAGGGCGATGTCCAGGACGATGGCGACCACGGCGACCAGCACCGCGCCGCCGAGCACCTGCACGAGGTCGCGCTGGGCGAGCCCGTCGAAGACGTAGCGGCCGAGGCCACCGAAGGAGACGTAGGCGGCGATGGTCGCCGTGGCGACGACCTGGATCAGGGCCAGGCGCAGGCCCGTGGCGATCAGCGGGAGCGCGAGCGGCAGTTCCACCTGGAACAGCACCTGGTGGCCGCGCATGCCCTGCCCGCGCGCCGCGTCTTTCACGTCCGGGTCGACGGCCGTCATGCCGGCATACGTGTTGGTGACGATCGCTGGGACGGCGAGGGCGACCAGCGCGACGTACACCGGCAGCATCGACAGGCCGCCCGCCAGGAAGACCAGGACGACGAGGCCGACGGTCGGGAGCGCCCGGCCGAAGGACGCCAGGTTGATGGCGATGAAGGCGCCCTTGCCGGTGTGGCCGATGAGCAAGCCGAGCGGGAGGCCGATGGCTGCCGCGATGAGCGTGGCCAGCAGGGAGTACTGGAGGTGCTCGGTGAGGCGGTGGGCGATGCCGTCGGGGCCGGACCACTGGGAGGCGCTGGTCAGCCAGGTGCCGAGGTTCTTGAAGAGTTCGTACATGTCAGGCTCGCCGCCTTCGCCATGGGGTCAGGACGTACTGAAGGGCGACCAGCAGGGCGTCCGCGACGACGGCGAGGAGGAGGGTGAGCACCACTCCGACGATCACCGGGGTCGGGAAGTTGCGCTGGAAGCCGTCGGTGAAGAGCTGGCCGAGGCCGCCGTCGCCGATGTAGGTCGCGACGGACACCAGAGAGATCGACATCACCGTAGCGATGCGGACGCCCGCCATGATCACGGGCAGGGCGAGCGGGAACTCGACCGTGAGTAGCGTCCGCAGCGGGCGCGTGCCCATCGCCTTGGCGGCCTCCTTCGTCCTCACGGGCACCGAGTCGAGGCCCTCGACCGTGTTCCGCAACAGCACGACCAGCGTATAGACCGTCAAGCCGATCACTGTGGTGGTGCGGGTCAGGCCGCTCACCGGGAGCAGCAGGACGAAGATTGCGATCGACGGGATCGTGAACAGCACGTTGGAGACGCCGAGGAGAAAGCCGCGCAGGGGGCGGATCCGGTGCGCGATCACTGCGAGCGGCAGCGAGATCAGCAGGCCGAAGAAGACGGCGGTCAGGGCTGCCTGGAGGTGGGAGAGGGTGAGGCTCGCAAGGTCGCCGGTGTGTTCGGATATCCAGGACCAGTCGATCGTCATGCGGCCACGCTCACTTCGGCGTGCGCACGGCTCGCGCGCGCATGGATGTCGTCCCGGGACGAGACGCCGGTGAGCATGCCGTCCGCGTCGACGCGGACGACCAGGCCGGTGGGGGAGGCGACCGACTCGTTGAGGGCCGACAGCAGGGAGTCGGTGTCCTTGAGCGGGCGGAGGGGGAGTACGGCGCCCCCGGCGTCCGTCGAGGCCCAGTGCAGGGGCCTGCGGGCCGCGTCGAGGGCGACGGTCCAGGTTCCGCCCTCCGGGGCCGGGCCCTGCGGGACGTCCGCGAGGGTCTTCAGCGACAGCAGCTTCAGCCCGCGCTCGGCGCCCAGGAAGTCGGCGACGAAGTCGTCGGCGGGGCGGGCGAGCAGTTCCTCGGGGGAGGCGTGCTGGACGAGGTGGCCGCCGGTGCGAAAGACCGCGATCTGGTCGCCGAGGCGGACGGCCTCGTCGATGTCGTGGGTGACGAAGACGATGGTCTTGCTCAACTCCTTCTGCAGCCTGCGCAGTTCGTCCTGGAGCTGGGTGCGCACCACAGGGTCGACCGCGCCGAACGGCTCGTCCATCAGCAGCACCGGCGGATCGGCGGCGAGCGCGCGGGCGACGCCGACGCGCTGCTGCTGGCCGCCGGAGAGTTGGTGCGGATAGCGGTTGCCGGCATCGGCGGCGAGACCCACGGTCTGAAGGAGTTCGGCGGCGCGGGCCCGTGCCTTGCGGCGGTTCCAGCCGAGCAGCAGCGGGACGGTGGCGATGTTGTCGAGCACCGTGCGGTGCGGGAACAGACCGGCCTGCTGGATGACGTAGCCGATGGAGCGGCGCAGCTCGGCGGCGTCCTGCCGGGTGATGTCCTTGCCGCCGACCCGGATGGTGCCGGAGGTCGGCTCGACCATCCGGTTGATCATCCGCAGGGTGGTCGTCTTGCCGCAACCGGAAGAGCCGACGAGGACGGTGACGCCGCCCTCCGGCATCTCCAGGGAGAGATCATGAACTGCTGTAGTGCCGTTGGGGAAGCGCTTGTGGACCGCATCGAACTGGATCATGAGATGTCCCTTGCCCGGCTGCATAACGTCATGCAGAGTTCTAGGTACGTGAATGACTTGTCAACAGGTACGCGCTAATCCGTGGTAATGGATGACCAGTGGGCAAGATGGAACGTCCGGATTGATGGGAGTTTGCGCTTGATGTCGTCTCGGATGGTGGACATACCTGAATCCGTGCGCTCCGGATCGGTGGTCCTCGACGGGATTGGTCTGGGTGTCGAGGGCGTTGTGCGCTTGGCTGACGGAACTGCGCGGCCTGCCCCCGACACCGAAGCGATGAAGCGTGTGACCGAGTCCTGGGACGCCGCCCGGCAGATCGCGGCGACCCGACGCGTCTACGGCCGCTCCACCGGTGTCGGCGCCAACCGGAACGAGGACGTGCCCACCGAGGCCGCCGCCAGACACGGTCTGCGCCTGCTGCGCAGCCACGCAGGCGCCATCGGCGAGGAACTCCCGGCTCGCCAGGTCCGCGCGATGCTCGCCATACGAGCCAATCAACTGCTGGCCGGGGGCGCCGGCTTGCGACCCAGCGTCGTCACGGCCTTGTGCGAGGCGCTGGACGCCGGAGCGCACCCCGTCGTCAATGAGTTCGGTTCGGTGGGGACGGGTGACATCGCGGCGCTGGCACAGGTGGGTCTCGCGCTGGCGGGGGAGCGGCCCTGGCGGGGAGCGGCGACGTCCTTGAACGGCGCCTCCGGGGAGTGCGCCCCAGGCGTGGATCCGTCTGCCGAGGGGGACGTCGTCCGCGCCCCCGAGCCTCAACCCCTCGACAACAACGATGCGCTCGCGCTCATCAGCAGCAACGCCCTCACCCTCGGCCAGGCCGTCCTCGCCCTCCACGAGCTGCGCGGGCTCATCGGTGCCACCCAGGTCGTCGCAGCGCTGTCGCTGCTCGCGGTCGACGGGTCGCACGAGCCCTACGCGGCCCCCGTGCACGCGGCCCGACCGCACCGGGGCAGCGCCGAAGTCGCCCGGCGGATGCGGGAGCTGATCGGCGCTGCGGACCGGCCGACCCCGCCGCTCGGCCGGGTCCAGGACCCGTACGGCTTCCGCTGCCTGCCCCAGATCCACGGCCCCGCGCACGACGCGGCGGACGCCCTGGAACAGGTCCTCACCATCGAGATCAACGCGGCGGCCGAGAACCCGCTCATCTTCGCCGAGGACATGGCCGCCTACCACCACGGCGGCTTCTACCTGGCCCAAGTCGCCCTGGCCCTGGATCACTTCCGGCTGGCAGTCACCCAGGTGGCTCGCCTGTCCACGTCCCGCCTGTCCACCCTGAACGAGCCTGCCTACACCCGCCTGCGCCCCTTCCTCGCCGACCCCGAGCCTGCCTCCTCCGGCGTGATGATCCTGGAGTACGCCGCCGGGGCCGCCCTCGGTGACCTCCGGGCTTTCTCGGCACCCGCCTCGCTCGGGCACGCCGTACTCTCCCGGGGTGTCGAGGAACAGGCCAGTTTCGCCTCGCTCGCCGCACGTCAGACCCTGCGGGCCAGCGGCGCGTACCGTCTCGTCGTCGGCTGTGAACTCGTGGCTGCCGTACGGGCTTTGCGGCTGCGTGACCTCAGGCCCGACGCGGATCTTCCGGTGGGCCGGGCGCTGGCGCTCGCCGAGTCGGTACTCGAAGAGGACCCGGCCGACCGGCCGCTCACGGACGACGTGACAGCGGCGGCCACACTGCTCGACCGGTTCACGGAGATCTGGAGGGGGAGCACGCCATGTCGCACCAACCCCCAATAGCCCTTTGCAGAGGGGGCGGCGAACCGTTCCCCCAGCGCCTCCGTGGGGAGGGCTGTCGTGGGTCTCGTTCACCACCGGGGCCACCAACACCGGAATCACCCGGCCTGGGTACGGGCGCCACCCGGAGGTCGATCGTCAAGTTCCGCACGTGCAGGGTCACCCGTCTCGTGGGCGGGCGGACGGCCACCACGGACTTACCGCCACAGCCTGACGAGGGGCTGGGGAGGAGCCTCGGCGGGCTTTCCGGAACCGTGCGGGGCTCTGACAGGTGCCTTTGGTCGAGCGCTCAGGATTGGGCGGTGAGGCCGTCGTCCACTGTCACGTCTCCCGGCTCCAGCGTGATGCCGGAGCTACGCGCCTGCTCGAGTACCGGGGTGGCAAGGTCCTCTTCGGTGTGGCGGGCGCCGATCGCCGCGTGAACGAGCTGCGCGGCCGCGGAGGCCACGGACATCGGGACCTCCAGTTCGCGGGCCACGGACAGTCCCGGGTCGAAGGCCTTGCGCAGCAAGGATATTGGTCGACTACTCGGGGCTGAAGTCCGGGGAAGATCGTCGCGGTCAACGTGCAGGCACCGTTCATCCTTGCCAAGGAGGCACTGAAGCGGCTGCGGGACGGTGGCCGGATCATCAATATCTCCTCCAGCGTGACCCGGATCGCCTGCCGCGACTTCATCGCGTCCTCCCTCACCAAGGGCGCGATCGACACCTTCACCCGTACCCTTGCCAAGGGCGTCGCCGGCCGCGGGATCACTGTCAACGCGGTGGCGCCCGGTTTCATGGACACCGACATGCCCTCGGACTGCTAGGCGTCCCGGAGATCCTCACCCAGGCCATGGAGACGTCCGCGTTCATTCGGCTCGGCCAGGTGGCGGACATCGCCGACATCGTGGCATTCATAGCCTCCGACGGCGCCCGCTGGATCACCGGCCGGATCATCGAGGCTTCCGGCGGCTCGCACCTGTATCGCTGGGAAGTAAGTCCCGACCCGGGCCCGGCCGAAGAGGCACGCCGGCCAGGCAGCGGACCTCACATCGACACTGGCCCGGTTGATCGGGCAAACGCGTAGACAGTCCGCTGCTCGGGCTGTTAGGCAAGTGATCACAGTAAGTCGATCAACCGGGGGGACACTCGTGTATTCAGCCGCAGCCGCGCGTCGCGCAGCGCCGATATTGCTGACGGCGGTTCTGCTGACGGCCTGCTCGTCCGGGCAGGACAGCACTACGTCGGCAACCCCCGTTGGTGGCTCGTCGCCGACCGCGCCGACCTTCACTGCGAGCAGCGACACGGCGAGCCCCGGCCCGTCGGTCACGAGCGCTTCCAGGGCGGCGGGCTACCCGACCACAGAGGCCGCGCCGGGAGCAGCGGTACCGCAGGTCCGGGACGCCTTCGCCGTGCTCCAGGCCACCTATAGCGACGGCTGCACCACGCCGGGCAACTGCGAGTACTTCCTCACCCGGGTGCTGAACAATCTCGACGACCTGTACAACTCGATGAAAGCCAGCCCGAAGGGAAGCGGGCACTTCGCCGGTCCCCTCGCCTGGATCCGCGCGATGCAGGACACCCTCGGAGGCGACTTCTCGTTCCCGAACCTCAAACGGCACCACAAGCTGCTGCTGGGCACCCGGGACAAAGTCAACACCTGGATGCAGTCCCACCCCGACGACTACCGGTGAGGCCGGGCAGCGAGGACGAGATCGGCGGAGGTCGATCGCCTCCGTTGCTCCCTCCACCGCCGCGTCCGGGTACGCGGCTTACGCGTTCGCCGGCTCACGTCACGTCGTCGTAGCCGTTCACCCGGTCATGGTCCGGGCCGTCCGGCTCGGGGAGGGCGCGGGACGCCGGCACCGGTTCGACCGCGTCGATCTCCTCGGGGGTGAGGTCCAGCTCGGAGGCCTCGTCGTCCGAGAGACCCTGGTCGGCGCGCCGGGCCCGGCGGCTGTCGTTGAGCAGGGAGAAGGCCACGGCGACGAAGTACAGCGCCCAGATCGGCGCCGCGAGCGCCAGCATCGACATGGGGTCGGCGGTGGGCGTCGCCACCGCCGCGAAGGCGGCGATACCCACGACCATGCCGCGCCACCAGCCGAGCATGCG
>NZ_JBIAXT010000012.1:0-219533 GCF_042896945.1 Streptomyces sp. NPDC001222
ACGCCCGGTTACATTCCGAACCCGGAAGCTAAGCCTCACAGCGCCGATGGTACTGCAGGGGGGACCCTGTGGGAGAGTAGGACGCCGCCGAACAAATTTTGAGAAATCCCCCGTGCCATTCGGCACGGGGGCTTTCTGCGTTTAGGGTCGAATCATGCGCTATGACCTCGTCATCTTCGACAACGACGGCGTGCTCGTCGACAGCGAACCCATCTCCAACCGGCTGCTGGCCGCCCATCTCACCGAGTTGGGCCACCCGACCACGTACGAGGACTCCATCCGGGACTACATGGGATCGGCGATGCACCGCGTCCACGACCTCGTGTACGAGCGGACGGGGCAGCGGCTGCCGGACGACTTCGACGACGTCTTCCACGCTCGTGTCTTCGCCGCCTTCGCACGGGAGTTGAAGCCCGTGACCGGGGCCGTGGACGTCCTGGAGAAGCTGAGCGCGGACGGGGTCCCGTACTGCGTGGCATCGTCCGGAAGCCATGAGCGGATCCGGGTCGGGCACCGCACGACCGGGCTCGACCGATGGTTCGACGACACCCGGATCTTCAGCTCGCAGGACGTGGGGCGCGGGAAGCCGGCACCCGACCTCTTCCTGTACGCGGCCGGGCGGATGGGGACCGCCCCCGAGCGGTGCGTGGTCGTGGAGGACAGTCCTCTCGGCGTGCAGGCCGCGGTGGCCGCCGGTATGGACGTCCACGGGTTCACCGCGATGACGCCCGCCGACCGGCTCATAGGTGCCACGCAACTCTTCGCTCGCATGGACGAGTTGACCGACCTGCTGGTACGTCCTCGGTCATGACCCCGGCCACCGGACCGGCACTGACATTTGTCATGCAGAGCTCCGGACGATCGTTTCTACTGGCACACCCCTGCCCTCCGCGAAGCTGAGGGCATGACGACGAACACGGTTCCCCAGCGCCAGAGCAAGAAGAACACCTTCGCGCCGCTGATCATGGACGTGGCGGTGCCGGTCGGGTCCTACTACCTCTTCAAGGACGGACTCGGGACGAGCACCCTCATGGCTCTCGGGCTCAGCAGCGTCGTCTCCGCCGTACGGGTCGCCTGGAGCGTCGTCCAGGAGCGGAAGTTCAACCCCTTCGCGTCTCTCATCCTGTTCGTGAACGTGGTCGGGCTGGTGCTCAGCTTCGTCTCCGGCGACCCGCGGCTGATGCTCGCCAAGGACAGCGGGGTCAGCAGCGCGATCGGGATCGGGATCCTGGTCTCCGTGGTGCTGGGGAAGCCGATGATGACGGCAGGCATGAAGCCCTGGCTCGTGAAGGGCGACGCGGAGAAGGAGGCTGCCTGGGAGCGGTTGCAGAACGGGTCGCTGGCCTTCCGGCGGGCCGAGCGAGTCTTCTCCGTGGTGTGGGGTGTGGTGCTGCTCGGTGAGTGCGTCGTGCGGATCGTGGGCGCGTACACGCTGCCCGTGGACACGATGGTGTGGCTCGGGACCGTCGTCCTCATCGTCGCGATGGCCCTGGGCTTCCTCGTCAGCGGTGCCCTCGCCGCCGGCCCCATGGCGGGGATGCTCGCCGCCGAGGTGAAGGCGGACACCCGGACGTTCGCCCCGGAGGCAGCGGCGGGCGAGGCCCGGGTGGCCGCAGCCGCGCCGGCCCTCACCCGGTGAGCTCGACCCTGCGACCGAACGGCACTGCTGAACGGCAAAGCTGAACAGAAATCAACTCAGGCTGGATCTATCCAGCGGTAACCAGGGGCCCTACGCTCGCCGCCATGACAGATGTGCTGCGGCGCGGTAGGGCCTCTTTGGCGTTCAGCTTCTTCGCCCAGGGCGTCACCTTCGCACTGCTGGTGACCCGGATCCCGGCCATCCAGAACCGCTACGGCATCTCCGACGCGCTGCTGCCCGCCTTTCTCGCCGCGGTGCCTGTCCTCGCGGGTGTCGGCAGTGTCACCACCGAGCAGCTCGTCAAGCGCGTCCGGCCCGGTCGGTTGCTGCGCTGGTCGCAGCCCGTGGTGCTGCTGGCCCTCCTCGGTGTCGGGTCCGGGGACCTGCTGGCCGAGGTGGCCGTCGCGCTGGGGGCGTTCGGGCTGACGGTGGGGGCCCTCGACGCCTCCATGAACATGCTCGGGGTCAGCCTGCAACGGGCCTACGGGCGCAGCATCATGCTCGGCTTCCATGCCACGTACAGTCTCGGCGGGATCGTCGGCGCCTCGCTGGCCTGGGTGGGAGCGCACTGGCACCTGGCGCTGTGGGTGTCGTATCTGCCCGTCGTGGCGGTGCTGCTGCCGGCGACCCTGGTGGGCAGCCGGTGGTACGTCGACGGTGAGGGGCCGGCCGCGCAGGCGGAGCTGGGCGGGGCCGACACCGGCAGTGTGGTCTTCCGGCTGCTGCTGCCGCTGTGTCTGGTGATGACCTTCGCCTATATCGGGGACTCGACCGTCTCCAACTGGAGCGCCAAGTATCTGCAGGACACCCTCGGCAGCTCGGAGCAGTTGGCGACCGTTCCGTACAACGTCTACATGGTCACCACGCTGCTCGGGCGGGCGATCGGGGACTTCGGGGTGCGGCGGTTCGGCGCCGCGGCGGTGGTTCGGGCCGGTGCGCTGGTGGCGGCGCTCGGGTTCGCGGTGGTGGCCGGGGCGCCCGGTGCCTGGGTGGGGATGCTGGGATTCACTCTGCTGGGCCTGGGGCTGTGTGTGCTCGTGCCGCAGACGTTCGCGGCGGCCGGGCGGCTGTTCCCCGGGGCGTCGGACGCGGCGATCGCGCGCCTGAACATCTTCAACTACGTGGGGTTTCTGATCGGTTCGCCCTTGGTGGGCGCGCTCGGCGACGCCTGGAGCTACCGCGGCGCCATGCTGGTTCCGATGGCGTTGGTGCTGGTGACGCTGGTGTACGCCCGTTCGTTCGCGCCCAGTGGGGACCGATACGGTGGCGGGCATGAGCGGCCGCGCACAGCTGATGTGGGACGAGGCAGTAACGGGCTATGACTTCGGTCCGGACCATCCGATGGATCCGGTCCGGCTGGCGCTGACCAGGAAGCTGGTCGACGCCTTCGGGCTGGAGAAGGACATCGAGGTGGTCGGGGCGAAGCCCGCGGGTGACTCGACGCTCAGGCTCGTGCACCGGGAGGACTACATCGAGGCGGTGAAGGCCGCCTCCGCGGATCCGCGGTCGGCCGACGGGGCGTACGGGCTCGGGACCGTGGACGACCCCGCCTTCGCCGGGATGCACGAGGTGTCCGCCCTGATCGCCGGGCAGTCGGTCGGCGCGGCCGAGGCCGTGTGGCGCGGGGACGCCCTGCACGCCGTGAACTTCGCCGGGGGGCTGCACCACGCGATGCCGGGTGGTGCCTCCGGGTTCTGCATCTACAACGACGCCGCCCTCGCCGTAGCCCGGCTGCTGGAGCTGGGTGCCGAGCGGGTCGCGTACGTGGACGTGGACGTGCACCACGGGGACGGGGTGCAGGCCGCGTTCTGGGAGGATCCCCGGGTGCTCACCATCTCGCTGCACGAGCATCCGCGGACCCTCTTCCCGCAGACGGGGTGGCCGCAGGAGACGGGTGCCGAGGGAGCCGAGGGCAGTGCGGTCAATGTGGCGCTGCCGGCCGGGACGGGGGACACGGGGTGGGTGCGGGCCTTCCACTCCGTAGTACCGGAGCTGATCGCCGACTTCCGGCCGCAGGTGCTGGTCACCCAGCACGGTGCGGACACCCACTTCGAGGATCCGCTCGCGCACCTGGCGGTGTCGCTGGACGCCCAGCGAGCGGTGCAGATGGCGTGCCACGACCTGGCGCACGAGTACGCGGAGGGGCGTTGGGTCGCGCTGGGCGGGGGCGGGTACGCGGTCGTGGAGGTCGTACCGCGTTCCTGGACGCACCTGGTCGCCGTCGCGGCGGGGCGGCCGATCGAGCCGGAGACCGTGATCCCGGAGAGCTGGCGCAGCGAAGTCTTCGCCCGGACCCGGCAGTTGGCGCCGTTGCGGATGACGGACGGGCGGTGGCCGGTGGGGTACGCGGACTGGGACGCGGGGTACGACCCGGCGGATCGGCTGGACCAGGCGGTGCTCGCGACCCGCAAGGCCGTGTATCCGCTGCGCGGCCTGCTGCCGTAGCGGACCCGCGCCCCGTGCCCTCTCGCGCGGGCAGGGTCGCACGATTAGGCCGACTGTGGGGTGTTTCTCGCATTCCGGTCATGCGGGGCGGGTGGTTGGGCCAGCATCGCTGGAGTGTTGAGCACCGGAGCGCTGCGTGCGCATCTGCTGGCCGCCGGGCTGGCCGGACCCGTGGCCACGGCGCGCGAGGACAGCCTGCGCAGCTATCGGCTTTTCGCCGCTCGTGACCCCCGTGTACTGATCGGACTCGATCCCGAATGGACATGGGGAGCCATAGACCTGATCGAATTGATGGCGGACAAGTGTGGGGTTTCGGCCGATCCTCGTCATACCTCCGGCCGTGATGTGATTGACCCGGAGCGCACCCTGGAAGCTCTGGAGGCCTTCGCCGAGCGGGTCGGTGACGCCGCGCGGCGCGGGGAGACGGTTCTGCTGGGTACCGGTCATCCGCACCGGCTGGTCGGCTTCTACGCCGCTCTCGCCCATGCTCTGTCGGCGGCGGGATGTGCTGTGCTCACACCGGCGCAGGGTCGCTGTGTCGACATATTGACCCGGTTCGGCCTACGTACGTACAACCTTGATTACGTACAGGGCGTCGCTCTCGTACGGAGAACGGATCGCGGACGGGCGGGTTGTGAGCCCGGCGCACACACGCACTCGCCGCTGCCGGTTCGGACCGCGCTGGCCGCCGCGGCGGAGGCCGGCGGGCCGCTGCCGGACCTGGTGATCGGGGACCACGGCTGGGTCTGCGGGGCAGGTCAGCTGGGGTTCGAGGCGATCGGGCTGGCCGACACGGACGATCCGGCGCTCTTCGTCGGCGAGGCGGAGGGGCGGGTGTCCGTCGTCGTTCCACTTGATGACGCTGTGCGGTCTGATTACTACCGGCCGCTTACTCGCTATGTACTCAATCGAGCGTGTCTGTCACAGTAGGCCGCGGATGGCATCCCCTCTTCCCCACTTGCATCACCCGCACCTAGTCTGGGGAGTGAGCACGCAACGACGAAGAGTCACCGGAAGGGGAAGCCGGTGGCCGTCGAGTGCGGAAGGTTCAGGTGTGTCATGGCTGCAGCAGGCGAGAGGCCTCTGAACGAGGTTCAGTTCCTGACCGTGGCGGAAGTCGCCTCGGTGATGCGCGTGTCGAAGATGACCGTGTACCGGCTGGTGCACAGCGGTCATCTGCCGGCGATCCGGGTGGGGAGGTCCTTCCGGGTGCCGGAGCAAGCGGTTCACGAGTACCTCCGCGAGAGCTATGTGGGGGTGGAGACGGCCTGACGGCGGCCCGGCGGGGTCCGGTTGGGGCCTGCCGGGTCACCTCGATTACGACCTCAGCGCTCGGGCGGGTAGGCTAGCCCCTCGTAGGTCGTGTGGGCCCATGGCGCCCAGCACCGAGTGATGAGAAGTGAGCGAGGGTAGTCGTGGGCTCTGTTATCAAGAAGCGGCGCAAGCGGATGGCTAAGAAGAAGCACCGCAAGCTGCTCAAGCGCACTCGCGTTCAGCGTCGCAACAAGAAGTAAGGCGCGGCCCCGCGAGGGGCGACCTTACCTCTGTGCGCGCACGCGCGTGGCCCCCCACCGACGGTGGGGGGCCTTTGCCTTTTTCGGGCCCCTTGTCGGGGAAGCCGCTGTGCGGAGGCCCGTGGGCCGAATGGCTGGGTCTGGTCGTACGTACGGGGCTGTCGTCACTTCGTGCATCAGGCGGTCATCACAGCGCAACATCGACCCGCTAAGTTGGCCGCACACGGGGAACGCGGCAGGCTGAGGGCAGAGCTACGTCCATGACTGGACGGGACGGGAAGAAAGGCGCTGATCTTGGGCAAGGTCGTGCTCGTGACCGGGGTGGCCCGCCGGCTGGGCGGCCGGTTCGTACGACGGATCCAGCGTGACCCGGAGGTGGAGCGGGTGGTCGCGGTGGACGCGGTTCCGCCCGAGCATCATCTGGGCGGCGCCGACTTCGTCCGGGCCGACATCCGTCAGCCCACCATCGCCCGCGTGCTCGCCGAGCACGCCGTCGACACGGTCGTCCACATGGATGTGACCGGTACCCCGCTGGGCAGCGGCAGCCGGGCCACGGTCAAGGAGACGAACGTCATCGGCACCATGCAGTTGCTCGGTGCCTGCCAGAAGTCCCCGTCGGTCAAGCGGCTCGTGGTGAAGTCCAGTACCAACGTCTACGGCTCGGCGCCCCGCGACCCGGCCGTCTTCACCGAGACGACCCCGCCCAAGTCCCTGCCCAGCGGAGGCTTCGCCAAGGACACCGTCGAGGTCGAGGGATATGTACGGGGCTTCGCGCGGCGCCGTCCGGATGTGGCGGTCTGTGTGCTGCGCTTCGCCAACATCCTCGGCCCGAACGCCGATACGCCTCTCGCCTCGTACTTCTCGCTGCCGGTGCTGCCCACCGTGCTCGGTTACGACCCGCGGCTGCAGTTCGTGCACGAGGACGACGTGATCGAGGTGCTGCGGATCGGCTCGCACGAGCCGCAGCGCGGCACGCTCAACAGCGGCACCTTCAACGTGGCCGGGGACGGAGTGCTGCTGCTGTCGCAGTGCGCGCGGCGGCTGGGCCGGCCCACGGTGCCCCTGCTGCTGCCCGCGGTCACCTGGGTGGGCTCGGCGATGCGCACCCTGGGCATGACGGACTTCTCTCCCGAGCAGATCCGGCTGCTGACCCATGGCCGGGTGGTGTCGACGGACCAGATGCGCGAGACACTGGGGTACGAGCCGAAGTACACGACCGCCGAGACGTTCGCGGACTTCGCGCACAGCCGCGGGCCCGGACTGCTGCCGCCGGAGGCCCTCGCGGGGGCCGTGGACCGGATCGCCGCACTGCCCGCACTGGGCGGTGGCCACCCCCCGACGCAGAGCGCCAACTGAGGAGCGCATCAACGATGGCGGACGCCAAGGTCATTCCGTTCGACGACGACCGGTCCCGCGGGGCTGCCGTGCAGCGGCCGCAGCGGCGCCGGAGCGCGGGGAGCCGGCGCAAGGGCGAGCCGGCGGCGGTCCGGGAGGTGCAGCCGCTGCCCGGCAGCGAGACGCCCCAGAATCCCCAGGATCCGCAGGGTCCCCGGGGCGAGTCCCCTGTGACACGTGAGGAGGAGCCGCCGGCCCGGCCCCGGGACAGCGGCCTGGAGCGGCGGGTCGCCGGGGGCCTGGCCTTTCTGCGGCGCCGGCTGACGGGCGACTACGAGGTCGACGACTTCGGCTACGACGAGCAGCTCACGGACCAGGTCCTGATGTCGCTGCTGCGGCCGGTGTACGAGAAGTACTTCCGGGTCGAGGTCAAGGGCATCGAGAACATCCCGTCGAAGGGCGGGGCGCTGATCGTCGCCAACCACTCCGGCACGCTGCCGCTGGACGGCCTGATGATGCAGGTCGCGGTGCACGACAAGCATCCGGCCGACCGCCATCTGCGGCTGCTCGCGGCGGACCTGGTCTTTGTGCTGCCGGTCGTCAACGAACTGGCCCGCAAGCTCGGTCACACCCTCGCCTGCGCCGAGGACGCCGAACGGCTGCTCGAGCAGGGTGAGCTGGTCGGGGTGATGCCGGAGGGCTTCAAGGGCATCGGCAAGCCCTTCAGCGACCGCTACAAGCTGCAGCGATTCGGCCGGGGCGGGTTCGTGTCCACCGCGCTGCGTCATGGGGCGCCGATCATTCCGTGCTCGATCGTCGGGGCCGAGGAGATCTACCCGATGATCGGCAACGCGAAGACCCTGGCCCGGCTGCTGGGCTTCCCCTACTTCCCGATCACCCCGACGTTCCCGTGGCTGGGGCCGCTGGGCGCGGTCCCGCTGCCGACGAAATGGACGATCCAGTTCGGTGAGCCGATCCGGACGGACGGTTATCCGCCGGAGGCCGCCGAGGACCCGATGCTGATGTTCAACCTGACGGACCAGGTCAGGGAGCAGATCCAGCACACGCTGTACAAGCTGCTGGTGCAGCGCAGGTCGGTCTTCTTCTGACCCGTCCTGCCCTGATCTGCCCCGATCCGGTACGACGACGGGGGCGCTCCTCTCGCAGAGGGCGCCCCCGTCGCTGTACGGGCCCTGTGGGCCCTACTTGTGCTCCTCGCTCTCGATGCCGAGGCCCGGCAACAGGCCCGGGAGCAGCGGGGGCAGGGTCACGTTCGGTTCCGACGACGGGCTCTTGCTCGACGACGGTGAACTGCTGGCGGAGTCCTTCGGCGGGTCCAGCAGGCCGCCCGTGCCGCCGCCGAACAGACCGTCGCCGCCGCTCTGGGATGCGGACGGCTCGGGTGTGCCGCTACCGGTGTGGGTGGCGTCGGCGGAGCGGCCCGGGGTGCTGGGGGCCGCGCCGCTCGTGCCGGCGGGGCCGCTGGGGGTCGGACCGGAGCCCCGGTGCGTGCCGGTGCCGCCCTTGGCTGGGGCCTTTGGCAGCAGCGACTGCAGCGGGGCGACCTCCTGGTCTATGGCGTCGAAGACCGACGAGACCTGTCGGCTGACGTCGCCGAGCTGGACGGGCAGCCGCTCGCGCAGGCTGCCCCAGGTCGTGCGGTGGGACTGGGAGAAGGCGGAGAGGGCCTGGATGGGGGCGAGGGAGCCGTCCCGCTCGTAGGCCTCGTGCAGCAGGCGGTGTCCTTCGGACGCGTCGTGCTGGACGCCGGACAAGGTACGCCGGATCTCGCCGATGGACTCGTGGTCGAGGTGGCCGACGCGGTCGCGTTCCATCAGCCGGCGGGCCTCGTTCAGCCGACTGGAGGCCTGGTCCAGGTAGAGCTGCCCACGTTCGTTGTCCCCCTCGGCCATGCCGAGTCTGACGTCCTCGATGCCGCGTTTGAGGCCGTAGAGGGAGTCACCTGGCAGGGCGTCGGAACTGGCGGCGGCCACTCCTCCGAAAGAGGCCGCCGCCACGCCGACGCTGAGCCCGCCCGCTGCGAGGCCCTTGGTGAGCCGGGTACGCGGGCGCAACTTCCCCAGGGGGCTGGCCCGGTGCGCACCTCGGGCCCGGTGGCCGCGCTGCTCGGGTACGGAAGGATCCGCGGCCTCGCCCAGCGTGCCCTCCTGCAGCATGGCCTCCATCGCGGCCACCAGCCGCGCGCGCTGTACGACCTTGACCTCGGGATCCAGTACAGGCCTGGGCAGCTCGCCCAGGCCTGTCGCGAGGGCCAACAGGCGGGCGTACTCGGTCCGTTCCGCGGCAGCCGGGGCCGATCCGTCGGGCTGTCCGGCCGCCGTGCCGCGGTCGTCGGACTGCTCCTCCAGGGCCTGGGCGAAGGCGTTCGCCCGCCGGTGTGCCGATACGTTCGCGATCACTGGCGGCACCTCCTCTCGTCATCACCGTCGACTCCCCAGGGGATCCTGAGGGTTGCACGCCCTGGCCGCATACACACGATCGGGTGAGCGGAGGCGGCCAGGGGTGACCACAGGGAGCCTGTATCCCGCACAACGAGCGGCTCGGCACTTGGGTTACGGACGACGGATGATCGGACCGCGAACGCAACAGGCATACGCGGAACGTGAGTTGAGCGTGGCGCTGTGTGCACGGCGGGTGCGGTGAGCGCGGTCGCGAGGCGGCCTCGATGCGTGGGCGGCGGCTCGACGGACCCGCGGCGGGTGGCGGGACGGCTCGGTGGGGGGCGGTGCCGGACGGTGGGGGGACGGTGCCGGTGGGGGACGGTGCCGGACGGTGGGGGGCGGAGGTGGCCGGACCGGCTCGGAGGGGGTGCGGTCCGTGGGGCTCAGCGGGCGTCTTCGGGCAGGAGTCGGGCGAGGGTGCGCACGGCCCGGTACTGGAGGGTCTTGATCGCGCCCTCGTTCTTGCCCATCACCCGGGCGGTCTCGGCGACGGAGAGCCCCTGGAGGAAGCGGAGCGTGACGCACTCCTGCTGCTGGGGGTTGAGCCGTCGTACCGCATCGAGGAGGGCGGCGTTGGAGAGGGATTCGAGGACGGAGTCCTCGGGGGAGCGCTCGACCTCGTTGGCGTCGAGCATCTCGCCGGTGGTGACCTCGAGCCGGAAGCGGCTCGACTTGAAGTGGTCGGCCACGAGGTTGCGGGCGATGGTGACGAGCCAGGCGCCGAAGTCGCGGCCCTGCCAGGTGAAGGTGCCGATCCGGCGCAGGGCGCGCAGAAAGGTCTCACTGGTGAGGTCCTCGGCGGTCGCCCTGCCTCCCACCCGGTAGTAGATGTAGCGGTACACGGTGTCGCTGTACTGGTCGTACAGCCGCCCGAAGGCCTCGGCCTCGCCGGCCTGGGCGCGCTCCACGAGATCCATCATGCGGGCGCTGTCACTGTCCGCGGCGGGGCGGCGTGCGGTGGTCGCGGAACCGGAACGGCCCCGTCTGCCGCCGACCGCGGCGCTGCCGTCGGCCAGTGCGTAGCACGGGCCGACGGGTGCGGCGGTGGCGAAGGCGGGGACGGCGTACGCGGTGGGGACGAAGCCGCGCAACAGGTCGTGGACCGTCGCGCGCAGCGTAGCCAGGCCCGAGGCGTCAACCCCGACGTGTGGGTACACGGGACTCCCAGAGGCAGAGCTTCCATCACGTGCAGTACGGGACCGTTCACCCGTCGTAGCGACGGAGGGGTACCGGTTTGCGTCTGAGGAGAATAACGCTTAGTACAGGCAGCGCTACACCCAGTTGCTCAAATCATCGATTACGTCGCTTCTGTAACCGATTGACGCCCGTTCAAGTGCCGCACAGTGACCGATTGTTGATCGAACGAGTTCGTTTTCCGTCTGGCTGCGGGGCGTGTTGTGGCCGGGTGCGGGCGAGGGGAGTGGTGGGGAGGGGTGTGGGGTAGAACACGGCGAATGCGGGTGTCCTCCGCGGTCCGATCGGCCTGAGCTCGCCTCGACTGCGTTCGCGCGCGGCCCGTCCGCGGTCCACCGGGGCTCTTTCGCGGTCCGCTCATGGTCCGTCGGTCGTGTGCCCGTGGTCCGCTCGTGGTTCACCCATGGTCCGCTCGTGGTCCGTCTGTGGTCCGGTCCAGGGCAGGCAGGTGTCGGTCACGGAGTGTGATGGGCGCGCGGGCGTCCCGCGCGGTGCTTCGTACGGCGCCCGGCGGGGGTGCGGTCCGTGGTGCCGGCCTGTCCGGCGCTTCAGCGGCGGCGGCGGTGCAGGGCGATCGCCGCGGCCGTGCCGCCCGCCACCGCGCCCACGCCGGCCGCTGCCGGGAGGCCGACCTTGGCGGCCTTGCGGGCCGTGCGGTAGTCACGCAGGCGCCAGTCCTGGGCGCGGGCGTGCTTGCGGAGCTTGGTGTCCGGGTTGATCGCGTAGGGGTGACCCACCAGCGACAGCATCGGGATGTCGTTGTGGGAATCGCTGTACGCGGCGCAGCGGGACAGGTCCAGGCCCTCCGCCGCCGCCAGCGCGCGCACCGCCTCCGCCTTGGCCGGGCCGTGCAGGGGCTCGCCCACCAGGCGGCCGGTGTAGACGCCGTCGACGGACTCCGCCACCGTCCCGAGGGCTCCGGTCAGGCCCAGCCTGCGGGCGATCACCGTGGCGATCTCCACCGGTGCCGCTGTGACCAGCCACACCTTTTGGCCCGCGTCCAGGTGCGCCTGCGCCAGCGCCCGTGTGCCGGGCCAGATGCGCTCGGCCATGTACTCGTCGTAGATCTCCTCGCCGATCGACATCAGCTCGGAGACCCGGTGGCCCTTCACGATCGACAGCGCCGAGTCGCGGGCGTCCTGCATGTGCTCGGGGTCCTCGACCCCGGCCAGCCGGAACCACGCCTGCTGCCACGCGAACTTCGCCAGGTCGCGCGTCTCGAAGAACTTCCGCTTGTACAGGCCCCGTCCGAAGTGGAACAGCGCGGCGCCCTGCATCACGGTGTTGTCGAGGTCGAAGAAGGCCGCGGCCTGCTCGTCGCCGAGGACCGGGAACTCCGGTTCCTCGGAGACGTCCACGCTGCCGTCGGCCACGGCGTCCTGCGAGGTCTTGCGCGCTGCCTCCGCCGAGGCCTCGCCTGCCAACACGCTCCGCGCCGTGGCGGAGCGCCTACGGGGAGTGAGCCATCCGAGAGCGGCCATGACGCGAGCATAGCCAGTCTGTTCGGTGGTTCCGGAGTCGAGAGGTTGGAAGGCTGTGAACTCTCCGCGACCGTACAGTTAAAGAAGTGATCCGATCGGCGTGGCGGCATGGCCGTGACCGGCGGCCGCGCGTTAGGGGCTCGGGCTCGCGCCCGGGTCTTCCGGAGTGAAAATGGCCGACATGAGTCCCATCTTTCGGAGCAACAGCACCAAGGGCCGTGATCCTCAGGACCGCCTCGTCACCCTCATCCGCAAGCCCGGCTGTCATCTGTGCGACGACGCGCAGGTCGTCGTCGAGAAGGTGTGCGGCGAACTGGGGGTCCCCTGGGAGCAGAAGGACATCACCGAGGACGAGGAGCTGCATCGCCAGTACTGGGAGCAGATCCCGGTCGTGCTGGTGGACGGCGCCCAGCACACGTTCTGGCGTGTGAACGAGGAGCGCCTGCGCAAGGCGCTCACCACGGCCCGCTGAGCATCCCGCAGAAACTGACTGATCAGTCCAAGTGGGCCGGAGAGTCGCTTAGGATCGTCGGCGATTGGTCTCGGGGGCGTGGATTGTCTAGGAGAGTGGGCGGCTTTGCCCCCAGGAGAAAAGGAACGGCTGGGTCCGTGCGCCGGTTCCCCACCGGCGCGCCCGGGACGCGTGACGCCGGTCACGTTGGCCGGGCAAATCGGACACCATCTTTGTGCACGCGTTCACAAAGACATAGCCTGCATTCGACGGGGCGGTCTGGGGACGTGTGACCGCCTGCAGCCCCGCGCTACCCGCAGGAGCACCGTGGCAACTGGCCGAACTCACCGACCGGCGACCCGCAGCCGAGGGATTCCCGAGGCCACCGTCGCCCGTCTTCCGCTGTACCTCCGAGCCCTGACCGCACTGTCGGAGCGCTCGGTGCCCACGGTCTCCTCCGAGGAGCTGGCCGCCGCCGCGGGAGTCAACTCCGCGAAGCTGCGCAAGGACTTCTCCTACCTCGGCTCCTACGGCACCCGGGGCGTGGGCTACGACGTCGAGTATCTCGTGTACCAGATCTCCCGTGAGCTGGGCCTGACCCAGGACTGGCCGGTTGTGATCGTCGGTATCGGTAACCTCGGTGCGGCGCTGGCCAACTACGGCGGGTTCGCCTCCCGTGGCTTCCGGGTCGCCGCGCTCATCGACGCCGACCCGGCGATGGCCGGAAAGCCCGTCGCGGGCATCCCGGTCCAGCACACCGACGACCTGGAGAAGATCATCCAGGACAACGGCGTCTCCATCGGCGTCATCGCCACCCCCGCGGGTGCCGCCCAGCAGGTCTGCGACCGGCTCGTGGCCGCGGGCGTCACCTCCATCCTGAACTTCGCGCCGACCGTGCTGTCCGTCCCGGACGGCGTGGACGTGCGCAAGGTCGACCTGTCCATCGAGCTGCAGATCCTCGCCTTCCACGAGCAGCGCAAGGCCGGCGAGGAAGCAATGGAGGCCATGCCCGACGGCCTGCCCGCCACCGCGGCGGTCAAGGGTTCCGCCGACCAGGGGCCTGACGGGGACGTCCCCGCCGTGATGCCGGCATGAGTCTTCTCGTCGTCGGACTGAGCCACCGCAGCGCTCCGGTGAGCATCCTGGAGCGGGCCGCGCTGACCGCGGACACCCAGACCAAGCTGCTCCAGGACACGGTCGCCGCCGAGCCGGCCACCGAGGCCGCGGTGCTCGCCACCTGCAACCGCATCGAGCTGTACGCCGACGTGGACAAGTTCCACGCGGGCGTCGCCGAGCTGTCCACCCTCCTCGCCCAGCACAGCGGGGTGGGCCTGGACGAGCTGACCCCCTACCTCTACGTGCACTACGAGGACCGGGCCGTCCACCACCTGTTCTCGGTGGCCTGCGGGCTGGACTCGATGGTCGTGGGCGAGGGCCAGATCCTCGGCCAGATCAAGGACTCCCTGGCCACCTCGCAGGAGCTGCACACCGCCGGACGGCTGCTGAACGACCTGTTCCAGCAGTCGCTGCGGGTCGGCAAGCGCGCCCACTCCGAGACGGGCATCGACCGCGCCGGACAGTCGCTGGTGACCTTCGGTCTGGAGCAGCTGGCGGCGGGTGCGCCGGTCGCGGCCTGGGCCGCGGGCAAGCGGGCCCTGGTGATCGGCGCCGGATCGATGTCCTCGCTGGCCGCCGCGACCCTCGCGCGCGCCGGGGTCGCCGAGGTCGTGATCGCCAACCGCACCCTGGAGCGCGCCGAGCGCCTCGCGCGGATCCTGACGGAGGCGGACGACATGTACGTGGTGGCCCGTGCGGTACCGATGGAGTCGGTCCCGGACGAGCTGACACGTGCCGACGTCGCGGTCTCGTGCACCGGTGCGACCGGCCTGGTACTGACCGCCGAGGCGGTCGCCCAGGCCCTGGAGGGACGCGTGGAGGGGCCCCTGACCCCCTCGCTCCCGAGCCCCGCGGGTGCCGGATCCCGCCGTACGGCCGACGCCGACGCCCCGCGTACGAGCGCTCCGGCCGCCGTCGGACGCGACGGACTCGCGCCCCTCGGCCCCGACGGTGACGACGACTGCCCGCTGGACCTGTCGGCCGTGCAGGGCACGGCGGGGTTCTCGGTGCTGGGCGAGGCGGCCGTGGCCGGGATGGGCGCCGCCGAGCTGGAGCAGCACGCGGCATGGGTGGACAAGGGCGCCGCGGAGCGCACCGCCCGCCCCGCCGCCGGTGCCGTGCTGGACCCCGAGGCCGAGACCGAGGTCATCACGGCGCTCGCCGCGACCGTGGCCACCGTCGGCCGGATCCCCGAGCGCCGGCGCCCCGAGGCGGTCGTGCCGTCGCCCCGGCCCGAGCCCGTGCTGTCGCTGCTGGACCTGGCGATGCCGCGGGACGTGGACGCCGCCGTGCACCGGCTGCCCGGCGTGCGGCTCGTGGACATCGAGTCCCTCGCCGAGGCGTCCGCGGACGCGCCCATGGCCTCCGACGTCGACCAGGTCCGGGGGATCGTCTCCGACGAGGTCGCCGCGTTCGGCGCGGCCCTGCGCGCCGCGCACATCACCCCGACCGTGGTCGCGCTGCGCTCCATGGCCGCCGACGTGGTCGCGAACGAGATCGCGCGCCTCGAGGGACGGCTGCCGGGGCTGGACGCCAAGCACCGCGCGGAGATCACACAGACCGTGCGGCGCGTCGTCGACAAGCTGCTGCACGCGCCGACCGTACGGGTCAAGCAGCTGGCCGCCGAGCCCGGCGGCGCCGGATACGCGGATGCCCTGCGCACCCTGTTCGACCTGGACCCCGAGACGGTCGTCTCCGTCTCCCGGGCCGACGAGAGCACCGACAACCCCGAGAACCCTGTGAACACCGCCGAGAACCGAGGGCGAGCATGAGTGAGCCACGTGAGCCGAAGGGGCGCGCCCCCCGAGAAGAAGGGGCACTGAGGCTCGGTACCAGGCGCAGCAAGCTGGCCATGGCCCAGTCCGGGCTGGTCGCCGACGCGGTGAGCCGGGTGACCGGACGGCCCGTGGAGCTCGTCGAGATCACGACCTACGGTGACGTCTCGCGCGAGCACCTCGCGCAGATCGGCGGCACCGGTGTGTTCGTGACCGCGCTGCGCGACGCGTTGCTGCGCGGCGAGGTCGACTTCGCGGTGCACTCCCTGAAGGACCTGCCGACAGCGCAGCCCGAGGACCTGGTGCTGGCCGCCGTGCCCAAGCGCGAGGACCCGCGCGACGTGATAGTGGCGCGGGACGCCCTGAAGTTCGCCGACCTGCCCCGCGGCGCCCGTATCGGCACCGGCGCGCCGCGCCGCATGGCGCAGCTGAACGCGTACGCGCGCACCCACGGCCTGGACATCGAGACGGTCCCGATCCGGGGCAACGTCGACACCCGGATCGGATACGTCCGCAGCGGTGAGCTGGACGCCGTGGTCCTCGCGGCGGCCGGACTGAACCGGATAGCCCGGATCGACGAGGTGACCGACTTCCTGTCGGTCGACACGGTTCTGCCCGCCCCCGGCCAGGGGGCCCTGGCGATCGAGTGTGCCGCGGACAACGCGGACCTCATCGCCGCGCTCGCCGAGCTCGACGACCCGTTCACCCGGGCCGCCGTGACCGCCGAGCGGTCCCTGCTCGCCGCCCTGGAGGCCGGCTGCAGCGCCCCTGTGGGCGCGCTGGCCGACCTGTTGGCCGACGGGCAGATTGTCAAGGAAATGCGCCTGCGCGGTGTCGTCGGAACGGCCGACGGCCAGACGCTGGTGCAGCTGTCCACCACCGGTCCCGTGCCCGAGACGCACGACCAGGCAATGGCGCTCGGTCGCGAACTCGCCGCCGAGATGCTCGCCAAGGGCGCGGCCGGTCTGATGGGGGAGCGAGCACATTGAGCCCCACCACCCTTCCCGCCGGCCTTGACCACGGGCACGTCACCTTCCTCGGTGCCGGACCCGGGGATCCGGGACTTCTCACACTGCGCGCCGTGGAGGCGCTGGCGAACGCGGACGTCCTCGTCGGCGAGCACGAGGTGCTCGACGTGGTGCGCGCGCACGCCAGGGCGGGCGTCGCGGTCCTGAACACGGGTCCGGACCCCTTCGCCGGCACCCAGCCAGGCACGGGCACGCCGCAGCTGGCGGTCGTTGACGGGCAGTCAACAGCCGCAGGTGTCCCTGCGTTGAGGGATGCTGCACATCTTGTCATGGAGGCTGCGCGCGGCGGCAGGCGGGTGGTCCGTGCGGTGACCGGCGACCCCGGTCTCGACGCGTACGCCGCCGAGGAGATGCTGGCGTGCGCCGCCGCGGGCGTTCCCTTCGAGGTCGTGCCCGGTGTCGCGACCGCCGTGGGGGTGCCCGCGTACGCGGGTGTGCCGCTGCGGGACGCGCAGGGCGCGGACGTACGGTTCGTGGACGCGCGGACCGCCTCGGAGCGCTGCTGGACCGAGGTCGGCGCCTCCGACGGCACGGTCGTGGTGTCCACGACGCTGGACGCGGTGGCGGCCGCCGCCGGGGAGCTGGTGGCCGCGGGCCGCAAGCCGGACACCCCGCTGACGGTGACCGTCGCCGGTACGACGACCCGGCAGCGCACCTGGACCGCGACGCTCGGCTCGATCGCGCAGACGCTGAAGCAGGCGAAGGTCCTGCCGTCCCCGGACGGCGGGCGGCCGGTCATAGCCGTGGTCGGTGAGCGTTCCGCCGCCGCCCAGCGCGACCAGCTGTCGTGGTTCGAGAACAAGCCGCTGTTCGGCTGGCGGGTTCTCGTCCCGCGGACGAAGGAGCAGGCGGTGTCGCTCTCCGACCAGTTGCGGTCGTACGGAGCCGTGCCGCACGAGGTGCCGACGATCGCCGTCGAGCCGCCGCGCACGCCCCAGCAGATGGAGCGGGCGGTCAAGGGCCTGGTGACGGGCCGCTACGAGTGGATCGCGTTCACGTCGGTCAACGCGGTGAAGGCGGTCCGGGAGAAGTTCGAGGAGTACGGCCTCGACGCGCGGGCCTTCGCGGGCATCAAGGTGGCCGCGGTCGGCGAGCAGACGGCGAAGGCGCTGGTCGCCTTCGGTGTGAAGCCGGACCTGGTGCCGAGCGGGGAGCAGTCCGCCGCCGGCCTGCTGGAGGACTGGCCCCCCTACGACCCGGTGTTCGACCCGATCGACCGGGTGTTCCTGCCGCGCGCGGACATCGCCACGGAGACCCTGGTCGCCGGTCTGATCGAGCTCGGCTGGGAGGTCGACGACGTCACGGCCTACCGGACGGTCCGCGCCTCGCCTCCGCCGGCCGAGACCCGTGAGGCGATCAAGGGCGGCGGCTTCGACGCGGTCCTGTTCACGTCGTCCTCGACGGTCCGGAACCTGGTGGGCATCGCGGGCAAGCCGCACAACGTGACGATCATCGCCTGCATCGGCCCCGCCACCGCGAAGACGGCGGAGGAGCACGGTCTGCGGGTGGATGTGATGGCCCCGGAGCCGTCGGTCCACAAGCTGGCGGAGGCCCTGGCGGACTTCGGTCTGAAGCGCCGCGCCGCCGCCCTGGAGGCCGGTGACCCGGTGACCCGCCCGAGCGAACGCCGCCCGGGCGCCCGGCGCCGCCGCACGACCACCTGAGCACATGGCGAAGCGCCCCTCATCGAGGGGCGCTTCGCCGTTTCACCGGTCAGGGCCGGGCGGCGCCGGCCGAGCGCGCCGTCTCCCGGGTGACGACCTCGTGGAAGGTGCGCGGCGGGCGGCCGGTGAGGCGTTCCACGGTGTCCGTGACCCGGTCCTCCGCTCCCTCGGCGATGGTCCGGTCCATCGTGGCGAGCATCGCGGCGAACTCGGCCGGGATCCCGGCCGTTTTGGTCAGGTGGTCGCGGAGCTGCCCGTGCGTCAGCCGGCGGTGGGTCACGGGGCGGCCGGTGGCCTCGGCGTAGATCCGCGCTATGTCGTCGTATGCGAGGGCCTCGGGGCCGGTGAGGACGAGGTCGGTGCCGGGGGCCCGGTCGTCGGTGAGGGCGTGGACGGCCACGGCGGCGATGTCCTCGGCGTCGACGAAGCCGACGCGGCCGCTTCCGGTCGCGGTCAGGACGACGCCGTCCGCGCGGATGCTCGCCGCGTGGGCGTGGGTGCCGGTGAAGTTCTGCATGAACCAGGAGGGGCGCAGGACCGCCCACTCGTCGAAGAGACCGGGCAGGGCCTCGTGCACCGCTCCCGCCGCGGGACCTCCGGCGGCTATGGCCGAGGAGCTGAGCAGTACCGCGCGGCGCACCCCGGCGGTTCGGGCCCCTTCCAGAAACGGAAGCATGACCGCCGCCGGGTCCGGGTCGCCCACCGGCGGGACGAGATAGACGCGGTCGGTGCCCGCGACGGCGTCCCCGTGGGTGGCGGGGTCGTACCAGTCGAAGCGGACGGCCGTCGCGCCCGGCACCGGGATCGCGCTCCGGGAGGCGGCCCGCACCCGGTGCCCGGCGGCGGCCAGACGTGCGGCGGTACGGCTCCCGGTGGTGCCGGTGGCCCCGATGACGAGCGTGGTGCCGGTGGCCGTCATCGGGTGCTCCCGGTGAAGTCGGCCGCCGGGTCCTGCACGGCGAGGGGGTTCCAGTAGTCGCGGTAGGCGGCGATCCGGCCGTCCCGGACGGTCACCACGGCGACGTACGTCATGTCGAAGGGGGCGCCGGTCCGCACCAGGCGGCCCACGCCGCGCATCTCGGCCACGATGGTCGCGGGGTCGGTGGTCTCGTGGATGCGCAGGTCGGGGAAGTCGTGCAGGTCGATGTGGTCGGGGTAGTGGCGCATGTATCCGGCGACGGCCTCCCGGCCCTCCAGGCGCCGGGGCCAGCCCCGGGGCGCGAAGGGGAACTCCATCACGCCGTCCTCGGCCCACAGGCCGATCCAGTCGCCGATGTTCTTGTCCAGCAGCAGGCGCAGGCCGTGGCGGTACAGCTCCGCCGGTGCGGTGGGGGTGGTCGCGGGCATGGGTGTCTCCGTCCCGTACGATGCGGACCGACGGTCCGTTTCAATGAAAAATACGGACCGTGGGTCCGGATTGCAAGCGAGAGCCGTAGCCGAGGAGCCGTATGACCGAGCGCAAGCCGCGCAGTGACGCCGTCCGCAACCGCGCCGCCCTGCTCGCGGCCGCCGAGGAGCTGTTCGCCCGCAGCGCGCGCCCCGAGGACGTCACCATGGCCGACGTGGCGGCGGCGGCCGGTGTGGGCAAGGGGTCGCTGTTCCGCGCCTTCGGGGACCGCACCGGACTGATCCGCGCGCTGTACGCGGCCCGGCTGGAACCGGTCGAGCGGGCCGTCGCCGAGGGCCCCGCGCCGCTCGGTCCCGCGGCCCCGCCGGCCGAGCGGGTACCCGCCGTGCTCGACGCCCTGCTCTGTTTCAAGCTCGACCACCGCCATCTCGCACTCGCCCTGGAGGCGACCGGCAGCGACAGCCCGTACCAGGCGGAGCACTACGACCGCTGGCACGGCCTGCTGCGCTCGGCACTGGAGCGGATCCCCGGCCTGCAGGACGGCGACTTCACCGCGCACGCGTTGCTGGCCGCCGTCCGGGCCGACCTGGTCGAGCATCTGGTGGGCGCACGGGCCATGGGCCGCGAGGAACTGCGCTCCCACCTGGCGGACTTCATCGCGAGGGTGCTGGGCTGAGCGCGGCCGACGGCACCGGCGGGGCAGGGTCGTCGCCGTGCGCGGTCGACAGGGCGTCGGCAAAAGGGGGTAGGGGCCGGGCGTAGCGTAGAAGTCATGACGAAGTACGGTTCCTTCCCCGGTGCGCGTCCCCGTCGGCTGCGGACGACGCCTGTCATGCGGCGCATGGTCGCCGAGACCCGTCTGCACCCCGCCGACTTCATCCTCCCCGCGTTCGTGCGGGAGGGCGTCAGCGAGCCGGTGCCGATCAAGGCCATGCCCGGGGTCGTCCAGCACACCCGGGACAGCCTGAAGAAGGCGGCCGTGGAGGCCGTGGAGGCCGGGATCTCCGGGATCATGCTCTTCGGCGTGCCGGAGGAGTCGAAGAAGGACGCGCTCGGCACCGCCGGGACCGATCCGGACGGGATTCTCCAGGTCGCCCTCCGGGACGTGCGGGCCGAGGTCGGGGACGACCTGCTCGTCATGTCCGACCTGTGCCTGGACGAGTTCACCGACCACGGGCACTGCGGAGTGCTCGACGCGAAGGGCCGCGTCGACAACGACGCCACCCTGGAGCGCTACGCCGAGATGGCCCAGGTGCAGGCCGACGCGGGCGCCCATGTGGTCGGGCCCAGCGGCATGATGGACGGTCAGATCGGGGTCGTCCGGGACGCTCTCGACCAGATCGGCCGTGAGGACGTCGCCGTCCTCGCCTACACCGTCAAGTACTCCTCCGCCTTCTACGGCCCGTTCCGCGAGGCCGTCGGATCCGCGCTCCAGGGCGACCGGAAGACCTACCAGCAGGACCCCGCCAACTGGCGCGAGTCCCTGCGGGAGCTGGCCCTGGACCTGGCGGAGGGCGCCGACATGGTGATGGTCAAGCCGGCCGGGCCCTACCTCGACATCCTGGCGAGGGTCGCGGACGCGGTCGACGTGCCCGTGGCCGCGTACCAGATCTCCGGCGAGTACTCGATGATCGAGGCCGCCGCCGAGAAGGGCTGGGTCGACCGGGACCGGGCCATCCTGGAGACGCTGACCGGCATCAAGCGGGCCGGTGCCCGCTCCATCCTCACGTACTGGGCCGTCGAGGCCGCGCGGAAGCTCGGCTAGCCGGCGGCGCCCCGGCGCGCAGGGCGACGGCCAGGAGGTCGGACTCCCGGCCCGGCGGGGCGATCAGCTGGAGTCCGACCGGCTCGCCTGCCTCGGTACACCCCGCGGGAATGCTGATCGCGGGGTGTCCCGTGATGTTGAAGGCCCACGTCAGAGCGACGCTCATGCCCGTTCCGGGCCCCTGGTGCCCGTGCGGGGGATGGGGCGTCGTCGGCGTGGCGAGGAGGTCGTACGCGGCGAAGAGGCCGTCCAGCGCGTGCAGCAGGGCGGTTCGGGTCGCTGCCGCGCGCGCCGCTTCACCACTGTTCCCGCCGCCGCGCAGCGCGGTCCAGCATGCTGCCGGGTCGGGCAGATGCAGCGGGACGTCCCTCGGGGCGACGGCGTCCGCGGCGGCCAGGTCCTCCAGGCAGGCGCGGGCGCGAGCGGCGATCCGCCGGGCCGTGTCCGCGAAGCCCAGCGTGGCCGACCAGGCCGTCCGCAGCGGCCGTCGGGGCGGCGCGAGGCCGGGCAGGGTCTGCGTACCGGCGAGGGCGTCGAGGTAGGCGGCCGCGTCCTCGGCGGTGCGGGCGAGCGGGCCGGACACGTTCAGCCCGGCGCGGTCGCGGGCGGGGACCAGGCCGTTCGTGGGCTTCAGACCGATGACCCCGCACCAGGCCGCCGGGATGCGCACCGAACCGGCGCCGTCGCTTCCGGTGGCCAGCGGCACCATCCCGCACGCCACCGCGGCGGCCGAGCCGGCCGAGGAGCCACCGGGGCTCCAGCGCGGATCGTACGGGTTGAGCGTGGGGCCGCGGTCGGTGGCGCCCCAGGTCTGCCAGGCGGTGCCCCGGCCCGGTGTGGCGGTGGCGCCGACGGGGACACAGCCGGCGGCCAGCAGACGGACCGTCTGGCGGGCGCCGAGCCCCTCGGTCGCCTTGACCGCGAGCGGGACACCTGCCAGCGAGAGCCGCTCGCCCGCCCGCACCCGGCGGTCGACATCGGCGGCGTGGTGCGCGGCCTGCTCGCGCCACAGCTCGGTGAACGCCCGCACCGCGCCGTCGAGCCGGGCGATGTGCGCCAGGGCCGCGTGCGCCGTCTCGCGTGCGGACAGCTCCCCGGCCAGCACCCGTGCGGCGATCTGCCGGGCGGACAGCCGGGCGTACTCCTCGCGTTCCGCCGTCGTCCTCCCCCTCGCGTGTGTGCCTCAGTACATCAGAGCCGCCTCGCCGCTGGAGAGCCAGTACGTCACCGTCATGGCGTCGTCGACATGGACGCCCCGCGCCGGGAGCGGCGGGTGGGCGGCGGGGCCCGCGGGCAGGGTCAGGGTGAGGGTGCGTGCCGTGCGGGCGTGGGCCGCGCTGCCGTCCGCCGACGACAGGACCACGCCCGCGTAGGCGGACTCCCCGGGGGAGAGGGTGAGGGCGGTGCGCGGCCTGGTCTCCTCGGCGGGCTGCACGGCCGAGGGCTCCTCGCCGAAGCGGGCCCTCGGGTAGCCGGTGAGGGTGCAGTTCGCGGTGCCCGTGTTGGTCAGCCGCAGCAGCAGACGGTTCGCGGGGCGGCTCACCGCGGTCGCCGTCGTTCTCGTGCGGCTGCCCGAGCAGGGGGCCGTCGCGGGCGCCGCGGCGTGCCGGGGGGAGGCGGAGGACGCCGCTGTCGAGGGGCCCTCGTCCCGTACGCCCTCGCCGTTCTGGCAGGCCGTCAGCGCGAGCGCGGCGAGCGCGACCGTGGTGGCGGCGAGCAGACGGATGCGGACGACGGGAGAAGCGGTCATGGGGGCGGGTCCTTCGGCGTGGGGAGCTGGGGCTGGGTCGCCGCTCGACCGGTCGACGGGAGCGGACGCCTCGGTGGTCACAGCTTGAGCGGAACGTTGCCCCGGGCGCCACGTCCGCCGCGGTTTTCGGGACGCCGGGATCGGGGGACGGTGGCTGAGCTGCGCGGACGCCGTCCCTCGGGAACGGTTTTCGGGACGCGGACGATGGTTCGGAGGGCCTCCCGAGGTCGAAATGGTTACTTCCAACTTGCCTCGGGAGTTACGTTTTTGACCACCGGTTGCTCGTTGAATGACCGGCTTCTTACGTCGGCCTTCGGGGAGAGTCAGCGGATCGTCCCCGGATCACACTGAGCGCGGCTTCAGCTTCGTGCTGCGCTCTGCGAGATCGCCCGGTGCTTCACCAGGACCCCGGGCCTGACGCTCGACGAGTCGGGCGTCTTCCCGGTCCACCACTGGCACCAGGACGGCGCGGCGCCCGCCGCCGAGGCCATGGACCCGGCCCGTCTCGCCGATCTCGACGACATCGAGAAGGTCCGCCACCACGACATCGACGACGTCACCGACTCCGACATCAACGTGTACGCGGCCACCAGCCGGAAGGTGTAACCCGCCCCACCGTGCGCCAGGTTCCGGAGGCCGTGACCGGCCTCCGGGCCCTCAGCCCTTCGTGCCGAACCACAGCTCGGCCAGGGCGTCGAGCCGGGGCTCCGACGGCACCGGCAGTTCCCGCAGATAGAAGGGCAGATCGCTGTACACGTGCAGCAGCGTGTACGCGAGCAACTGCTCCGGGTCGTGCGGATCGCGACCGTAGGCCTCGTAGAAGCGGCGCAGCCGGCGCGGGTCGCCCCGGCTGATGAACAGGCCGACGCTCGCGAAGTCGTAGGCCGGGTCGCCGATCATCGCCGGTTCGAAGTCGAACAGCCCGGTCAGCCGGCGGCCGCCCCGCATGTCGATGGTCAGATGCTCCAGCATGAACTCGGTGTGCAGCAGCGCGAGTTCGCTGGAGGCGGGCAGGGGCACCGAGTCCAGGAAGCCGGGGATACGGCTGAGCCAGGGCTCGGTCACACCGGTGACACGGTGTCTGTCGAGCACGCTCGCGCGCTGACGGCGCAGGAACGAGGACCACTCCGAGGGGCCCACGATGTCCGTCAGCGGCTTCCAGGCCATCGCGTGCAGCGCGGCCAGCACCTCGGCCGACTCGGTCACGATCCGGTCCTGGTCGGCCGCCGTGAGCATCGGCCACGCCTCGGCGACGCTCCGCCCGGGCAGCCGGGACATCAGCACGAACCGCCAGCCGTTCACATACTCGTCCGTGGCGATCAGCCGGGGCGTGGGCAGGGGCAGTTGACCCCACAGATGGCTCAGCACCCGGGCCTCGCGTATCGCCTCGGCCACCCTGAGGCGCGGATACAGCTTCAGCACCATGTCGCCGCCGAGTGCGTACACGGGCAGGGTCCCGTCGTCGAAGCGCCGCAACGCGAGCCCTACCAGACCCATTTGATCGCACAGGTCCAGGGCCGCCGGACGCAGCACCGTCTCGTCCGAGACGATCGCTTCCAGATCCTCGTACGTGTCCACGGGGGGCAGCATGCGCCGCATGCTAGGCCCCGCCGGGGGCGGTCCGCAGGGCGAAACGGGATTGATGTAGGGGGAAGTTATGTCCCTAAGGTGCGCGAACGGGCTGTTTTCGAGTGGCGGGTTTGCGCCGTTCGTACGCCTGGAGCCTGACGGCGGGCGCTACGGCCCCGGACGACCTGGGTGGCCCGCCGAGCCCGCTCCCGCCGAAAAAGACCGGGTGGACATCGCCACCGCCTGCTAGCGTTCGCGGTATGAAGCGCGCTGCCATGACGACGACGCCGGAGAGTGTCCCGGCGCGCTGACCGATGTCTTGGTTCGAAGCCCCGGGGCGAGTGCCCCGGGGCTTTGCCGTGTGGTCACTCGCCCGATGTCCGCGAGGAGACGCCATGCACGACCACCGCAACGACCACCGCAGGCTCGGCCGTGAACTGGGCCTGTTCGACACCGATCCGCTGATCGGCGCGGGCCTGCCGTACTGGCTGCCCGACGGCGCGACCGTACGGCACACCCTGGAGGAGTACATCCGCGCCGCCGAGCGGCGTGCGGGGTACCGGCATGTGTACTCGCCGGTGCTCGGCAAGCGGGAGCTGTACGAGATCTCCGGGCACTGGGCGCACTACAGCGAGGACATGTTCCCTCCGATGGACCTCGGAGGTGAGCAGGTCGTCCTGCGGCCGAGCCTGTGCCCGCACCACGCGCTGATCTTCCGCTCCCGCTCACACAGTTACCGCGAACTGCCGTTGCGCATCGCGGAACTCGGGGGCATGTACCGCTCGGAGCTCTCGGGCGTGCTCGGCGGGCTGACCAGGGTGCGCGCCATCCAGCTCAACGACGCGCACATCTTCTGCACCCTTGACCAGGTCGCCGAGGAGGCGCAGGCCGCGCTGGACATGATCCGCCGGGCGTACGAAGCGCTCGGCATCACCCCGGCCCGCTTCCGCCTCTCCCTCCCCGGTCCCGGCGGCAAGTACGTCGCCGCCCCCGAGAAGTGGCAGCGGTCCACCGCCCTGCTGACCGAGGTCCTCGATGGCTCCGGACTTCCCTACGAGGCAGTCGAGGCAGAGGCCGCCTTCTACGGCCCCAAGATCGACGTCCAGGTCACCGATGCCGCCGGCCGGGAGTCCACCCTGTCCACCGTCCAGGTCGACTTCCACCAGCCCGAGCAGTTCGACCTGCACTACGTCGGCCCGGACGGCCGCAAGCACCGCCCGGTCATGGTCCATCGCAGCATCATCGGCAGCGTGGAGCGAGCCGTCGCCCACCTCATCGAACAGCACGGCGGCGCCTTCCCTGCCTGGCTCGCCCCCACTCAGCTGGCGATCCTGCCGATCTCCGACGCCGAGCTGCCGAACGCCGCGGCGCTCGCCCGGCGCTGCACCGAACAGGGGCTGCGGGCCGAGATCGCCGGTCCGGAACACGGCAGTCTCGGCGCCCGCGTCCGGGACGCCCGTCTGGTCCCCTACCAGGCCGTCATCGGCGCCAGGGAAGCCGCCGACGATCACGTCGCACTGCGGCTACGGGACGGCCGGCGGCTCGATCCACTGCCGGCCGGTGACGTGCTCACCCGCATCGGCGCCCTCGTCTCGGCCCACAGCACCGAGCTGTGGGCCGAGACCGCCGCATAGCGGGGAGACGTCAGGTCAGTCCCACCAGAAGGACCACACCCGCTGTCCCAGAACCTCGTGCTCGGCGTACTCCCGCAGGGTCTCGCGGTACCCCTGCGTGATGTTGTCCGGGCAGAACGCGAAGTGCTCGGCGGCGACCGCCTCCGCCTCGGCCTGGGTGGTGGGCGGCGCCGCGACCGACAGGACCAGCCGGTCGTGGGTGAGTGCGACGACCCGTATGCCGAAGCGGTCCTCCCAGGTGCGGAGCACGGAACAGAGGACGGCCGTGTCGTTCTCGTAGTTGACCGGGCCGGTCCAGCCGATGGCGGCGGGGAGGTCGGCGGAGCGGCGGGCCGGGACCAGGGCGAGGCGCGGCTCCTTGAACCAGGAGCCGTCGTCCAGAAGACGGTCGGCGACCTCGGCGGCACGGCTGTCGGGGTCGGCCTCCAGCCGGGGAGCGTCGGCGAGACCGGGCCAGTCGGGGCCGTGGGGCGCGAGCATCTCGTCCAGGTCGTCGAGGGCGTCGTCCTCGTCGTCCTCGGACGCGTCGGCGACGTACTCGTCCCACAGCTCGGCCAGCACCTCTTCGGCGTCGTGATCGCCGGGATACGACATGCCGCCGGGCGTCAGAAGCCACTCCTGCGGCCCGCCCGCCTCCCCGCCGACGTCGACGAGCACCGGAAGGAGCCCGACCCGCGCGCCGGGCACGCCCAGCCGCATCCAGTTGCCGGAGGACGCGGTGCGCCCGGCATGCCACAGCAGCGGCTCGTGCCACGGACCTTCGTCCGTCGCGTCGATCAGGCTCCCCGGAGGAAGCTCAAGCCCGAGCGCGCGCCCGCTCGGATCTGCCGCCAACTTGGGCAGCGGATTGGGAAGTGTCGCCATGCCAGTGACTGTAGGGCCAGCCACTGACAACCCCCTTACCGGGCCGCGTAGTCGGTGAACGCGACCCAGGCCTCCGGCGACACGGTGAAGGTGGGGCCGGTGGGGTTCTTGGAGTCGCGGACGTGGATGGTGTGGGGATGAGTGGCGACCTCGAGGCACTGGCCGCCTTCGCTGCTGCTGTAGGACGACTTGAACCACTGAAGTGCTTCGGTGCTCATTGCTCTCCTAGCAGGCGGTCGAGCAGGCCCCGGGAGCCCTGAGTGGTCAGGGCCTGCGTCCGCAGCATTCCCCAGCATCTTCATGGCCGAGAGGTTCTTCTTCCGTGGAAGCTTCCTGGAGTTCATGCTGGACCAACTCCCCACGCCTGCCCGTACGCGACCCCGAACGAACCCGTACAAAAAATCTGTACGGGCTCACCCGGTGATCCACGCCAGTGACTCTCCGCAACGCTCGTCGTGAACGAAACGATTCAACTCCCGCCGTTGCGTGAGAGGTTCCTCCGGCGCGAACGCCGAGCCGTTCCCGCCGCCCGGCGGTTCACTGAGGAGACGCTGGCCGGCTGGGGCCTGGCGGCAGCCGACCGCGGTGACGACGTGCTGCTGTGCGTGAGCGAGCTGGCGACCAACGCGCTGGTGCCCGGGTGCCGCCCGGCCGCCGGTTCCGGGTGTTCCTGCGGCACGACGGCGCCGTACTGCGCGTCGAGGTGCAGGACAGCGGCGGCGGGGAGCCGCGGATCCCGGAGCAGGCGGACGAGGGCGGGCGCGGCCTGCTGCTGGTCGCCGCGCTCGCCGACAAGTGGGGTGTCGACGAGCGGGACCCCGGCAAGGTGGTGTGGTGCGAGTTCGCCGCCGCACCACCCGGAGGCGTCACCAGGTGAGGGCGTCGGTCGCGTTGGACTGCCAGTACGTCGAGGTCAGCTTGCTGTCGTAGTACACGCCCTTGGCGGGCAGCGTCACCGTGGCCGTGGGACCCCCGTCGCTGCGCGGGGTGCGTCCCTGGAAGATGATGCTCAGCTTGTGCCCCGTGGTCCCGTTCTCTCCGCTGCCGTCGGCGGCGGAGAGACGCACGCCCGCGTAGCCGGACTGGCCGGGGGCGAGCGTGACCACGGCCTGCGGCCGGCTCTCCTCGAACGCGCCCGGCGCCCACTGCATCTCGTCGAACCGCAGATAGGGGAAGTACGTCAGGTCGCACGGCCGGGAGCCGGTGTTCTTGACGGTGAGCAGCATGTGGTTGAGGGGGCGGGACACCGGCTGGGCGGTGACCCGGGTGTTGGCGCCGTTGCACAGGACGGGAGTCGTGGACGTCGTCCCACGGCCCGAACCGGAACCGGAGGCGCGGCCCGTGGCGCCCTTTCCGGCCGTCGTGCCGGTGTGGGACGCCGTGTTCGTGCCTTGCGCGGCCGACGAGCCGGAGTCGGAACCGGAATTGGAGCCGGAGCCGGAGCCGGAGGCGGAGGCGGTGTGCGAGGCCTGGGTGGTCTGTGTGGCGGGCGTCGACGCCTTGCCCTCGTCCTGCGTGCCCGTGCCGCTCTGGCACGCCGTCAGGGCCAGGGCCGCGAGGACGGTGGTGGTGAGCAGCCCGGTGCGGGAGCGGGCGGTGCGGAAGGTGCGCATGAAGGGAAACCTCTTCGCGGATCCGGTCGGTGCGTGCCGCCGGGCCGGTCGGCGGGGCGGCGTGCTTGGATGACAGGGAGCCTGCGGGGTGATCCGTCCCAGCCGCCACGACCGGCGCACCTTCAGGGACGCTGGGACGCCCGCACTGCTCTGAGCTGGGGAAACGTGCTGTTCCTGGGACGCGCGCAGGGACACGGGGAGTGGAGGAACGGTGTCGGGGGCGGATGCGGCAGACGCGTTCGGGCAGCTGCTGAGGGAACTCAAGGAGCGGTCCGGGCTGAGCTACGGGACGCTGGCCAAGCGGCTCCACTTGAGTACGTCGACGCTGCACCGGTACTGCAACGGGGACGTCGTGCCGACGGACTACGCGCCCGTGGAGCGGCTGGCCCGGCTCTGCAAGGCGTCGCCCGAGGAACTGGTCGAGCTGCACCGGCGATGGGTGCTGGCCGACGCGGTGCGGGAGAGGAAGGGCAAGACGGCCGTCGTACGGCCCGGTGACACGGCAGGATCGGAGCCCGGCGGCAGGACCGAACCGGAGTCCGGCGGCACCGGGGAGCCGGAGCCCGGTCCGCAGACCGTCTCTGTGGGGGCGAGCGCCCCGGCAACTCCCGGCGGCCGTCGGCGCATCCGCCCCGCGGTGCTCGTCCCGGCCGGCGCACTCGCGCTGCTGGGCGCCGCCGTGTTCGCGTGGACCCCCTCCTTCGGCCTGGGAGGGGACCACGCCGAGAACCCGGCGGGGGCATCGCCCGCCGTACGGCGCACCATGGACGGGGGCGGCACGGCAGGCCCCGCGAGCCCCTCGCCGTCGCGGTCCGGTCGGGACACGGGCAAGAAGACCGACGGGAAGCGGAGCCCGGGACCGAGCGCCGGGACCGGGGCCCCGAGCACCGGTGCGGCCACCACCCCGGCCGCCGTCCCCGCCGTACCGCTGACGGTCAACACCCGTCCGTACGCCTTTGAGGACCCGTGCAGCCAGCACTACCTGATCGACCGGGCGCCGCAGCAGGTACCGCCGCCGCCCGCCGAACAGGACGCGCCGGGCTGGGTGTCGGCGCTCGGCGCGGTGTCCTCCGGTGGGCAGTACGTCGTGCTCACGGTGCAGGGCACCGGCGCGTCGACCGTGGTCCTGGAGGATCTGAGGGTCCGGGTCGTCTCGTTGGACACGCCCCTGGCCTGGAGCGACTACTCCATGGGCGTGGGCTGCGGCGGTGGTGTGGAGACGAACGGGTTCGACGTCGACCTGGACGCGGGGCGCCCGTCGGCGGCGCCCGCCCGGGGACAGCGCGACTTCCCGTTCAAGGTGAGCGAGTCCGACCCGGAGGTCTTCCAGGTCCGGGCCCGCACCGCCGCGCACGATGTGCACTGGTACCTGGAACTGGAGTGGTCCAGCGGCGCCCGGCACGGCACCGTCCGGATCGACGACCACGGCAGGCCGTTCCGGACGAGCGGCAGCACGGGACGGCCGGGCTATGACTTCCCGAACGGCGGCGCCCAGTGGATCGTCCGCGAGGGCGGCTGACCGGACGCCGCCACGGGCGGCCCGGAGACGAACGCGGCCCGCCGGAAGTGTCCGGCGGGGCCGCGTCACACGGGAAGGTCAGAGCCGCTCAGGCGTCCTGATGCCCAGCAGGGCCATGCCCTCGTGGAGGGTGCGGGCCGTGACCTCGGACAGGAACAGACGGTTCTCCGCGACGTCCTTCGGCGGCGCCGGCTTGATCACCGGGCACTTGTCGTAAAACGACGTGAAGAGCGACGCCAGTTGGTAGAGGTACGCGGCCAGCTTGTGCGGGGCGTACTCCGCCGCCGCCTCCGCGACCGTCTCCGCGAACTGGTCCACGTGCAGACCGAGCGCCCGCTCCGCGACCGCCAGGTCCAGCTCCGGGTGCGCGGCCGGGCGTACGTCGCCGGCCTTGCGCAGGATCGACTGGATACGGGCGTACGCGTACTGGAGGTACACGGACGTGTCGCCGTTCAGCGACACCATCTGGTCCAGGTCGAACTTGTAGTCGCGGTTCGCCGACGTCGACAGGTCCGCGTACTTCACCGCGCCGATGCCCACCTGGGCGCCGCGCTCGGTGATCTCCTCCTCGGACAGGTCCTGCGCCTTGTCCCGTACGACGGCGGAGGCGCGGTCGATCGCCTCGTCGAGGAGGTCCACCAGCCGGACCGTCTCGCCCTCACGGGTCTTGAACGGCTTGCCGTCCTTGCCGAGGACCGTGCCGAAGGCGAGCTGGTACGCCTTCACGTCGCCGTTCAGCCAGCCGGCCCGCCGCGCGGTCTCGAAGACCATCTTGAAGTGCAGCGACTGACGGGCGTCCACGACGTAGATGATCGAGTTCGCCTTGAGGTTGAAGACGCGGTCGCGGATCGCGGAGAGGTCCGTGGCCGCGTAGCCGAAGCCGCCGTCCGACTTCTGCACGATCAGCGGGACCGGATTGCCGTCCGGGCCCTTGATGTCGTCGAAGAAGACGCACAGGGCGCCCTCGGAGCGGACCGCGACGCCCGACTCCTCCAGCAGGCGGCAGGTCTCCTGGAGCATGTCGTTGTAACCCGACTCGCCCACGATGTCGGCGTCCCGGATCTCCATGTCCAGCTTCTCGAAGACGGAGAAGAAGTAGATCTTCGACTCGTCCACGAACTTCTGCCACATGGCGAGGGTGCGCGGGTCGCCGGCCTGGAGGTCGACCACCCGGCGCCGGGCGCGCGTCTTGAACTCCTCGTCGGAGTCGAAGAGCTTGCGCGCGGCCTTGTAGAGGCGGTCGAGGTTCGACATCGCCTCCTCGCCCGAGACCTCGGCGGCCTTGTGGTCCAGCTCGTGCGGGTGCTCGTCCAGGTACTGGATGAGCATGCCGAACTGGGTGCCCCAGTCGCCGATGTGGTGGCGGCGGACCACCGTCTCGCCGGTGAACTCCAGCAGCTTGGCCACCGAGTCGCCGATCACCGCGGAGCGCAGATGGCCGACGTGCATCTCCTTCGCCACGTTCGGCTGGGCGTAGTCGATGACCGTGGTGCCCGGCTTCTCCGCGTACGGCACGCCGAGGCGGCCCTCGGGGTCGGCGGCGCGGGTGGCGAGGTTCTCGGTGATCGCCTTGTCGGTGACCGTGATGTTGAGGAAGCCGGGGCCGGAGACCTCGACGTCCTTGATCAGATCACCGGTGACGACGTGTGACACGACCCGGGTCGCCAGCTCCCGCGGGTTCGCCTTCGCCTTCTTCGCGAGCGCCAGGATCCCGTTGGCCTGGTAGTCCGCCCGGTCGCTTCGTCGCAGCAGCGGGTCCGCGGCGGCGGCCTCCGGCAGGGTGGCCGAGAGGGCGTTCGCGAGGTGCTGGTGGACGGAGGCGGTGAGGGACGTGACCGAGGCCATGAGGTGGGTGCCGTTCTCCTCGTGCGTGCGGATGGATGTGGCCAGTATCCCATGGGGGTAAAGCGGTTTTTCCGGGTCCGGCCGCGCGTGGGCGGCGCGGCGCTCGTGGTGACGCGCGGGTAAGAGCTTGAAAAGCGGTTTTCGTGGATGCGGTTTCGGCAGGGACAATGGATCGGACAGCCGTGTGACCGTACGGCTGGTCCTGAGGAACCCCCAGAAAAAGAGGACGTGCCGATCGTGGCTCAGAGCACCGAGACCACCGACTGGGTCTCCCGTTTCGCGGATGAGGTCATCGAGGAGTCGGAGCGCCGGGCCCCGGGCAAACCGGTCGTCGTCGCGTCCGGGCTCTCCCCTTCCGGACCCATCCACCTGGGCAATCTGCGTGAGGTCATGACGCCCCACCTCGTCGCCGACGAGATCCGGCGGCGCGGGTACACGGTGCGCCATGTGCTGTCCTGGGACGACTACGACCGGTACCGCAAGGTCCCCTTCGGTGTGCCGGGCGTCGACGAGTCCTGGGCCGAGCACATCGGCAAGCCGCTGACCTCCGTGCCCGCCCCGAAGGGCTCCGCGTACCCGAGCTGGGCGGAGCACTTCAAGGCCGCGATGATCGAGTCGCTGGCCGAGCTGGGCGTCGAGTACGACGGCATCAGCCAGACGGAGCAGTACACCTCCGGCGTCTACCGCGAGCAGGTCCTGTTCGCGATGAAGCACCGGGGGGAGATCGACGCGATCCTCGAGCAGTACCGGACCAAGCCGAAGGCCGCCGGGAAGAAGCAGCAGCAGAAGCCCGTCGACGAGGCCGAGCTGGAGGCCGAGGAGGGCTCCGGCGCCGCCGCCGAGGACGACGGCAGCTCCGGCTCCGCGGGGTACTACCCGTACAAGCCCTACTGCGGCCGGTGCGGCAAGGACTTCACCACCGTCACCGCGTACGACGACGACACCACCGAGCTGACGTACTCGTGCACGGCCTGCGGATTCTCCGAGACGGTGCGGCTGAGCGAGTTCAACCGCGGCAAGCTGGTCTGGAAGGTCGACTGGCCGATGCGCTGGGCCTACGAGGGCGTGGTCTTCGAGCCCTCCGGGGTCGACCACTCCTCCCCGGGCTCCAGCTTCCAGGTCGGCGGGCAGATCGTCGGGATCTTCGGCGGCAAGCAGCCCATCGGCCCGATGTACGCCTTCGTGGGCATCAGCGGCATGGCCAAGATGTCCAGCAGCAAGGGCGGGGTCCCGACCCCGGCCGACGCGCTCCAGATCATGGAGCCACAGCTGTTGCGCTGGCTCTACGCCCGCCGCCGGCCCAACCAGTCCTTCAAGATCGCCTTCGATCAGGAGATCCAGCGGCTCTACGACGAGTGGGACAAGCTGGCGGGCAAGGTCGCCGACGGCTCCGCCCTGCCGGGCGACGTGGCCGCGTACACCCGGGCCGTCGGCACCGCCGCCGCCGAGCTGCCGCGCACCGCGCGTCCGCTGCCCTACCGCACCCTCGCCTCCGTCGCCGACATCACCGCCGGCCACCAGGACCAGGCGGTGCGGATCCTGTCCGACCTCGACCCGGCCGACCCGCTCGCCTCGCTCGACGAGGTCCGCCCGCGCTACGACCGGGCCGAGGCCTGGATCAACACCCAGGTTCCGGCGGACCAGCGCACGATCGTGCGCGAGGAGCCGGACGCCGAGCTGCTGAAGTCCCTCGACGAGCAGGCGCAGCAGTCGCTGCGGCTGCTGCTCGACGGCCTGGAGGAGCACTGGTCGCTGGACGGACTCACCCACCTGGTCTACGGCGTGCCCAAGGTCCAGGCCGGGTTCTCCGCGGACGCGACCCCCAAGGAGCTGCCCGCGGAGATCAAGACCGCCCAGCGGTCGTTCTTCGCGCTCCTGTACCACCTGCTCGTCGGCCGTGACACCGGCCCGCGTCTGCCCACCCTGCTGCTCGCGGTGGGGCAGGACCGGGTGCGCAGGCTGCTCGGCGAGTAGCGGCGGCGAACGGTCCAGCGCACACGAAGGGGGGCGCCCGGTGATCACCGGGCGCCCCCCTTCCGTATGCGGCCGGGCCGCCTACGCGATGTGGTCCTCCTCCAGCTGCGCCGTGTGGCGGTTGGTGAAGCGGTTGACCATGCGCTTCGCCTCCTCTGCGGGGAGGGTGATGCGGAACTCGGCCTCCACGTTGTCGATGAACTCACGCGGGGTCGGATAGCTGCCGTTGATCGACTGCTTGAAGACCTGGTAGTACGCCTCCTCGTCCGGCTCCGGGCTGCCGCCGCCCTCGCCCAGCTCGCGGGTGCGGCCCGCGGTCACGGGGATGGGGAAGCTGCCGGTGTCCTCGGGGGAGGGCTCCTGGTACTGCTGCGGCTGGTCCGGATTCGGGTTCTGGTACTGCTGCGGCTGCTGCTCCTCGTACCACTGCCAGTGCTCTTCCCCGGGCTCGTAGGAAGGCTCCGGCTCGAACGAGGGGTCGTAGCCGCCGTGGTACTCCCCCTGCGCCGGGCTGGTGAACCAGGGGCTCTGCTCGTCCGGCTGCCCGGGGTCCGACTGGGGGCGCTGCCCGACGGCGGGCGCCTGCCCCGGTGTCTGGGCGGCGGGCTGGGTGACATGGTGGCCGCCCATCTGGGCCGCGCGCGAGCCCGGAGCCGCGCCGGCCGTCACCTGGAGCTGCGGCGCCGGGGGTATCAGCGCCGGTTCTATACCGGCCGCCGCGAGGCCCGCCCCGGCCGTCTCGGCCAGCGGTACGCCGTAGCGGGCGAGCCGCAGCGGCATCAGCGACTCCACGGGGGCCTTGCGGCGCCAGGCGCGGCCGAAGCGGGAGCGCAGGCGGGCCTGGTAGACGAGACGTTCCTGCTCCAGCTTGATGACCTGGTCGTAGGAGCGCAGCTCCCACAGCTTCATCCGGCGCCACAGCAGAAACGTGGGCACGGGGGAGAGCAGCCAGCGGGTCAGCCGGACGCCCTCCATGTGCTTGTCCGCCGTGATGTCCGCGATCCGGCCGATCGCGTGGCGCGCCGCCTCGACGGCGACCACGAACAGGATCGGGATCACCGCGTGCATGCCCACGCCCAGCGGGTCCGGCCAGGCCGCCGCGCCGTTGAACGCGATCGTCGCCGCCGTCAGCAGCCACGCCGTCTGGCGCAGCAGCGGGAAGGGGATCCGGATCCAGGTCAGCAGCAGGTCCAGGGCCAGCAGGACACAGATACCCGCGTCGATACCGACCGGAAAGACATAACTGAAGTTCCCGAAGCCCTTCTTGAGGGCCAGCGCACGGACGGCCGCGTACGAGCCCGCGAAGCCGATCCCGGCGATGATGACGGCACCGGTGACGACCACGCCGATCAGAATCCGGTGCATCCGTGTCAGCTGCAGTGGCCCGGCCACCGTTTTCCCCTCCCGTTGCGTGTTGTTGCGCGCAACAGGGTGGCACACCCGTACGGCGTACGGGTGGCCGGTATGGCAGGAGCCCGGTCCGCGCGGGACCGGGCGCCGGCAATGTCCCTGATGGCGCGGGCAGTTGTGGCGCCGGCCGGGTCAGCTCTTCTTCGAGGCCGAAGCGGACGGGGACGCGCTCTTCGACGGGCTCGCGGACGCGCCCTTCGACGGCGAGGCACTCTTCGAGCCGCCCTGCCCCGCGGCCGAACCACCCTTCGCGCCGTCGTGGTTCGCCGCCGACACCGAGGACACGACCTCCTTGACGGCCTTCTCCGCGGCCTTCGCCAGGTCGTCGGCGTCCGGCGTCTTGTCACCGGCGAGTCCGGCGCCGTTGTAGTCCAGGGTGACGACGACGTTCTCCACCCGCGCCACGATCGTCTCCTGCTTGAAGGCGCCTTCCTTCTTCTTCAGGTCGTAGCGCACCGCCGTCGCCTGGTCGCCCGCCCCCGCGACCGGCGCCGACTTGACGTTCTTCGCGCCGTCCACGGACTGCGCGTCCTGTATCTGGCGGCCGTAGTAGTCCTCGGCGAGCTTGTTGCCCGAGCCGCGTGCGGCGTCCGACGCGAAGCGCAGCAGGGAGATGTTCAGCCAGCGGAACTGGGAGCCCTTGACGCCGTTGTTCTCCAGGCTGCTCCACGAGCAGCTCGAACGCGTCCCCGCGTCGTCCGACGTGCCCTGCTTGCCGGACTTGTCCTTGGGTACGAGGTCGCCCAGAGTCTTGTCGGACAGAACGGCGCACGGCTTCGGCAGGCTGGCGTACGCGGCCGGCTGCACCGTGTTCGTGGACGCGCTCTGTGAGGGCTGCGCGTTCGCGGTGTGCTGCTCCTGAGCCTGCGGCTTGGTGTCGCTGCCCGAGCCGGAACCGGAGTCCGAGGAGCAGCCGGCCGCGACGAGCACCGCCGGAACGGCCGCCGCGCAGACGAGGAGGCGGCGCAGGCGTGCCCCGTGGCGGCCCGTCCCCAGGCCGCCCTGAGCCTCCTGAACGCGCTGAACGCCCTCATCGTGCTGATCTCGATGGTCTCGCTGTGCAGGTCGGTGCATGGTTCCTTCACTCAATGACGCTCGTGGATCGTGCGGTCGGATCGGGTCCGAGGGGCCACGGTACGCGGTGGGGACGCATGCGGTACGAGAATCGGTTCCCCTGCGGGGGCGGGCGACGGGGGTGTCTCAGCCGAGGGAACCGGCCAGCTGCCGGGCCAGTTTCCTGGCCTTGTCCTGCATGTACTCGCTGCTCGGGGCACTTCCGGCGGCGGCCGGCTGCTCGTCGTACTGGATGGTCACGATCACGTTGGACGTGCGGAACACCACAGTCACCGTGCGCTGCTGGGAGGTGCTCAGCTGGTCGTCGAGGAACGCCTCGTCGCCCAGATCGTCGAGGGTGCGGGGCTGGAGGTCGGGCTGTGCGTCGTCGGCGGACGGGCTCCCGGACGGGGACGGGGAGCCGGAGGCGGACGCGGAGGGGGGACCGCCGGGGTGCGGGCTGCTGCCGCCGCTCGGCGAGGGGGAACCAGAACGGGAGGGGGAGCCGGAAGCGGAGCCCGAGGGCGAACCGGAACCGGAACCGGAAGCGGAACCCGCCACGGGGAGGCCCGCGGCCTGCTGCTTGGAGCTGTAGACCTCATGGGCGCGGTCGTCGTCGCTGACCGTGTTGTCGTACGAGACCACCCGCTCGAAGTCGACGAACAGATGGTCCGTGGCGGCCGTCGACTCCGCCTTCCAGCGGCAGCCGGAGCGGCGGTCGTTGTTGTACGTCAGCGCGGCCTCGCCCTGGTAGGCGTTGTCGCGCTGATCCTGGTCCGTTATCTGCCTGATGCCCGGCAGCAGCGAGTCCAGCGTGCTGTGGTTCACCGCGCCGCAGGCGTCCGAGAGGGAGCGGTACTTGCCGGGCTGCGCGGCGGTGGCGCTCGCCGTGGAGTTGCCCGCCTTGGAGTCCTCCGCCGCGCCACCGCTTCCCGAGCCCGAGGTGCAGGCGGTCAGCAGGGCCGCGAGAAGCACGGCGGCGCCCGGTACGTACGCCTTCCGCTGCACGGTGAGGGTCCTCTCGACGTTCCGTGGGCGTGCGGGGCCCCTGGTTAATCGGTTGCCGCCGGTGGCGGCCCCCTGGAGACAATGTCTATCGCACGCACTGCCGTGGACGCCGGTCCGTTGTCCTATACGTCGACCTTGGCACCGGTTTTGCGATCAGAGACTTATGTTCTTGTTCGGGGGAAAGAGGCTGGTATGTCGTATGTAGAAGTGCCGGGCGCCAAGGTCCCGATCCGTATGTGGACGGATCCGGCGACGGTCGAGGACGTCGCGATGCGGCAGCTGCAGAACGTGGCGACGCTGCCGTGGATCGAGGGCCTCGCGGTGATGCCGGACGTCCACTTCGGCAAGGGCGCCACGGTCGGCTCGGTGATCGCGATGCGGGACGCGGTCTGCCCGGCGGCGGTGGGCGTGGACATCGGCTGCGGCATGTCGGCGGTGAAGACGTCCCTGACGGCGAACGACCTCCCCGGGGACCTCTCCCGGCTGCGCTCGAAGATCGAGCAGGCGATCCCGGTGGGCCGCGGAATGCACGACGACCCCGTCGACCCGGCCCACTTCCACGGCCTGGCCACCTCGGGCTGGGGCGACTTCTGGGGACGGTTCGACGGGGTGGCGGAGGCGGTCAGGTTCCGCGAGGAGCGTGCCACCAAGCAGATGGGAACCCTGGGCAGCGGGAACCACATGATCGAACTGTGCCTCGACGAGACGGGGTCGGTCTGGATGATGCTGCACTCCGGTTCCCGGAACATCGGCAAGGAGCTGGCCGAACACCACATCGGCGTGGCCCAGAGGCTCCCGCACAACCAGGGACTGGTCGACCGTGATCTCGCTGTCTTCGTGGCGGACACTCCCCAGATGGAGGCCTACCGCAATGATCTGTACTGGGCTCAGGAGTACGCCCGGTACAACCGCATGATCATGATGGCGCTCCTGAAGGACGTCATCCGCAAGGAGTTCAGGAAGGCGAAGCCGACCTTCGAGCCGGAGATCTCCTGCCACCACAACTACGTGGCCGAGGAGCAGTACGAGGGTATGGATCTGCTGGTGACCCGCAAGGGTGCCATCCGCGCGGCAGCCGGCGACCTCGGGATCATCCCCGGTTCCATGGGGACCAGCTCGTACATCGTGAAGGGCCTCGGCAACGAGAAGGCGTTCAACTCGGCGTCGCACGGCGCGGGCCGGCGCATGAGCCGCAACGCGGCGAAGCGCCACTTCACGGTGCAGGACCTGGAGCGGCAGACGCGGGGTGTGGAGTGCCGCAAGGACACCGGTGTGCTGGACGAGATCCCGGGTGCCTACAAGGACATCGACCAGGTGATGCGACAGCAGAGCGACCTCGTCGAGGTCGTGGCGAAGCTGAAGCAGTTCGTGTGTGTGAAGGGCTGACGGGAGAGGCCTCGGCCCGGAGCCGGGGCCTCGCTCGGTCGGCTGTCCACCGGTGAGCCCGCTCGGCCTGCCGACCCGGCCGGTCCGCAGGCGCCAGAGGCGGATGGCGCAGCTCTTTTCGGTCCGGCCGAGTTCGGCGGCGGACGCGACGTCATTGCCGCGCCGCAGGAGGACGAGGTCCTCCTGCTCGGTCCACGGGCGACGCTCGGGTGCGACCCTCATGCCGGCCGGTCGGACCCATGCGGCCGGCGAGTCGGCAGTCGTCTTCTTCCGATGCGGCGACAGACGTCGGGGTAGTACAGGTCGGCAGCCAGAACTTGGGCGTTCTCCTCGGTGCCCCGCTCCCTTCGCAAGGTGCCTTGACGTGAGGGTGTGGCGTGAGCGTAGGGCGGTTGTGCGGGAGGCGTGCGGGTGATCGACGTGATTCACCACTGTGAGTGACCGGCCGCCCGGCCGGTCACTCATGGGCTCACTTGGCGTGGCGTACCGCGTAGATCATGACGAATGCCACGAGGTGGATGCCGAAGAGGAAGTACCCCAGGTAGTACCAGACGTAGCGTTGGCGCTTCTTCTCCAGGGAGAGGCGCTCGCGTTCCGCGGTGCGGTCCTCGTCGGGCGCCGGGTCCGGGGTGGTCATCACAGCTCCCGGTGGACCTTGGTGTTGGAGGCCTGGGCCCGGGGGCGGACCACCAGGAGGTCGATGTTGACATGGCTGGGGCGGGTGACCGCCCAGGTGATCGTGTCCGCCACGTCGTCGGCGGTGAGCGGCTCCGCGACGCCCGCGTAGACCTTCTCCGCCTTCGCCGTGTCACCGCCGAAGCGGGTCAGCGCGAACTCGTCCGTCTTCACCATGCCGGGGGCGACCTCGATCACCCGCACCGGCGTGCCGACGATCTCCAGCCGGAGGGTCTCGGCGAGGACGTGCTCGGCGTGCTTGGCGGCGACATAGCCCGCGCCGCCCTCGTAGGTGCCATGGCCGGCGGTGGAGGAGAGGACCACCACGGTGCCGTCGCCGCTCGCGGTCAAGGCGGGGAGCAGGGCCTGGGTGATGTTGAGGGTGCCCAGCACGTTCGTCTCGTACATCCGGCGCCAGTCCTCGGGGTCCCCGGTGGCGACCGGGTCGGCGCCGAGCGCGCCGCCCGCGTTGTTCACCAGGACGCCGATCGTCCGGAAGGCCGTCGCGAACTCGTCGACCGCCGCCCGGTCCGTGACGTCCAGCGGGTAGGCCGTCGCCGAATGGCCGGCCGCGGTCAGTTCCTCCGCGAGCGCCTCGATCCGGTCCTTGCGGCGGGCGGTCAGGACGACGCGGTAGCCGGCGGCCGCGAGCTGCCGGGCCGTCGCGGCGCCGATGCCGCTGCTCGCGCCCGTGACGACGGCGATGCGGGAGGCGGCGGAGGGTGCTGCGGCGGTCATGGCGAGGCTCCTCGGACGGGCGGGCTCGGACGTGTGCGGCGCCGCGCGCGGTGGCGGACGGCGTGCGCCCAGGATAGGTCGGGGGCGGATGACCTGCCGGAGTGTCCGGCGGGTGGCCGGTGCCCGGGGTGCCCGCGGTCAGTGTCCTCGGGGCGCCCACATGATGACCGCCATCCCGGCGAGGCAGATCAGCGCGCCGGTGACGTCCCAGCGGTCCGGGCGGTAGCCGTCCGCGACCATGCCCCAGGCGAGGGAACCGCCCACGAAGACGCCGCCGTACGCGGCGAGGATGCGGCCGAAGTGCGCGTCCGGCTGGAAGGTCGCGACGAAGCCGTAGACCCCGAGCGCCATCACGCCGGCCCCGACCCACAGCCAGCCGCGGTGTTCGCGCACGCCCTGCCAGACCAGCCAGGCACCGCCGATCTCGAAGAGGGCCGCGACGACGAAGAGGGCGGCGGAGCGAAGGATCAGCATGCGGTCACTTTCGCACGGGGCTTCGGCACGCCGGACGGGCCCGCGCAGGTCACCTGCCCGGCGGTGCCTGTCGCGTCGGGCACGTGGGATACATGCGGTGATGGCAGGCCTGATATGGAGGAAAGTGACAATGAGGAAGTGGATTGCCGGCGCGATGGGCGCGGTGGCGGCGGTGGGCGCGGCCCTGCCCGCCGCGGCGCTGAACGCCGAGGCCGGCCTCACCTATCACGGGTACGTGACCATGGGTCGCGGTGAGGTCAACGTACGGCTCACGCCGTGGAACAAGGGGGTGTCCCGCGTGGAGGACGCCACCGTGCGGCTGCGCTGGTCCAAGGCGCTCGCGGACGGGCAGATGTTGCCGGGAGGCTGTGCGCGGTACGACGCGAGCACGGTGCTGTGCCGTACGGGGAGGGTCCTTCCGATGGGGGAGGGCAAGGAGATCCATCTGCGGGTGCGTCTCGCCGACACGTCGACGGACGAGGTGCGCATGGAGATCGACTCCCTGGGGGGCGGCGGTGCGGCGGACCGCAACCCGGGCAGTCAGCAGGTGCTGGCCCTGGGTACCGGGGACCGCTACACCTTCTGAGACGCGGCCGGTCCGGGGGTGGCGGGCCGGCGCTGTCAGGGGGCGTCGCGGGCGGACGGGCGCACGCGGCGGCGCTGGACTCGGGGGATGCGGGGTGCGTGCCGGTGTGTCCGGCGGCGCGCTCCGGCTCGGCGCGTGTGAAGGGGGCGGGGGTGGACGGCGGCAGGGGGCGGACGCGGGGGCATTCGCCGGGTGTGACCGGATCCGATTCCGAGGCGGAATACCGAGCCAGGTGCTGCGGTTCAAGGGGTATAGTTGAATCGTAAACCACTTGGAGGGTGTGAGCGATCATGCAGTTCGGGATCTTCAGCGTCGGCGATGTCACCCCGGACCCGACCACGGGCCGTACCCCGACCGAGCGCGAGCGGATCAAGGCCATGGTCGCCATCGCGCTGAAGGCCGAGGAGGTCGGCCTGGACGTCTTCGCGATGGGCGAGCACCACAACCCGCCGTTCGTGCCGTCCTCGCCGACCACGATGCTCGGCTATGTGGCGGCCCGGACGGAGAAGCTGGTCCTCTCCACCTCCACCACCCTGATCACCACCAACGACCCGGTGAAGATCGCCGAGGACTACGCGATGCTCCAGCACCTGGCCGACGGGCGGGTGGACCTGATGATGGGGCGCGGCAACACCGGCCCGGTCTACCCCTGGTTCGGGCAGGACATCCGCCAGGGCATCAACCTCGCCATCGAGAACTATGCGCTGCTGCACCGGTTGTGGCGCGAGGACGTGGTGAACTGGGAGGGCAAGTTCCGTACCCCGCTCCAGGGCTTCACCTCCACCCCGCGTCCGATGGACGGGATCCCGCCGTTCGTCTGGCACGGCTCGATCCGGTCGCCCGAGATCGCCGAGCAGGCCGCGTACTACGGCGACGGCTTCTTCCACAACAACATCTTCTGGCCGTCCGACCACACCAAGCGGATGGTCGAGTTCTACCGGACCCGGTTCGCCCACTACGGGCACGGCACCCCGGAGCAGGCGATCGTCGGCCTCGGCGGTCAGGTGTTCATGCGGAAGAACTCCCAGGACGCGGTGCGCGAGTTCCGGCCGTACTTCGACAACGCGCCGGTCTACGGACACGGGCCGTCCCTGGAGGAGTTCACCGACCAGACCCCGCTGACGGTCGGCTCGCCGCAGCAGGTGATCGAGAAGACGCTGAGCTTCCGCGAGTACGCGGGTGACTACCAGCGCCAGCTGTTCCTGATGGACCACGCCGGTCTGCCGCTGAAGACCGTCCTGGAGCAGATCGACATGCTCGGCGAGGAGGTCGTGCCGGTGCTGCGCGAGGAGTTCGCGAAGGGCCGCCCGGCCGATGTGCCCGAGGCGCCGACCCACCAGTCGCTGCGGGCCGCCGCGCAGGAGCCGAAGGCCGCGCGGGACACGGAAGGAGTGAGTGCCGCATGAAGCTCGTCGTCGTCTCGGCGGGGCTGAGTGTCCCGTCCTCCACGCGGCTGCTGGCCGAGCGGCTGGCCGCCGCCGTGGAGCGGCAGACTCCGGTCGAGGTACGGATGATCGAGCTGCGCGACCTCGCCGTGGAGATCGCGCACAACTTCACCAACGGCTTCCCGGGGCGTGCGCTCGCCGCCGCCCTGGGGGCGGTGACCGAGGCCGACGGGTTGATCGTGGTGACGCCGGTGTTCTCGGCGTCGTACAGCGGGCTGTTCAAGTCGTTCTTCGACGTGCTCGACAAGGACGCCCTGGTGGGTACGCCGGTCCTGATCGCGGCGACCGGCGGCACCGCCCGGCACTCGCTGGTCCTCGATCACGCGCTGCGTCCGCTCTTCTCCTATCTGCGGGCCACGGTCGCCCCGACCGGCGTCTACGCGGCCTCGGAGGACTGGGGCGCGGAGGGCCTGCCCGAGCGGATCGAACGGGCCGCGGGCGAGCTGGCTCTGCTGATGACCGCGGGCGCCCCGCGGGAGCGGGGCGGCCCGGAGACGGAGTCCGCCGGTTCCGGGGCGGTCCTCGACGGGGCCGTGCCCGAGCCCGCTCGGCCGGCGGCCGGCGCGGTCCGTCCGGTTCCGGAAGCGGGCGGTTCCGTCCCGCGGGCCGCCGGGCCGGGGCGCGGGGTGGAGGCTCCTCCCGCGGCCGACGCGGCCGGGTTCCGGGTGATCCCCTTCGAGGAGCAGCTGGCCGCGCTGCGGAACTAGGGCTGTGGTCGCGGCACCGGTGCCGCGAGTGAGGGGTGGGCCGCCGCCGTCGTGCGAACCGGCCCACCCCCTCCGCGCCGGCGGACCCTTGCGGGACCGGCCGGCGTCACCCGGGCCGCGCCCTGGCCCGGCGCACCCGAGTGGGCTTGGCGGAGCACGTCATCCTGCGAGGACACGGCGGGACCGGGGGCGCGGTCGGTGCGCCCGGCGACGGGCCCCGACCCGCCCGGTCCGGTGTCCGCGACCGCGGCCGTGCCCGATCCCGCATGGGCTTTCACAGCTTTCACGGCATTCATGACTTCCGTGCCCTGTCCCGTCCCCGAACGGGACAAGGCGACGTGACATAGCCGACACAGTGGCCCTACCGGGTAAACCGCCACGCCAGCAGCGGTGAGAGGGGGGTAAGAAGCCCGCCCGTGGCTCGGTCCATCCGCTGGTGCACCGCGCTGGCCTTGGCAGACTGGTGGGGTGACCCAGACAGTGCTGCTCGCCGAGGACGACCGCGCCATCCGTCATGCCCTGGAGCGCGCACTGACCCTGGAGGGGTACGCGGTGACCGCCGTGGCCGACGGGGTGGAAGCCCTCGCCCAGGCCCACCGCACCCAGCCCGACGTGCTCGTCCTCGATGTGATGATGCCCGGCATCGACGGCCTCCAGGTGTGCCGGGTGCTGCGTGCCGAGGGCGACCGCACCCCGATCCTGATGCTCACCGCCCTGGTGGAGACCGCAGACCGGATCGCGGGACTGGACGCGGGCGCCGACGACTACGTCGTCAAACCTTTTGACGTCGAGGAGGTCTTCGCCCGGCTGCGCGCCCTGCTGCGCCGCACCAACGGCTCCTCCTCCTTCGAGGCACCGAAGGAGGAGGAGAGGATCCCCACCGGCCAGGTCTCCGTCGCCGGGCTGCGCATGGATGTGCAGGCACGGCGCGCCTGGCGCGGTGAGCGGGAGCTGGAACTCACGCGGACCGAGTTCGACCTGCTGGAACTGCTCGCCCGCAACGCCGGCATCGTCCTCGACCACGCCACCATCTACGACCGCATCTGGGGCTACGACTTCGGCCCCGGTTCCAAGAACCTCGCCGTCTACGTGGGCTATCTACGGCGCAAGCTCGACGAGCCGGGGGCCCCGGCCCTCATCCACACGGTGCGCGGCGTGGGGTACGTCCTGAGGGAGGACTAGTGCCTCCACCACCGCACCCCGGCGCCGAGGAGGACGCCGGACTCGGACTGCGCCTGTGGCGGCGGCTGCCGATCGGACTGCGTCGGCGGCTGCGGTTGCGCTCCCGGCTGCGCCAGATGTCGTCGCTGCGGACCACCTTCACCCTGTCCTTCGCCGCCGTGGCCGCAGGGGTCACCGTCCTGGTCGGCTTCCTCAGCTACGACGCCGCCGCCCGGCTGGTGCGTGTGGACCAGCAGACCGTGTTCGCGCAGGTCGTGGCGGATCTACGGGACCAGGTCAGCCAGAAGCAGCTGATGCCGGACGACTTCGCGATCTCCGACAAGGACCACGACACCCCCCGCGACGACATCATCCGGCCCAGCCGCACGGTGGTGCAGGTGCTCGGGCCCGGCGGCATGGTCGTCGACCACTCCAATCCGGCGCTGCCCGTCGACGACACCGACCGGCGGATCGCCGAGACCGTCAAGGCGGGCAAGCTCGTCGAGCACACGAACGTCACCGTCGACGGCGATGTCTACCGCGTCGCGACCGTGGCGCTGGGCCGCCGCCATGGCGCGGTGCAGGTCGCCCAGGAGCTGAGCAGCACCGAGGACCTGCTGCGCAGCCTTCAGCAGCGCACCGCCCTGCTGATGGGCGGGGTCGTGATAGCGGCCGGCCTGTTCGGCTGGTGGCTGGCGCGGCGGATCACCCGGCGGCTGGTGCGGCTCGCCAGTGCCGCCGAGGGCGTGGCGCGCACCCGGCGGCTCGGCATCCAGGTCCCGGTCACGGGGAACGACGAGGTGGCCCGGCTCGGCCGCTCCTTCGACCGTATGCTCGGGCGGCTCGCCCAGTCGGAGGAGGACCAGCGGCGGCTGGTGCAGGACGCGGGCCATGAGTTGCGGACGCCGCTGACCTCGCTGCGGACCAACATCTCGCTGCTGCGCCGTATCGACGAGCTGCCGCCCGCCGCCCGCGAGGAACTGGTCGCCGACCTCGCCGAGGAGTCCCGGGAGCTGACCGACCTGGTCAACGAGCTGGTGGACCTGGCGGCCGGGGATTCGGACACGGAACCGGTGCAGCGGCTGAGCCTCGCGGGCATCGCCGAGGACACCGCGACGATCGTCCGCCGCCGCACGGGCCGCGAGATCGTGGTGCGGGTCACGGGTGACACCACGGTCGACGGGCGGGCGACGGCGCTGCAGCGGGCGGTGACCAACCTGGTGGAGAACGCGGCCAAGTTCGACCGGGACGGCAAGGCGCCGATCGAGGTCGTCGTCACGGGTCCGGTGCACCCGCTCCAGCTGGAGGACTCCGACGCGCCGGACACCGGGCCGCCGCTGGGCAGCGTGCGCGTCGAGGTCCTCGACCGGGGGCCCGGCATCGAGGAGGGCGACCTCCTGCGTGTCTTCGACCGTTTCTACCGGGCCGCGGACGCAAGGAGCCTGCCCGGCTCGGGTCTCGGCCTGTCGATCGTGCGGGACGTGGCGACCTCACACGGGGGAGCGTCGTTCGCCGCCCGGCGCGAGGGCGGGGGATCGATGATCGGGTTCACGGTCGGCGGAGGAGCCGCGCCCAGGGGCGAGTGAGGCCGTACGGGCCGTGGCCGGTCAGCCGACGTGGACGCGCGGCCGGCGTTTGCGGTCGGGTTCCGCCTCGCGCAGCACCTCCCGGGTGACCGGGGCGACCTCGCCCTGGCCGAAGAGGAAGAACCGCAGGAAGTTGGCGAACGGATTGCCCTCGGTCCACTCGAAGTAGATGTGCGGGGTGCAGTTGGTCCGGTCGCGGACGTGGAGGAGCAGGGCGGCGAGGGCGTTGGGGATGGAGGACGACTCCAGGGTGAGCACGCGGTAGCGGTCGTGCAGGACCTCGCCGCGTACGGTCAGGCAGGCCTCGAACTCCGAGGGGTCGGTGACGGTCACCTCCACGAAGACGAAGTCCTCCTGCGGGGGCAGCTCGTTGTCGGCGCGGATCTGCTCGATCTTCTGGCGGTACTCGGCGGCGTCCCGCTCGTCGGGCTCATTGGCGATGAAGCGGATCCGGCGGCTGGCGATGTCCCGGACGAACCGTTCCGCCATGTCGTCCATGGTCACGCTGGTGACCCGCAGCTCGAAGGCCCGCGCGAGGCGGGACATCAGCGACACGAGGATGATCCCGGTGATGAAGCAGGCACCGATCTTCACACCGTCCGGCCGCTCGATGACGTTGACGACGGTGGTGTAGAGGAAAACGGTGGCGATGACGGCGAAGGCGAGGGTCCAGCGCCGCTGGCGGGCCTTGCGGGCGGCGATGGTGACCGCGACGGCCGCGGAGCTGATCAGCACCAGCACACCGGTGGCGTAGGCGCCGCCCTGGGCGTCGACGTTGGCGTCGAAGATCCAGGTGACGAGGAACGCGATCAGGGTGAAGACCATGACCATGGGCCGCACGGCGCGGGCCCAGTGCGGGGCCATGCCGTAGCGGGGGAGATAGCGCGGCATGAGGTTCAGCAGGCCGGCCATGGCGGAGGCGCCCGCGAACCACAGGATCGCGATCGTCGAGACGTCGTAGACCGTGCCGAAACCGCCGCCCAGATACTGGTGCGCGAGGTAGGCGAGGGCGCGGCCGTTGGCCGGTCCGCCGGCCTTGAAGTCGTTCGCGGGGATCAGCAGCGTCGTGATGAAGCTGGTCGTGATGAGGAAGACGCTCATGATCACGGCGGCCGTGGTCAGCAGCTTTCTGGTGTCCCGGATCCGGCCGGTGGGCTTCTCCTCGGTGTCGTCCGGGTCGCCCTGCACATGGGGCATGACGGCGACCCCGGTCTCGAAGCCGGACAGGCCGAGCGCCAGCTTCGGAAACACGATCAGCGCGAGGCCGATCATGACAAAGATGTTGCCGTGCTGGGTGGTCAGGGCTGCGCCCCAGTCGGCGATCACGTGTTCGGCCGTGACGATGTGCCACAGGCCCTCGGCGACCACCACGGCGTTGAGGACGAGGTAGATGCCGACGAGGGCGACCGCGACCCCGATCGCCTCCAGGAACCCCTTGAGGAACACCGCGCCCAGCAGGGCGATCAGCAGCAGGGTGATCAGCATCTGGTGGCCGTGCAGGGTGCCGGTGAGGTGGGGGTTCTCCACGAGGTGGGTGGAGGCGTCGGCGGCGGAGAGGGTGATGGTGATCAGGAAGTCGGTGGCGGCGAAGCCGAGCAGCGTCAGGACGAAGAGCTTGCCCTGCCAGAAGGAGAGCAGCCGCTCCAGCATGGCGATGGAGCCCTGGCCGTGCGGGCTCTCCTTCGCGACGCGGCGGTAGACGGGCAGGGCGCCGGCCAGCGTCACGATCACCAGCACGATGGTGGCGATGGGGGAGAGCAGACCGGCGGCGAGCGCGGCGATGCCGGGCTGGTAGCCGAGGGTGGAGAAGTAGTCGACGCCGGTCAGGCACATCACCCGCCACCAGCGCTGCCCCTTGTGCGGGGGTTCCGGCTCGGCATCCGGGCCCTGTGAGGTGCCCTTGCCCATGTCGGACAGCCCCTCCAGCATCCACGATCGCAACCGGCTCGGGCGGGCGTGCTCCGTAGCGGCCATCGGCGTGCTCTCCTGGCGTACGGCTCTACGAACGATTCCGGCCATCGGGAAGACCGCGTTACCAGCCTAGGCAGAGTGCGTGCCGGGGGCCTCCGCACGGGACCGGCCGATGCGCCGGGACCGGCACGCGGGCCTGGGGACACGGCGGCCCTCGGGTCAACCACCCACCGCCACATCCGAGTTCGGCGTGCGCCCGCCCCAACCGGCCGGGATGTCACGCTGCCGGGCCGGCGAAGTCCTTGCCGAGCCGTCCACGGGGGTGCGCCGGGGCCGGATCACGTCAGGTGAAGGTAAGAACTGGAGCCCCCATAATTACGGAAATGACCTGGGCGTATCACACTCAGTGATGCCATTGGGGGTTCTTTCGTTACTGCAATCCAGTGACAGCCGGGTCGCCGCCCGGTCGCCTCCATGGAAGCCTCAAAGGTGCGCGCAGTTGGGGGAATCCGTCAGGGGGGATCTGTCACAGCACAGGAGAGAAACGTGAAATCCTCGCTTCGTACCCGCTCCGCCCGTGTCCTCCCCGCCGGTGTGCTCGCCGCCGCTCTGCTGGCGGCCGGGGCGCCCGGTGCCTTCGCCGCCCCGCACCCGCAGGCGAAGAGCGTGAACGTGATCGCTGCCTCGATTACCGTGCAGCCCTCCAAGACCGAGCTGACGCTGGGCGAGTCGGTGACCTTCACGGGTCGCACCCAGGGCCTGAAGGCAGGCGACGTACTGAACCTCCAGCGGTTCCACGGTGGCAAGTGGGTCATCGTGAAGAGCGTCAAGGTCGCGCAGGGTGACACCTACGCCATCTCGGCCACCAAGCTGCCTGCCAGGGGCACGGAGAAGTTCCGTGTCATCCACGGCAACACGATGTCGCCGACGGTGACCCTCACCGTGAAGTGACTGACGCCACTGGGTATCACGCGCGAGTGACGCCGCGAGGCATCACCTCGAAGTGACGCCGAGAGGCTGAAGGGGCGCCCCGGGCCCGGGGCGCCCCTTCCCGTGTCGAGCGAGGTTCAGTCCTCGCTGCAGAACTGCTTGGCGGCCAGGGCCGCTCCGTCCTTGAAGCCCTTCTCGTAGTTGGCGTCGACTCCGACGATGCCCTGCTTTATCTTGCCGCTGCAGTTCTTCCTGATCGTCGTGAAGCCGTCCTTGAAGCCCTTCCTGTACTGGGCCTTGGCGTCCTTGGACTCCTTGGATCCCTTGGACTTCGGTGTGCTGCCGCAGTTCACCTTCCCGTCCGCGCTGCTGGAGGCGGAGTAGTGGCCCGCGGGCAGGCCGCCGACGGAGAAGGACCCGGTGGAGGTCTTGACCCCTCCCCCTGCCTTGCTGCCGGAGAACGACACGAAGCCGGGCTCGAATCCCGACCCGACGAGGGTGAACGAGGGGTTGTCAGATGTCGACTTGGTGTCCTCGATGAGCAGACACCTCGCCTTGGCGGGAACGGTGGTGGGTGCCTGTCCTGTCGTTGCGTGGGCGGCGACCGCCGGTCCGAGGGCCAGTGAGGAGACCACCAGCGGGGCGATCATCGCGAGACGGCTCGTGCGGGTCATGTTCTACCTCCCGTGAACGGGAAGGGACCTGCCGACGGGGCGGCGGCCCTCCTTGCGGAAGGCACAGCGCGGCGAAGGGTGTGCGAGAGACGCGGTGACCCGGACTCGGGCGTCACCGCGCGGCCGGCCACCGACCCATGGGTCCGAGCCGCTCTGGACTGCGCCCGCCACGCCCCGTGCCCGGACTCGGGGCACCGGACGTGCGGTCGTACGGGGCGACACGCGTCTGCCGACGCAGCGCGTCCACGCGGTCACCCTCGAACCGGTGTGCCATCGCCTCCATGCTGCGACGCCCTGCCGGGCATGTCCACCGGAGGCCTCAGAGGCCACCCCGGCACCAGACGTAACGGCCCGGGGCCCTGACGTGGGTCGTCCACGCCCGTACGACGCCCCGCGGACACGGTCCGGAGCTGCCTCCCGCGCCGACTGACGGCTCGTCAACGCTCCCTGGCGGACCGCCTCTCCGCGCCGCCGGACACCCCGCCGTCCGGCGACCGGCCGGTGCAGGCTACCTTCGCCCTGGGAGCCGAGTCGGCTCGCTACGGTACGGGCTGAAGGAGGACGATCCGCATGGTTGATCACGCGGCGGCCGGTATGTCCGCTCTGTCCGTAAGTCCGCTCGCGGAGCTGACCACGGGACGCCTGCTGTCCTCGTGGCAGATGGACGTCCCCGCGCTGCTGCTGGTCGCCCTCCTGGGCGGACTCTACGGCTGGGGTGTCGCCCGGCTGCGGCGACGGGGCGAGCCCTGGTCCGTCGCCCGGCTCGCCGCCTTCGTGCTGCTCGGACTCGGTGCGCTGGTGGTGGCCACGATGTCCGGGCTGGCCGTGTACGACCATGTGCTGTTCTGGCCGGCGGCCGTGCAGAACATCCTGCTCGACCTGGTCGCGCCCCTCGGACTGGCCCTCGGCGACCCCCTGCGGCTCGCCGTCGAGGCGCTGCCCGAAGCCGCCGCCGGCCGGGTTCGCCGGGCGATGACCGGCCGAGTGGTGCGGATTCTGGCCTTCCCCCTGGTCAGCACGGCCCTGGTGCTCGGCACCGAGCTGACCGTCTACTTCACGCCGTACTTCGCCACGGCTCTGCGGGTCGGCTGGCTGCACGAGCTGATGTATCTCCATCTGCTCGCGGCCGGCTGCCTGTTCGTCGTGCCGGTGCTCACCCACGAACAGGCCCTGCCCGCCTGGTGCACCCATCCGGTCCGGGCCGCGCTGGTGTTCCTGGACGGCATCGTCGACGCCGTGCCGGGAGTCGTCGTCATGACGCACGGCACGCTGATCGCGGGAGCCTGGTATCTCCACCACGCCCCGTCCTGGGCGCCGGACGTCCACCACGACCAGCAGATCGGCGGCGGTGCGATGCTCAGCATCGCCGAACTCGTCGCGCTGCCCTTCCTGCTGGCCATCCTCGCGCAGTGGGCGCGCGCCGAACGCGTCCAGACGGCGGCCCTCGACCGCCGCCTCGACGCGGAACTCGTCCCCGCCGCCCCCGTGACGACCACCCCGCACCACGACGAGACACAGCCCGCCGAACGCGTACGCCCCTGGTGGGAGACCGAGGAGAACGAGGTGGCGACCCGAATCCGCCGCCAGCACGGCGCGGACTGATCGGACGGAGGGTCAGAGACCGCCCGCCCGGGCGCGCCTGTCACCGCGGGCGACGCATCACTTCGTCGCCGAACGCGCGCTGTGCGTCAGGGTGCCGGCGGCGTCGGCGGCCAGCTTCGTGACCTCGGCGGCCGCGCGGGTGGACCGGCCGGACACCCGCCAGGCGAGCAAGCGACATCCTCAACCGGATCGTCGACGAGGGCGTCACGGCGTCGGGCTACGAGCAGGCCATGGAGCAGGTGATCGCCCTGCGGACGCCCGAGGCGGTCCTCGAGGCGCTCGCGGCCGGTACCCGGCTGGGCAACGAGGGGCAGTTCCCGGTCCACGAGGCGATCCGCAAGGCCCTGCCCTCCCATGAGCACGGCGAGGAGCTGTGGGAACGGGCCACGGCGGACCACCGTGACGCACTCCACGCCGCCGCCCGGCACCTGCACACGCTGACTCCGCCCCCGGCGTGGCACGGTCGACGAGGCGGCGGACCTGCTGTGGTTCTGGTTCGGCCCCAGCGGCCGGCGCACGCTGGTGGTCGAGAACGGCTGGGCCTGGGACCGGGCCGAGAAGTTCCTGCACCGGACCGCGGTCGTCACCCTGTACTGAGGCCGGCCCCTGCCGCCATGACAGGGGCCCCTTCGGCACATGACGAGGGCGGGACCCGAAAGTCCCGCCCGAATCCCGCGAACGCCCGGCTCAGGGCCAGACAAGGCAGTACGGCTGATGCCCGGCCTCATGGAGCCGATGGCTGAAATCCTGCCATTCATGCAGCAATTGGTACACATTGAACGCGTCCCGCGGGCCGCCGCGGTCCGGGACCGTGGACCAGATGAATGCCGCCGCGCCCACCGCCTCCTCGCCGATGCCGCGGAGCGGGTCCACGACCGTCATGGGGAGTTTGACCACCGCGTAGTCGGGGTGCAGGACCACCAGTTCCAGTGGCGGGACCTTGTGCAGCGGGACGCCCTCGATGCCCGTGAGGACCATGGCCGCCATCGTCTCCGGCTTGATCTTGGTGAACATGCCGCCCATGCCGAGCTCGTCACCGCCCAGCTCTTCGGGCCGCATCGAGATCGGGACGCGGGCTGCCGTGGCGCCGTCCGGCGCGCCGAAGTATTTGTACGTCACCCCCACCCGACCACCATTCCCGCTCCCTATCTCGAGCCGATCCACCGCGCGGCCTCTGCGGTCCATACGTGCCGCACGCTCGATTCGCTCAGGATCGGCCGGCGAAGCCTTGGAACCCTGCGCGCCTTGCGCACCCTGTGAATCCTGCGAACCTTGCGGCTCGCGAGCCTCGTAAGGCCCCTGCGCCCGATGTGTCTCCGTCGTCTCCTCCGCGTCGCGCCGGTGCCTTCCCCGCCGGGCGCGTCGAGGACCCAGATCATCGGTCCCCTCGCCCAGTCCGCCACCGCGATGCATATCTCCACCCGACTGCTGTTCTAGGACGCGTGGCCCCCGCCGCGCAACCCGATCATCGTGTCAGTGACCTCCCCCACGGCCGCCCGCCGAAACGTGCGGTGAAACACCTCTCCGCAGGATCTCCGCTGCCTCTGACACCATGGCTAGTGTGAGCTATCCGTACGAAGCCCCAGTTTCGCAGACTCTTTTCGAGCGCGCGGCGGCCGTCACGCCTGGCGGCGTGAACTCTCCGGTACGCGCCTTCCGCGCCGTGGGCGGTACGCCCCGGTTCATGGTGTCCGGTAACGGTCCCTATCTGACCGATGCCGATGGACGCGAATATGTCGATCTTGTTTGTTCGTGGGGGCCCATGATTCTCGGGCACTCCCACCCCGAGGTGATCGCCGCCGTCCAGGAGGCCGTCTCGCGCGGCACCTCCTTCGGTACGCCCGGTGAGGGCGAGGTCGCGCTCGCCGAGGAGATCGTCGCCCGGGTGGCGCCGGTCGAGCAGGTGCGGCTGGTCTCCAGCGGCACCGAGGCCACGATGTCGGCGATCCGGCTCGCCCGCGGGTTCACCCGGCGGTCCAAGGTGGTCAAGTTCGCCGGTTGCTATCACGGCCATGTCGACTCGCTGCTCGCCGCCGCCGGCAGCGGTGTCGCCACCTTCGCCCTGCCCGACACCCCCGGCGTCACCGGTGCACAGGCCGGGGACACGATCGTGCTGCCGTACAACGACCTCGACGCCGTGCGTGCCGCGTTCGCCGCGCACCCCGGTGAGATCGCCTGTGTGATCACCGAGGCGTCGCCCGGGAACATGGGCGTGGTGCCGCCGCTGCCCGGGTTCAACCAGGGGCTGAAGGATCTCTGCCACGAGAACGGCGCCCTCTACGTCTCGGACGAGGTCATGACCGGCTTCCGTACCAGCCGCGCGGGCTGGTACGGCATCGACGGCGTCGAGCCCGACCTCATGACCTTCGGCAAGGTCATGGGCGGCGGCTTCCCCGCGGCCGCCTTCGGCGGGCGCGCCGACGTCATGGCGCACCTCGCCCCGGCCGGGCCGGTCTACCAGGCCGGCACCCTCTCCGGAAACCCGGTCGCCACCGCCGCCGGCCTCGCCCAGCTGCGGCTTCTCGACGACGCTGCGTACGAGAAGGTCGACGCGGTGTCGGCCGAGATCCGTACGCTCGTCACGGACGCGCTCACCAAGGAAGGCGTCGCGCACCGGCTGCAGAGCGCCTCCAACATGTTCTCCGTGTTCTTCACCGACCAGCCGGTGGTCGACTACGAGGACGCGAAGGCGCAGGAGTCCTTCCGGTTCACCGCCTTCTTCCACTCCCTTCTCTCGCAGGGCGTCTATCTGCCGCCTTCGTCTTTCGAGTCCTGGTTCGTTTCCACCGCCCACGACGAGCGGGCGATCCAGCGGATCGCCGACGCGCTTCCGGCGGCGGCCCGTGCAGCAGCGGAGGCCACGGCAGCATGAGTGACATCACGGTCGTCCACCTGATGCGGCACGGCGAGGTCGACAACCCGAGCGGGGTTCTGTACGGGCGGCTGCCCGGCTACCACCTCTCCGAACTCGGCCGGCAGATGGCCGAGCGGGTCGCCGAGCACCTCTCCACCCGGGACATCACCCATGTCGTCGCCTCCCCGCTGGAGCGGGCCCAGGAGACGGCCACCCCGATCGCCAAGGCGCACGGCCTCGACCTCGCCGTCGACGAGCGGCTCATCGAGGCCGAGAACGTGTTCCAGGGCAAGACCTTCGGGGTCGGGGACGGCGCGCTGCGGCGGCCGGAGAACTGGAAGCACCTGGTCAACCCGTTCAAGCCGTCGTGGGGCGAGCCGTACGTGGAGCAGGTGGTGCGGATGACGGCGGCGTTGGACGCCGCCAAGGACGCCGCGCGCGGTCATGAGGCCGTGTGCGTCAGCCACCAGCTGCCGATCTGGATCGTGCGCAGCTTCGTGGAGAAGCGGCGGCTGTGGCACGACCCGCGCAAGCGGCAGTGCACACTCGCCTCTCTTACCACGTTCACGTATCAGGGGGACAGAATCGTGTCCGTCGGGTACAGCGAGCCGGCCCGGGACCTGGTGCCGGCTCATCTGCTGGCGGGCGCCAAGCCGGTGAAGGGTGCGGGCAAGGCGTGCGGGGCCTGACGTGTACGGGACCTGAGTGCGTCGTAGGTGTACGCCTTGCGGTGCGGCGTACACCTACGACAAGGCCTACGGTTTACGCGAAGGCGTACGCTTCGTCACAAAGCGTATTCGGTCCTGTCATCCGCTGGTATCTTCGTAAAATCCGCAACATATAAGCGAGTTCGGGGGAACCGCGATCTCGGTCGTGTCCTCTCATTGTGTGACCACTGAGCGGGCGCTATGAGATGGGGACGGGATGCGGGACATCAGCCGACGGGGACTGATAGGGCTCGGCGCGGGAGCTGCGGCCGCCATGGGGCTGGCCGCGTGCGGCACCCAGGGAGGGAACGGCGCCCAGGCCGGTCACGGATCCGGCAAGGGGGGCTCCGACGCCCCCGACAGCCCCACGGCCAGCGCGCGTCCGCTCGGGGACGGCTCCACCGCCAACACGGGCAAGCAGCCGCACCAGCCGGGCAAGCCGGTGCCCCTGGAGCCCGGTGAGACCCCGCCGCAGTTCGTGGTCTTCTCCTGGGACGGCGCCGGCGAGGTCGGCAACGGTCTCTTCCCGCGCTTCCTGGACCTCGCCAAGGAGCACGGCGCGTCCATGACCTTCTTCCTCTCCGGGCTCTATCTGCTGCCCGAGTCGAAGAAGCGCAAGTACCTTCCGCCGAACAACCTGCCCGGCGCATCCGACATCGGTTACCTCAACGACACGCATGTCAGGGCCACGCTCGACAACGTGCGCCGTGCCTGGCTGGAGGGCCACGAGATAGGCACCCACTTCAACGGGCACTTCTGTGGCGAGGCCCACGGCTCGGTGAAGTGGTGGACGCCCCAGCAGTGGCACAGTGAGATCCAGCAGGCCAAGGCCTTCGTCAAGGAGTGGAAGACCAACACGGGCTGGCACGATCTGCCGCCCCTGCCCTTCGACTACGACAAGGAACTGGTCGGCGCGCGTACGCCCTGTCTGCTCGGGCAGGACAACCTGCTGCCCACCGCCCGCGAACTCGGCTGGCGCTACGACGCCTCCTCGCCCGGCGGCCGGCAGATGTGGCCGGTCAAGCGGCACGGCGTGTGGGACTACCCGCTCCAGGCGATACCGTTCCCGGGGCACACCTTCGAGGTGCTGTCCATGGACTACAACATCCTCGCCAACCAGTCGATCGCGACCACGAAGGCGCCGCCGTCCAACTACCCGGGCTGGCGCACCCAGGCGACGCAGTCCTACATAGCCGGATTTGAGCGGGCATACCAGACAAATCGCGCACCCTTCTTCATAGGCAACCACTTCGAGCACTGGAACGGCGGCATCTACATGGACGCCGTCGAGGCGGCGTTCAAGCACATCGCGCGCGAGAAGGAGAAGGGCGCCGACGTACGGCTCGTCTCCTTCCGGCAGTTCACGGACTGGCTCGACGTGCAGCGGCCCGAGACCGTCGCCAAGCTGCAGAGCCTCAACGTGGGGCAGCGGCCGACGGGCGGTTGGAAGGAGTTCCTCGCGGACAGCGGCAAGTCCACGTCGAGCGACCCGTCAAAGGCCGCCTGATATGCGTTTTTCCACCCGCAAGGGGGGTGCGCAAGATCCCCGGAACGGACATGCGAAACTTTTCACATGAGTGCCGCCTGCCGCGCCCCCCAGCGCCTGAACCGCACCCGTAGCCGCAGCCGCCGCCGCGCCGCCCTCGCCACCGCCGGGGTCGCCGTAGCGGCGCTTGTGCTGTCCGCCTGCGGTTCCGGCGGCACCTCCGGGGGTTCGGGCAACACCAACTTCATCACCGGCAAGGACGGCATCGCGACCGTCAAGAAGGGTGAGCGGGCCGCCGCCCCCGACCTGTCCGGCACGACGATCGACGGCCAGAAGCTCGATGTCGCGTCCTACAAGGGCAAGGTCGTCGTCATCAACGTCTGGGGCTCCTGGTGCCCGCCCTGCCGCGCCGAGGCGACGAACTTCGTCCAGGTCGCGAAGGACACCGCGGGCAAGGGCGTCCAGTTCGTCGGCATCAACACCCGTGACACCAGCACCGAGCCGGCCCGCGCCTTCGAGAAGCAGTACGGCGTCACGTATCCGAGCCTGTACGACCCGACCGGCCGGCTGATGCTCCGGTTCAAGAAGGGCACCCTGAACCCGCAGGCGATCCCCTCCACGCTGGTCCTCGACCGGGACGGGAAGATCGCCGCGCGGACGCTGCAGCCCCTCACCGAGGAGAAGCTGCGCGAGATGCTCGACCCGGTCGTCGCGGAGAAGTGACGTGAGCGGAGTCTCCCTGCTCGCCGCCGCCGGCGACCCGAACCAGACGGTCCTCAACGGGGCGCTGCTGGTCGCCCTTCCGGTCGCCCTCCTCGGCGGTCTCGTCTCCTTCTTCTCGCCGTGCGTGCTGCCGCTCGTGCCCGGCTACCTCTCGTATGTGACCGGTGTCACCGGTACCGACCTCGCCGAGGCGAGGCGGGGCCGGATGGCCGCGGGAGCCTCGCTGTTCGTGCTCGGCTTCACGGCGGTGTTCGTCTCCGGCGGGGCGCTGTTCGGGTACTTCGGGCAGACGCTGCAGGAGAACAAGGACACCCTGACCAAGGTGCTCGGCGTGCTCATGATCCTCATGGGCGTGTTCTTCATGGGCCTGATGCCCTGGATGACCCAGCGCGAGTTCCGGTTCCACCGCAGGCCGGCCACCGGCCTGGTGGGCGCGCCCCTGCTCGGCGCGCTGTTCGGGATCGGCTGGACGCCGTGCATCGGACCGACCCTCTCCTCCGTCCTGGCGCTCTCCTCCCAGCAGGCGAGCGCGGGCCGGGGGGCCATACTGACCGTCGCCTACTGCCTCGGCCTCGGCATTCCCTTCGTGCTCGCCGCGGTCGCCTTCCGCAAGGCGCTCGGCGCCTTCGGCTGGGTCAAGCGCCACTATGTCTGGGTGATGCGCATCGGCGGCTCGATGATGATCGTGACCGGCCTGCTGCTGCTGACCGGTGCCTGGGACGGGATCGTGCAGCAGATGCAGAGCTGGTCCGGCGGCTTCACGGTGGGGGTCTGATCCATGAGCGACACACGGAGCACCGACGTGCACAGCGAGACGACCGACACCACCTCCGACGGCGATCTCGGTGAGGCCGGCTCGCAACTGTCCACCGCGCCCGTCGAGGTGGCCATGCCCGGCTCCTTCGGCGGCTCCCGGGCGCCCGGAGCCCGGGGCTGGATCGCCTGGACCGCGCGCGAGGTCACCGGCTGGGTCCGCTGGTTCTGGCGGCAGCTGACCTCCATGCGGGTCGCGCTGATCCTGCTCTTCCTGCTCTCGCTCGCCGCGATCCCCGGCTCGCTGATCCCGCAGACCGGCACCGACGCGCTGAAGGTGCAGGACTTCAAGGACAGCCACAAGACGCTGGGTCCCCTCTACGACAAGATCGGGCTGTTCCATGTGTACAGCTCGGTGTGGTTCTCGGCGATCTACATCCTGCTGTTCATCTCCCTCATCGGCTGTATCGTGCCGCGCACCTGGCAGTTCATCGGCCAGCTCAGGGGCCGTCCGCCGGCCGCGCCCAAGCGGCTGACGCGGCTGCCCGCGTACGCGACCTGGCGCACCGACGCCGACCCCGAGGAGGTCCGCGAGGTCGCGCTCAAGGTGCTCAGGCAGCGCCGCTTCCGGGCGCATGTGGCCGGGGACGCGGTCGCGGCCGAGAAGGGCTATCTGCGCGAGGCCGGCAACCTGGCCTTCCACATCGCCCTGATCGTGATGCTGATCGCCTTCGCCTGGGGCCAGCTCTTCAAGTCCGAGGGCAACAAGCTGATCGTCGAGGGCGACGGCTTCTCCAACACCCTCACCCAGTACGACGACTTCAAGTCCGGCAACCTCTTCACCGACGACGACCTGACGCCGTTCAGCTTCCGGTTGAACAAGTTCATCGGCACGTACGAGCGCACCGGCCCCAACAAGGGCACCCCGCGCACGTACCAGGCGAACATCACCTACAACGTCGGCGCCTACGGCAAAGACCGGAAGACCGCCGTCAAGGTCAACGAGCCGCTGAACATCGGCGACGCGAAGGTCTACCTCGTCAGCCACGGATACGCGCCCGTCGTCACCGTCCGCGACGGCAAGGGCGACGTCGTCTACCACGACGCCGTGCCGCTGCTGCCGATCGACTCCAACGTCACCTCCCAGGGCGCCGTCAAGGTCTACGACGGCTACCGCAACTCCCAGGGGCAGACCGACCAGCTAGGCTTCGCCGCCTTCTTCGTGCCGACCTTCGCCGGCGCCGGCAAGGGCACGATGTTCTCCCAGTTCCCGGCGCTGGACTTCCCGGTGCTCGCGGTGTCCGCGTACCACGGCGACCTGGGCGTCAACTCGGGCATCCCGCAGAACGTGTACCAGCTGAACACGAAGAACCTGAAGCCGTTCAAGGACGCCAAGGGCGACCTCGTCAAGGCCCGCCTGCTGCCCGGCGAGACCATGCAACTGCCCGGCGGCAACGGCTCGATCACCTTCGACAAGCAGGTCAGGGAATGGGCCGGCTTCCAGATCGTGCAGCAGCCGGCGAGCGGCTGGGCGCTCGGCGGTGCCGTCGCCGCCATCTTCGGTCTGGCCGGCTCCCTGTTCATCCAGCGGCGCCGCGTCTGGGTGCGGGCCACGGCCGGCCCCGACGGGGTCACCGTGGTGGAGATGGGCGGCCTCGGCCGCAGCGAGTCCGCGAAGCTGCCCGAGGAACTCGGCGACCTGGCCGGTCTCGTCCACGACCGGGCACCCACCAAGACCGACGAGAAGGAAGACGCCGACCCCGATCAGGAGCCGGGCGCCGAAACCCCCGTACCCGCCGCTGAAGGGGCTCAGAAGAAGTGACCCTCGCCACCGCCACCAACGAACACCTCGCGAATATCAGCAACACGCTGATCTACTCCGCGATGGCCGTCTACACCCTGGCCTTCTTCGCGTACATCGCCGAATGGCTCTTCGGCAGCCGCAGCAAGGTCGCCCGCACCGCCAACGCCCTCACCGCGGGCGCCGAGCAGCAGGCCCCGGCGCCCGCCGTCACGGTCAAGAAGGCCGGGGGCACCGCGGTGCTGGAGCGCCCGAAGGTCGTCACCCGCGCCGCGTCCGGCGCCCGTGACGTGCCGGACGGCCCCGGCGCCCACGGCGGTGACGCCCAGGGCGACCTCTACGGCCGGATCGCCGTGTCCCTCACCGTGCTCGCCTTCCTCGTGGAGCTGGCCGGTGTCGTCGCCCGCGCGGCCTCCGTGCAGCGGGCGCCGTGGGGCAACATGTACGAGTTCAACATCACCTTCTCCACGGTCGCCGTCGGCGTGTACCTCACGCTGCTCGGCCTGAAGAAGAACGTGCGGTGGCTGGGCCTCTTCCTGACCACCTCGGTCCTGCTCGACCTCGGTCTCGCCGTCACCGTCCTGTACACGGCCAGCGACCAGCTCGTCCCCGCGCTCCACTCGTACTGGCTGTACATCCACGTCTCCACCGCCATCGTCTGCGGTGCGGTCTTCTACGTCGGCGCGGTCGGCACGCTGCTCTACCTCTTCAAGGAGTCCTACGAGAACAAGCTCGCGGACGGCGGCAAGCCCGGCACCTTCGCCACCTCCGTCCTGGAGCGGCTGCCCGCCTCGGCGTCCCTGGACAAGTTCGCCTACCGCGTGAACGCCGCCGTCTTCCCGCTGTGGACGTTCACGATCATCGCGGGCGCCATCTGGGCCGAGTCGGCCTGGGGTCGCTACTGGGGCTGGGACCCGAAGGAGACCTGGGCCTTCATCACCTGGGTCGCGTACGCCTGCTATCTGCACGCTCGCTCCACGGCCGGCTGGAAGGGCCGCAAGGCCGCGTACATCGCGCTCATCGCCTTCGGCTGCTGGCTGTTCAACTACTACGGCGTGAACATCTTCGTGGGCGGCAAGCACTCCTACGCGGGCGTGTAAGCCCCCTTTCGGCGAAGGCCGGTTCCGGTGACCCGAGTCACCGGAACCGGCCTTCGCCGTACGGACAGCCGGAGGCCCGGCGGTTGCGCGGCAGGTTCGACGAGGACGGCGGTTCCCCGCGCCCCTGGCTGCTGGGCATCGCCGGCAACGTCACAAGAAACGCCCGCCGGGCGGCCCGAAGACACACGGACGCGGTCGCCCGGCTGCCCCGGGACGAGGTCGCGGCGGACTTCGCCGACGGGCGCCTCGACGAGGCGGCGGAACCGGGGCTCCTCGGGGCCGCCAGGCCTCGCTGCGCCGGCCGGAGCGTGAGGTGCCGGCCCTGTGCGGCCACCGACTACCGGGCCCTGGCGAAGCTGCCGACCGGCCTCGGCAGGATGCGTGCCTGGCTGTAGCGGGCCGCGGCGAAGCTGCCGACCGGCCTCGGCAGGATGCGTGCCTGGCTGTAGCGGGCCCTGGCGAAGCTGCCGACCGGCCCCGGCAGGATGCGCTTCTGGCTCTAGCGGGCCCTGGCGAAGCTGCCGACCGGTCCCGGCAGGATGCGCTCCTGGCTCTACCGGGCCGACGCCGCCGAGGTGGACCACGAGCGCCCGTCCCGGGACGCCGCCGCCTTCGTCCTCTTCGGCGACCTGATCCGGGAGTCCCTGATGCCCCCCGAGGTGAGCGCCGCCCTCTACCGGGCCGCCGCGACGATCCCCGGCGTCCGGGTGGTCCACGACGTCGAGGACTCCGCCGGGCGCAAGGGCGTCGCGGTCACCCGGGCGACCGGGCGCGAGAGCGGGCAGCCGATCTTCGACCCCCGGACCTGCACCTTCCTCGGGGGCGGCAGGTGGATGCGAAGGGCCAGGTCAGAGGCGCGAGTGCGGTGCTCCCCCGGACCGTGGCCGACCGGGCGGGCGCGCGTCCGTAACACGTGCGGAACCCCGGCCTCCGCGCCAGGCTGGTGTCATGACCAATCCCATCGAAGAGGGCATCGCCGAGCATCGGGGGGATCTGCACGTACGCCACTACCTGCTGCGCCTGGCCCGGCCCGTGGAGGAGGTCTGGCCCGCCCTCGCCACCTCCGCGGGTCTGGGGGAGTGGCTGGCCGCCGCCGAGCCGTTCGAGCCGCGGCTCGGCGGGGCGGTGGCGCTCGGGCTGCCGGAGGGCACGGCCCGGGGCCGGATCACGGCCTGGGACGTGGAAAGGGTCGCCGAGTACACCGTGGAGGGCCGCGGCCGGATCCGCTTCCATCTGGAGCCGGACCGCCCGGCCGGCACCGTCGTGCGGTTCACGCACGAGAGCGAGCAGGACGTCGACCCCGGCTGGCGGGAGCGCTTCGAGCGGCTGCTCGCCGTCGTGGAGGACGACGTCCTCTGACGGGAGGGGGCTCACGCCGGCGGCAGACAGTCCTTGGCGGGCGGCTTGCCCTCCGGCCAGGCGAGCTTCACGAACCGCGACCCGCCCGACGGTGTCAGTTCCACGATCGCCACGGCCTTGTCGTAGGGGTTGCCGTGCCCGTCGAGGCAGATCCATCCGCTCGCCCCGTTCACCCGGTGCGACCCCTTGATGTACGCCCACTCGTTGACCACGTCGGTCAGCGGCGGAACCGCCTGGCCGGTCGGGGTGGCCTCCCGCAGCCCCTGCACCGCGAGCCGCATCCCGTCGTAGGCGATGATCAGCTGTCCGTCCTCCAGGGCCGTCGGCCCGATCGGTCCGACCGGCTGGGACGTGCCCCGGGCGATCAGATCGTCCAGCGCCCGTGCGTCCGCGGTGCTGCCGCCCGTCGCCGGGGTCTGCTGCTTCCAGGCGTCCGGGTGGGCCAGCGAGGTGTAGCGGAGGGCGAGGTTACGGGTGAGGGCGTCCCGGTTGAGTTTCTTGTCGCCGGTGAGATAGGAGCCCTCGTCGCCCGTGAGCACGGTGAGCTTGCGGTCCGTGCAGCCGCGGTCCCCCAACGCGTTGATGAACTGGCGCAGTTGGGTGTGCCGGCCGGCGAACAGGATCGTGTTCATGGACGCCGGGGTGTCGCACACGACGGACGCGATCTGCCGGAACTGGTTGCCGGTGGTGCCGTCCAGGGTGCGGTCGGCGGGCGGGGCGAAGGACTGCGGCGCGATCCGCGATCCGGTCAGCAGCCGCTGGAAGGAGCCCTGGAGCGTGCGGGTGTAGGGGTCGCCGGGCTTGTCGTGCACCAGCAGTGCCTGGCCGCCCGACACCCTGGCGAACGAGGCCAGGGCGCGGGCCTCGTCCGTGTTGGTGGGGGAGACCCGGGCCAGCCCCGGATAGGGGTCCTTGCCGTCCTGACCGTTGGCCAGGTCGTCGGCGGTGATCGAGGTGCCGATCACGGGGATGCCGTGCTGGGTCAGCGACCTGACCGCCTGCTTGTTGGCATCGGTGCTCTGCCCTATCCCGATCACCGCCCGCAGGGTGTCGGGGCCCTTGGCCATCGCGGCCAGCCGGTCGACGACGGTCCCCCAGTGCGCCCCGTCCGCACCCGGGTTGGCGAGCACGAGGCGGATCGACGGGGACTGGTCCGTGGTGTCGTGGTTGGCCTGGTACTGGGCCAGATAGGCGCCCTGCAACTGGTGCTGGATGTCGTTGAGGCTGGCCGGGGCGGACGCGGTGAACGGCAGGAACAGCGCGACGGTCACATAGCTGCCGGACTTGAGCCGGCGGTTCTCACGGTCGATCGCCCGCACAGTGGCGCTGAACGGGGAACGGCCGAAGTCGTACGCCGTCGTCGACACGCCCACACAGTCGTCGCTGTCCTGGGGACGGGACACCCCCGGCGCGCAGGAACGGTCCTCCTTGGTCATCACGAGACCGGACCACACGGCCGCGGCCATGACCGCGGCGGTCAGCAGCAGCGCCACATACCGGCGGAAGCGAATCTCCCAGACGTCCTCGCGCAGCCATCTCCACAGCCGTGCCGCCATCACCGACCCCCGTCCTCGTACGAACCCGTCGCCCCCGTACCGTTCACCCCCGTGGCCCCGTCCGCCGGGCCCCTCATCCCTGCCCCCCGTCCTCGTCGTCGGCCGGGACGCGCAGCGACCGGCCGGCCAGCGCGTCCGAGGGCCAGTCGCGCGAGGCGCGCCACAGCAGGGCCGTGCCCCCGGGCCGCAGGTTCGACAGCTGCTCCAGTTCGAAACGCAGCCGCTCGGCCACCTTGGGGTCGGGCAGCACCAGCGGGTCGGTCAGCTGCCACACCGCGTGCAGCAGCCGCCGTACGCGCAGGTGCAGGGCGTCGTCCACGCCCTCGGGCGGCCGCTGGGCCGGGTCCGTACGGCCGAGCGCCACCGCGGCCCGATGGTCGTGGCCGTCGAAGTCGCGGCCCTCGGGATCGTGTGCGTGGTAGTAGGGCGCGGAGGCGATGAAGACCAGCTCGGACAGCCAGGCGCCGACCTCGGTGTCCGGGAAGGCGTCCCGCAGATGGGCGACCGCCAAGTCGGCTTTGCCGAGGGCCAGTTCGTGGTGCAGCCGGTAGCGGGCCGCGTCCGGGCTGTCCCGCTCGCCGTAGTGGTCGATGACCGCCCGATGGGTCGCCTGCCACTGCGTGTGGCCCGTGCCGAGATGGTGCAGCCGCAGCAGGAGAAGGGCCCGCAGGAACGGGTCGCCGACGAACTGCCCGGCCGACGTCGGCCACCCCTCCTCGGTCAGCCGCTCCTGGAGGCCGAGCACCCCGGCCGCACCGAAGTCGTCCGGGAGCCGGTCCTCGGCCAGCGCCAGCGCCGAGTCCCGGTCGTGCGCGGCGGCGAGCACGGTCAGCTCGTCGAGCCGGCCGCCCGGCACCAGCCGGTCGAGCAACTCCCGGTAGGCGGGGTGGCCGTCGTGGTCCGCGTGCAGGGCGACGTCCGCGGTGAGCAGCGCACCGAGGGACCGGGCCCCGCGCGGCAGGTTCTGCCGGGCGGACTCGGCGAGCAGGGTGATGCCGAGCGGGCTGCCGCCGGTCAGCCGGTGGGTGGCGTGCGGCAGCTCCGGCGGCATCTCGAGGCCCCGGCACGCGGCGCCCACGATGTGCAGGGTGTCGTCGGGCGTGAGCGGCGGCAGCGTGACGAGCAGCGCCCGGGAGGACGGGGAGGCGCCCGGTTCCCATCCGGTGGTGCGGGCGACCTCGGTGAGGGAGCGGCGCCCGGCGTTCCGCAGCGAGACGGGGGTCCCCCCGCCCGAGTGCGGCCGGGAGTGGGGGAGGGTGTACCCGCGCAGGGCGGAGAAGAAGACGACCTGGTCACGGATGCCGTCCGCGCGGTCGTGCAGCACGGACTCCAGGAGGCCGCGCCCGGCGGGTGCCTGCACGTTGTCGATCAGCACGACCGGGCGGCCCAGCCGGTGGGAGCGCTGCATGACCCCGGTGTAGGCGTCGTCGAGGTCGGCCAGCAGGGCCCGTACGAGATAGCGCTCGGCGTGGGCGCGGGAGTCGCCGCCCGCCCGGAAGTGTCCCGAGAGCAGGATCAGGCCCAGCTTGGGGTTGCCGCCGGCGTTCGGGTAGTCCCGGTACCAGGTGGCGGCCCTGCGTAACCGCCGATGGGTCGGCGAGACCCCCTCGCTGAAGGATTCCAGGGTCGCCTCGATGATCGGCTCGACGACGGGCCCGGTGTTCGACATGGAGGCGACGAGTTTGGCGACCACCTTGCCCACCCAGCGCCCCGCGAAGCCGTCGAGGAAGGAGCGGGCGTCGTTCAGCAGCAGGATCCGCTCGGCCTCCTGCCGGATCCGCGGCACGTCCCGGTCGCTCCAGCCGCCCGCCGCCACGGCCAGCAGCCCCGAGGCGAGCCGGGGGAAGTTGATCCGCCCTGCTCCCTTCACGGGCTCGGCGAGCTGTTCGGCGACGGTCGTGAGGGCCTGGGCGAGGGGCGACCACGCCTCGGCGGGCCGCTCCGGGGGCGGCGCCGTGAACTGCGCCTCCTCGGCGTCGACCAGCGCGACGGGCGTATGCCCCTGGTAGGCGGTGCGCACCTCGGCGAGCAGGGCGGTCCTGCCGATGCCGCGCCCGCCCGCGAACACCACGAACGGCAGATCGCCCTGGTGTTCCTGCGGCGAGGAGCGGAGCTGGTACGGACGCAGACCGACGAGCCGTGCGGCGAGGCCCGGCGGCTCGGCGTCGAACAGCGGCCCCCGGCCGTGCAGCGATCTGTGCACCGCATCTCCCCCCGGAGCGGTCCGATCCGATGTGCTGCTGTGAGGTCTACCAAGAGCAGTGTAAAAAGGGGGAGTTGATTCGGACTAGGGCGCACGATGTCCGTTGGGTTACGAAAGCCGTCCGCAGTCGCCCGCAGGCGGGCCGTGAATGATCGCCCCGCGCTTCAGCCGATCGTCAGCTGTGGCAGATGAGGTGCAGACCGGCCCAGGAGTTGTTGGCGTACCCCCTGGGGTTCCAGACCGTCGCCGGCGATTCGGGCTCCACGGCTCCGGTGGAGTCCCAGGCGCGGGCGAGGAGCTCCGTCTCGCCCACGGGCAGGGTGAGCGTGGTGCGCCAGTGCTGCCAGGTCCAGGGGTTCTCCGGGGCGTCCAGATCGGCGTGGGTCCAGCTTCTGCCGTTGTCGGGGGAGACGTCCACGCGTGCCACGGTCCGGTCCTCCCCGGCGAGGGCGTACCCGGTGACCTCGGTCGGCCCGGCGGGCAGCCGGGCGTCCCGGTCGGGCTGCAGGATGGCGCAGTGGAGGGCGATCGGGCCCAGCGTGATGCCGTCGTCCGGTCCGGCCGTGCGGGGGTCGGCCTCCGGCGGCAGGATGCTGTACTCGGTCTGGAAGTGGTTGTCGGACGGTTCGACCTGTGCCGTGATGCGCCGGAGCCATTTGACGCTGCGGGCGCCGATCCAGCCCGGGACGACCACGCGGAGCGGAGCGCCGTGCGCGGCGGGCAGTGCCTCGCCGTTCATCGCCCAGGCCAGCAGGACCTCGTGGGAGGTCGCCTTCGCCACCGGGACGGAGCCGCCGAAGGGCTCCGGCGGGTCGGCCTGCTGCGACACGTCGGTGCCGGTGAAGGCGATATGGGCGGCTTCCTCGCGCAGTCCGGCCGCCGCCAGCACATCCGCCAGGCGCACGCCGGTCCAGCACGCGGTGGAGGTGGCCGCCGGGCCCCAGGGGACCTGGCCCGGGATGTCGCGGAACTCCATGAGATCGGCGCGGCGGTTGCCCGCGCACTGCAGGGTCGCCACCACCGTCCGCTCGGGGAAGCGGTGCCGCAGTTCGTCGAACGACAATTCAAGCGTGTGTTCGACAAGCCCCTCCACCCGTAGCCGCCAGCGGGCCACGTCGACACGGGGGATCGGCGCGTGATTGCGGCCGTAGAAGGTGTCCAGGGGGGTGAGCTGGGCGAGAAGGGCGGCGGGAGGAGGTTCGGCGTTGTACGGCTCGACCTCATGCACCAGCATATTGTCGCGCTTGTTCCATATGCCCATATGGTTCCCGTTCCCCGAACCGTCCGAGGCGATGCGTTCGCCTCGTCCTGAGGCCGGTCTCTCCTGGAAACGGCGGCCGCGGCGAACGGCGGAGCCGATGGGCCCATCGGCAGGACGCCCCGGCAGCGCGTGGACCGGTCGTGCGGCCCGCGCATCACCGGCGTACGGACCCACCTCATCGCCCTGGTGCAGGTCCTCGGCGGCATCCCGCTGCTCCTGCCCTTCGCCGACCTCGGCGCGATGCTCCCCCAAGCTCACGGCTTCGCTCGAGCAGGGGGACCCCCATCGGGGGTGGGGACCGGGGCCGGCTGGTCGGGCGGGGCGTCATCCACACCGGTCTGATGTACGTCCTCCGGGGGCCGCCACCGGGGCCAGCGGCTCCTCGGCCGGCACCACCGTCTCCGGCCCGGCGTGCCCGGTCTCCTCCTCCGTCAGGGAGCCCAGGTCGTACGTCTCCAGCCGCAGCGCCTGCCGGGTCTCGTCACCGATGGTGGTCCGCGGACAGCCGCAGCTCGGGGTGGCGGTGGTGGAGCAACTCCAGCAGCGGGGGGCAGCCGGTAGGAGGTCAGCGACTCCATGGTGCCGACGGTGAGGGCGCCGGCCGGCTCCTCCGCAGCGGCCACCGCCGCCCGGGCCTCCTAGCTCAGCTCGATGATCCGCCGCGCGTAGGGCAGCAGCCGCTCGCCGGCCTCGGTCAGCCGATGCGGCCGCCGAGCCGGTCGAAGAGCTCCGCGCCGAGCGAGGACTCCGGGGCGCGGACCTGACCGGTCACGCCGGACTGCGCGTAGGCCAGTTCCGTCGCGGCCCGGGTGAAGCTGAGGAGGGTGGCGACCTTCTCGAAGGTGACGAGCAGCCGGAGGACCATCGGGCGGTCCCGGTCCGCTCAGTCCTTGGGGTCCTCGTCGCGTTCCCGGCGGCGCAACTCCTCCTCGCGGCGGCGCAGATCGGCCTCCCAGTCCTTCAGCAGCTCCTCGTCCTTCTTGTTCTCCTCCTTCAGCGACTTGAGGAACTCGGGATTGTCGTCGGGCGCGACCCAGTCCATACGGTGGTTGCGGTGCCACTCGGAGGGGGTGGAGCCGTTCGCCGGGGCATGACGCACCTTGCCCGCCACGAGCCAGGCGATCGGTCCGACCAGCACCTCGCCGAAGAGCAGGATGATGATGACCCACACCACCTTGGGCAGCCCCCGGACCTGCTCCTCGGGGGTGTTCAGGCAGTCGATGAAGGCGTATATCCACAGCGCCAGGACCAGCAGGTAGGGCAGATACCTGAACATGGTGGTGGGATCCCCCAGGAGACGACGGCGGAGCGTGGGACGGCCCCGGTGACGGGGTCAGGTTAGCCGGTACCGGATACTGGACCGCATGGCTTACGACGATCTTCGGACCCTGCTCCGGGCGCTGGAGCGCGAGGGAGACCTCAAGCGCATCAAAGCCGAGGTCGACCCCTATCTGGAGGTCGGGGAGATCGTCGACCGGGTGCAGAAGTCGGGCGGACCCGCGCTGCTCTTCGAGAACGTGCGCGGGTCGCGCATGCCGCTCGCCATGAACGTGTTCGGCACCGACCGCCGACTGCTCAAGGCGCTCGGCCTGAAGTCGTACGGCGAGATCTCCGAGAAGATCGGCGGCCTGCTCCGCCCCGAGCTGCCGCACGGGTTCGTCGGCATCCGCGAGGCCTTCGGGAAGCTCGGCGCGATGGCCCATGTGCCGCCGAAGAAGGTGAAGGCGGACAGCGCTCCGGTGCAGGAGGTCGTGCTGCACGGCGACGAGGTCGACCTCGACGCCCTCCCGGCCCTGTTCACCTGGCCCCAGGACGGCGGCTCCTTCTTCAACCTCGGGCTCACCCACACCAAGGACCCCGAGACCGGGATCCGCAACCTCGGGCTGTACCGCCTCCAGCGCCACGACAAGCGCACCATCGGCATGCACTGGCAGATCCACAAGGACAGCCGCAACCACTACCAGGTGGCGGCCCGGCGGGGTGAACGGCTGCCGGTCGCCATCGCCTTCGGATGCCCGCCCGCGGTGACGTACGCCTCGACCGCGCCGCTGCCCGGTGACATCGACGAGTACCTCTTCGCCGGGTTCATCGCCGGCCGGCGGATCGAGATGGTCGACTGCAAGACGGTCCCGCTCCAGGTGCCCGCGGGCGCCGAGGTCGTCCTGGAGGGCTGGCTCGAGCCCGGCGAGATGCTCCCCGAGGGGCCGTTCGGCGACCACACCGGCTTCTACACGCCGCAGGAGCCCTTCCCGGCCCTGAGGATCGACTGCGTCACCATGCGCAGGCGCCCGCTGCTCCAGTCGATCGTCGTGGGCCGCCCCCCGACGGAGGACGGTCCGCTGGGCCGGGCCACCGAGCGCTTCTTCCTGCCGCTGCTCAAGATCATCGTGCCGGACATCGTGGACTACCACCTGCCCGAGGCGGGCGGCTTCCACAACTGTGCGATCGTGTCGATCGACAAGAAGTACCCCAAGCACGCCCAGAAGGTGATGCACGCCGTCTGGGGCGCGCACATGATGTCGCTGACGAAGCTGATCGTGGTCGTCGACTCCGACTGCGATGTGCACGATCTGCACGAGGTCGCCTGGCGTGCCCTCGGCAACACGGACTACGCCCGCGACCTCACCGTCGTCGAGGGTCCCGTCGACCACCTCGACCACGCCTCCTACCAGCAGTTCTGGGGCGGCAAGGCGGGCATCGACGCAACGAGGAAGTGGCCCGAGGAGGGCTACACGAGGGACGGCGGCTGGCCCGAGATGGTCCTGTCGGACCCGGAGACGGCGGCGAAGGTGACCCGCCGCTGGAAGGAGTACGGCCTGTGAGCAGCGCCTCCGCCGCGATCCCGCAGCCGGGACGGACCAAGGCGTTTCTGCGCCTGGTGATGATCGAGCACTCCGTCTTCGCCCTGCCCTTCGCGTACATCGCCTCGCTGACCGCGATGTACCAGTGGGACCAGAACATCCACTGGGGACGGCTGCTGCTGGTCACCGTCTGCATGGTGGGGCTGCGTACGTTCGCCATGGCGGTCAACCGGATCATCGACCGGGAGATCGACGCCCGGAACCCGCGCACGGCGCACCGGGAGCTGGTGACCGGAGCGATGTCGGTCCGCCATGCCTGGACCGGCGCCCTGATCGCCCTGGTGATCTTCCTGGGCGCGGCGGCCCTGCTGAACCCCCTCTGCCTGGCCCTTGCCCCCATCGCGGTGATCCCGATGGTGGTGTACCCGTACGGCAAGAGGTTCACGAACTTTCCGCAGGCCATCCTGGGCCTCGCCCAGGCCATGGGCCCGATCGGCGGCTGGCTGGCGATCAGCGGCAGGTGGGACTGGGACGCGGTGATCCTCGGTCTCGCGGTCGGCGTCTGGATCGGCGGCTTCGACCTGATCTACGCCTGCCAGGACGTGGAGACGGACCGTGAGATCGGGGTCATGTCGGTGCCGGCCCGCTTCGGCATCCCGGCGGCGATCCGGGCGGCCCGGGTCTGCCACGCGATCGTGACGGCGCTGTTCGTCTGGTACGCGGTCGTCACCGGCGCGGGATTCTTCTTCTGGTTCGGACTGGTGATCGTGGCGGGTGCCTTCGTCTACGAGCACTCGATCGTGCGGCCCCACGACCTGAGCCGCCTCAACCGGGCGTTCTTCAGCGTCAACGGGTTCATCGGGATTGCCCTGTTCGTGTGTGCGCTGCTCGATCTTGTGGTTCGGGGCCTGGGCGTCTGAATACCGTGCGGCCTACCATCGAGGGCAGGAACCCAGGGAGGCCGCCGTGACCGTCTCGGGCATCGACCGCCTGCACTCGCAGCTCAGCAGGCTGGAGGACATGTTCCCCGGCTATGTGACGGAAATTGTCGAGGGCAGCATCGTGATGAACCCGGTCAGGCCTTTCCACGGGAAGACGATCCAGAGGGTGTGGGCACTCCTCGAGGAACAGCTGCCGTCGGGGTGGGCTCTGGTCAGCGATGTGGCGTTCCCCTTCGACGACGCCAACGAGTTCTGCCCGGACATCGCGGTCGTCCCGGCCGAGGCGGAGGCCGAGAACCGCAGCGCGTACCCGCCCGACCTGATCGAGTTCGTAGCCGAGGTGGTCTCCCCGGAGAGCGTGCGCCGCGACTACGAGGTCAAGCCCCGCCGGTACGCCTCCCAGGGCATCGCCAACTACCTGGTCCTCGACCCGCTCGAGGGCCACGTCGTCATGATGTGGAACCCGGGCCCCGACGGCTACCGCGGCCGCGACACCATCCCGTACGGCCCCGACCTGACCGTCGACTCCCCGCTCGGCAAGCTGACACTCGCGACCGGCCGTCTGCCGGTGGACCCGAAGGCGCGCGCCGGGTCCTGACCCCGGCCCCGGCCGGAGCCCCGAGCCGGGACCTTGGCCGGTCGGTCGTGTGCGGCGCCGGATAGGCTCGGGGGCGTGAACCCAGTCAAGCCAGGAGAGACGGCGCGTACGCCTTGGATCGTGGGGGTTTCGGGTGCTTCGGGCACCCCCTACGCCGCTGCCGTGCTGCGCGGACTCCTCGACGCGGGCGAGAGCGTCGATCTAGTGGTCAGCCGGGCCTCCCGGCTCACGCTGCTCGACGAGACGGGCCTGCCGTTCCGGGACGCCCACTGGCAGGACGATCTGCGGGCCTGGCTGTCCCGCGGCGCCGACGGAAAGCCCGGGACCTTCGACGTGGACATCTCGGGGGTACGGCACTGGGGTGCCGGGGACCTGGCCGCCGGGCCGTCCTCGGGCTCCTATCCGGCCAAGGGGATGCTGATCGTGCCGGCCTCGACGGCGTGCGTGGCGGGGGTCGCGCTCGGGCTGTCGAAGGACCTGCTGCAGCGGGCGGCGAGCGTGACCCTGAAGGAGGGCCGTCCGCTGGCCGTCGCCGTGCGAGAGACCCCGCTGAACGGTCAGACGCTGCGCCATCTGGTGACCCTGGACGACGCGGGCGCGGTCGTGGTGCCCGCCTCGCCCGCCTTCTACGCCGGGGCCACGCACATCCAGGACCTGGTGGACTTCGTGGCCGGGCGGGTGCTCGACACGGTGGGCGTGGAGCACGGGCTCTACCGCCGCTGGAAGGGCGAACTGGGCGGGGGAAGCCGTACGACGTGAGAGCCGGCCGGGCGTCTCACGGGGCAGGCCACGGCGGCCCGCGGCACTTTCAGGACCTCTTCGGACCTCTGCAACAGATCTCTTCGGACCCTCTGCAACAGCTCTCTCCAGATCTCTGTATCAGACCTCTTCAGTGGAAGGCTTCGATCGCATGGACGCGGTGGACAGGCAGCTCATCCAGGCCCTGAGGGAGAACGGCCGGGCCTCCTACGCGGAGCTGGGACGTCTTGTCGGCCTGTCCGGGCCCAGCGTCACCGACCGCATCAACCGGCTCGAGGCGGCCGGGGTCATCACCGGTTACCGTGCGACCGTCGACGCGGCCTCCCTCGGGCTCGGGGTCACCGCCCTCATCGGCATCTCGCTCTCCGACGCCGCGGACCACGAGGACGTGGCGCACCGGCTGAAGGACCTTCAGGAGATCGAGGACTGCTGGTTCATCGCCGGCGACGACTCCTTCATGCTCAAGGTCCGCGCGAACGACGTGGACGGTCTGGAGAAGACCATCCGTCGGCTGTCCGGCACCAAGGGCGTCTCCCGTACGCGGACCACGATCGTGCTGTCCACGAAGTGGGAGAACCGGGTGGGGGAGCTTCCGGAGACGCGCTAGACGCAGGGCGCCGTACGGTAGCCGCCCGGTGGTGGTGCCGGGTGGGGCGCCGGCCGTCCGCGGGGCGGAGGTACGGTGGGGTCGGTTTTGTCCAAAGGGAGAGGCAGAAGCATGGATGTCGGGCTCAAGCGCGAGCTGGAGGACAAGGTCCGGGCCGGTGAGCGGCTGACCCGCGAGGACGGCATCGCGCTGTACGAGTCGGACGACCTGGCCTGGCTCGGCGGCCTCGCGCACGAGGTGCGGACCCGCAAGAACGGCGACGTGGTCCACTTCAACGTCAACCGTCATCTCAACATGACCAACGTGTGCACCGCGTCCTGCGCGTACTGCTCGTTCCAGCGCAAGCCGGGCGAGAAGGACGCGTACACGATGCGCATCGAGGAGGCGGTCAAGCTCGCCAAGGCGATGGAGTCGGACAACCTCACCGAGCTGCACATCGTCAACGGGCTGCACCCGAACCTGCCGTGGCGTTACTACCCGCGGTCGCTGCGCGAGCTGAAGGCCGCCCTGCCGAACGTCTCGCTGAAGGCGTTCACCGCGACGGAGATCCACCACTTCGAGACCATCTCCGGCCTGAGCGCGTCCGAGATCCTCGACGAGCTGATCGACGCGGGTCTGGAGTCGCTCACGGGCGGCGGCGCCGAGATCTTCGACTGGGAGGTCCGGCAGCACATCGTCGACCACCGGACCCACTGGGAGGACTGGTCGCGCATCCACCGCCTGGCGCACGAGAAGGGTCTGAAGACCCCGTGCACCATGCTGTACGGCCACATCGAGGAGCCGCGCCACCGCGTCGACCATGTGCTGCGGCTGCGTGAGCTGCAGGACGAGACGGGCGGCTTCCAGGTCTTCATCCCGCTGCGCTACCAGCACGACTTCGTGGACATGCAGGACGGCAAGGTCCGCAACCGCCTCCAGGCGCGCACCCAGATGGCGACGGGCGCGGAGGCGCTGAAGACCTTCGCGGTCTCCCGGCTGCTCTTCGACAACGTCCCGCACGTCAAGGTCTTCTGGGTCATGCACGGTGTGCAGACGGCGCAACTGGCCCTCCAGCACGGTGCGGACGACATGGACGGCTCGGTCGTCGAGTACAAGATCACGCACGACGCGGACAACTACGGCACGCCGAACAAGCTGACCCGCGAGGACCTGCTCGACCTGATCCGGGACGCGGGCTTCCGCCCGGTGGAGCGGAACACGCGGTACGAGATCATCCGCGAGTACGACGGTCCGGACCCGGCCCGCCGTGACGCGCCCCAGCCGATGCGGGTCTGACCCTTTCCCATATTTTCGAGCAGGCCCCGGTACCCGCCGGGGCCTGCTCGTCTGTGAAGGTCAGGGGTCATGAGTGAGGGGCGCCACACTTGCTTGAGCCTGCAACCAGGTAATGGATAGCCTCGCCACATGCCCCTTACGTTCGTCCTCGATCCGCCCATGACGCCCGCTCTGCGTGACGGCGTCCTCGAACTGTGGACGGACGTGTCCAATGCCGGCGGGGCCGTCGGGTTCGTGCCGCCCGTCACCCGGGAGACGGTACGGCCGGAGCTGCTGAGGCATCTGACGGCGATGGGCGAGGGGCGCAGCCGGCTGCTCGTCGGCCACGACGAGCAGGGACGGGTGGCCGCGAGCACCTTCCTCACCCTCAACACCCACCGGCTGATGACGCACTGGCTGTGGCTGTACACGGTGATGGTGCACCCGCGCCACCAGGGCAAGGGCTACGGCCGCGATCTGCTGGCGGCCGCCGCGGACTCGGCCCGTGGTATCGAGGGCATCGAGGCGATACGGCTCACCTGCCGCGGCGGCCTCGGCCTGGAGCACTTCTACGGCTCCTGCGGCTACAAGGAGGTCGGCAGGGTGCCCGGCGCGATACGGGTGGCGCCCGGGGACGACCGCGACGACATCACGATGCTGCTGCCGCTGGGATGACCGGTCGGCCCGCACCCCCGTGCAAGATCGGGGGCCGCGCGTGCTTCACTGGACGGTGACCAACAGGGATATTCCCACCGAACGGAAGAGTGGATTGCCGATGCTCCGCTACACGCTGATGCGCCTCGGTGTCTTCGCGGGCTGCCTCGTGGTCGTCTGGGGCCTCGTCTACTCGGGTCTCGCCCCGCGCGGCCTCGGTGCCTCCAACGGCCTGTGGATGGTGCTGCTCGCCCTGCTGATCTCGGCCCCGCTCAGCTTCGTGCTGCTCCGCGGGGAGCGCGACCGTGCCTCGGTGCAGGTGGTGCGCAAGGTCGACCGTATGAAGGCCAACATCGAGGCGAACCGCGCCCAGGAGGATGCCGACGACACGGCGCGGGTGCAGGGCCAGGCGTCCTAGGGCCTCTTCGTCAAACTCGCGTCGCCGCCCGGAGGGCGGCTCTGCGGCGAGAGCGCGTGCATGGCGTCGCGGAGCAGACGGGAGTTTGACGACAGGCCCTGGCTGTTCTGTCCTGAGGTTGTGGACGGGTGAGCCACCGCTGCGTGCGCAACCGGCGTTGTCGGGGCGCCTTACGCTACGGCTATGGGTTCCGTGAAGACCAAGCGGATGCCGCGGGCCGTGCGCGAGCAGCAGATGCTTGACGCCGCCGTGCAGATCTTCGGCCGGCGTGGCTACACGGCCGCGTCGATGGACGAGATCGCGGAACTGGCGGGCGTCTCCAAGCCGTTGGTGTACCTGTATCTGAACTCCAAGGAAGACCTCTTCACCGCCTGCATCCGCCGTGAGGCCGCCGCGCTCACGGCGGCCGTGCGCTCCGGCGTCCGGCCGGGTCTGTCCGCCGACCGCCAACTCTGGGAGGGGCTGTGCGCGTTCTTCACGCACACCGCGCGGAACCCGGAGGGCTGGACGGTACTGCACCTCCAGGCCCGTACGCACGGTGAGCCCTTCGCGGCCGAGGTCGACGCGATGCGCGAGGGGATCGTCGCGTTCGTGACACAGCTGATCGACGTCGCCGCGCGCGAGGCCCGCCCCCGGGTCCTCGGCTGCGCCCGGCCGGGGAGGCACCCTCAGGACCCCGATCTGCCCGAGCGTGAGACGGCCGGGCTGGCCGAGGCCCTCGTCGGCGCGGCGGAGTCCCTCGCGGCGTGGGCCAACGCCACCCCCGGCGTCCCGGCCCGGCAGGCCGCCGCGACCCTCATGAACTTCGCCTGGGCGGGCCTCGGCAACCTCATGGAGGGCCGCCCCTGGTCGCCGCCGGACCACGACTAGGCGCTCTCCGGTGTGCCGTTGTCGGGGGGTGGGTGGTCGTCCTTCGGGTCGCTGTCGGGGGGCGGATGGCCCTCTGGTGTGCCGTTGTCGGGGGGTGGGTGGTCGTCCTTCGGGTCGCTGTCGGGGGGCGGATGGCCCTCCGGTGTGCCGTTGTCGGGGGGTGGGTGGCCGTCCGTCGGGTCGCCGTCGGGCGGCGGATGGTCCTCCGGTGTGCCGCCGTCGAGGGGCGGACGGCCCTCCGGTGTGCCGCCGTCGAGGGGCGGGTGTGGGGGATGGTCGAAGTGGACCGTGATCTTCTCGAAGCCCTTGAAGGACTCCGTCGTCGCGTAGGACCGGTAGGCGCGCAGATCGCCAGGGCTGAGATGGACCCGGTCGGTGAAGGGGCTCAGCAGGCTGCGGGGCCACAGGTGCAGGCACCGCACCGCGCAGATCTCCGCGGTGGTGAGGTACACGAACGCGCCGAGATAGAGCCAGGCGATCAGGCCCAGCACGATCCCGAACAGCCCGTAGGTCGCCGTGGCGCCCTTCAGGACATGGCCGACGTAGTACGAGCCGCCCCACTGGAGCACCTGCCAGGCACAGGCACCGCCGAGGGCCGGGCCGTACATCAGGCGCACCGGCAGCCGGCGGCGCGCCAGGATGCGGTAGCTGAGCATCAACAGTCCGGCGTTGAGCACGATGGCGGTGGCCGCGGCGGCCAGGCGCAGACCGATGGCCAGCCGGGTGCCGAACACGCTGGCCTGGGACTCCCCGGCGGACAGGGCCGTGGTGACCAGCAGCCCGAGCGCGAGCAGCGACAGGAACTTCAGGCCCTTCAGTCGTGAGCGGAAGGGGTCGGGGCGGGCGTGGCGGGGCACCGCGAAGATCTTGTTCAGGGCGAGCTGGGCGGCCTGAGCGATGCCGAGGGCGCCGTAGATGCTGCCCACCACACCCACGCCGAGAGCGACTCCGTTGCCGTGGAAGGAGTGGATGTTGTGCCCGAGCTGGTCGCCGATCACCGGGAACTCGCTCAGTGCCGAGTTCAGCACCGCCTGCTGGAGCTGAGGGTTGCCGCTGAGCAGGGAACCCAGCAGGGCGACGAGGAAGAGCAGCAGCGGGAACAGGGACAGAAAGCCGTAGTACGTCAGCAGCGCGGTCAGATAGGCGGCCTGGTCGTCGAAGAATTTGTAGGCGACGGCCAAAGGAAATCCCGTCCAGCGATGCTGTCGCTGGTAACCGTCCAGGCGGGCCAGCACACCCATGTTCCCCCGGTACCCTCTCCGGGGCGGACCCATGCGGATGCCGGACCGTGCCGACGGGGGGTCCGCCGGGATTCCGCACGGACTTCGATCGGTATTCCGGCCGGTGATTCCCCGGGGATTTCCGAGGGGTACCGAGGGACTCCGCCGGACTTCCGCTTCGGTCGGGAAGGCGTCCGGCCGGAATTCCCGGCCGGAGCACCTCCTACGGCGGCCGGCGCCGGACGCTCACTCCCGCAGCCGCCGTATCTCGCCGCTGAGGTGGAGCCGGTCCCCGCCGCGCAGGGCGAAGCGCCCGCCGTCCGCCGCGTAGGTCACGGTGCCCGGGAGCAGGACGGGCGCCCGGAACTCGGCGCGCATGTGCACGGCGGTACCGGCGGGCTGCTCGGCGAGGCACCGGGCGACGGTCCACATGCCGTGCGCGATGGCCCGTGGGAAACCGAACAGACGGGCGGTGAGGGGATGCAGATGGATGGGGTTGCTGTCCCCGGAGACGGCTGCGTAGCGCCGCCCCACGTCGTCGGCGAGACGCCATTCGGCGAGGGCGGGCAGCGGGGGGTGCCCGGACGGCGGAGGTGCCGCGGCGGGGGCGGCAAAGGTGCGGTGCCGGGCCAGGTACGTACTGGCCGACTCCCACATCAGCCGCTCCCCCCGGTGGGCCTCGGTGACGACGACGGCCTCGGTGCCGCGCCGATGCGGCACGAGCTCCCGCACCCGTACGCCGATGTCGTACTCCCCGTCCGGGGCGAGCGGCTCGTGCTGGGTGATCTCGACGGACGTGTGCACGAGCCCGAGCAGGGGCAGCGGGAACGCCCGGCTCGCCATGATCCGCATGGCGAGCGGAAACCCGAGGACATGGGGATAGGTGACGGGCAGCGCGTCGATCCCGGTCGGGAAGCCGCAGACCCGCTCGTAGGCGGCGAGCAGGTCCGCGTCGATCCGCGCCCCGGGCCGCACGAGCCGGGCCCGGGGGAAGGGCGCGTCGGGCCGGGGGCGCTTGAAGGGGGAGAGGAGGGCGCCCCGGGCCAGCAGCGGGGCCAGCGCGGGGGAGCCGGTGCGGGCGGTCATGGTCTACGCCCCCAGCAGGCTCTGGCCGCAGACCCGCACGACCTGCCCGTTGACCCCTCCGGAGCCCGGGTGGGCCAGCCAGGCCGTCGTCTCGGCCACGTCCACCGGCAGCCCGCCCTGCCCCAGCGAGTTCATCCGCCGCCCCGCCTCCCGTATGGCGAAGGGAATCGTGGCCGTCATCCTGGTCTCGATGAATCCGGGGGCCACGGCGTTCACCGTCACCCCGTGCTCCGCGAGCGCCCGCGGGGCCAGCGACCGAACGAGCCCGATCACGCCCGCCTTGCTCGTCGCGTAGTTCGTCTGGCCCGCGTTCCCGGCGATCCCGGCGATCGACGCGGTGGCCACGATCCGCCCCCCGGTCCGCAGCACCTTCCGGGACAGCAGGGCGTCCGTCGTGCGCAGCACGCTCGCGAGGTTCACGTCGAGCACCGAACTCCACCGGTCCGCCGCCATGTTCGCGAGCCTGCGGTCCCGGGTGATGCCCGCGTTGTGGACGAGGACGTCCAGCCCGTCGGGGAGCGCGTCGGCGATCCGCGCGCCCGCGTCCGCCGCCGTGATGTCGAGCGTCAGCGCGCTCCCGCCGAGCCGCTCGGCCACCCGCCCCACCTCCGCCGCGGAGTCCGGCACGTCCAGGCACACCACCCGTGCCCCGTCCCGCGCCAGCACCTCCGCGACCGCCTCACCGATCCCGCGCGCGGCCCCGGTCACCAGCGCGGTCCGCCCGGCGAGCGGTCGTGCCTCGTCCTCGGGCGCGGCGACGGGCCCCTCACCCACCTCGACGACCTGCCCGCTCACATACGCGGACCTCGGCGAGAGCAGGAACCGCAGCGTCGACTCGGCGGCCTCCGCGTCGGTCAGCCGCAGCAGGGTCACGGTCCGTCCCCGCCCGATCTCCTTGCCGAGTGAGCGGGTGAACCCCTCCAGGCCCTGCTGCACCGCCGCCTGGTGGTGGTCGGCCGCGTCGAGCGGCGCGCCCAGCACCACCACGCGCCCGCTGTCCGCGACCGAGCGCACGACCGGGTGCAGCGCGGCGTGCACCTCGGCGAGCGCCTCGACCTCCCGTACGCCGGTGGCGTCGAGCACCACCGCGGCGGGACGGCCGTCGTCCCCGCCGGCCGGTCCGGTCCGGGCCAGCACCGGGGCGAGGTCCAGCGCGGACGTGCCCGCGGTCAGATGCAGCAACGGCCCGTCCAGGGCGGGGCGTTCGGCCGACCGGCGATGCAGCGTCACGGGCTGGGGCAGACCGAGCCGCCGGGTGAGGAACCGGCCCGGGGTGGTCCCCGTGAAGCGCAGATAGCGGTCGGTCATCGTCAGGCTCCCAGCTCGCTCGACTGCTTACTCTGAAGTAAGGTTACCGGGGGTAAGGCTATGCCTCGGGTGAGGAGCGAGTCGAGATGAGCGGTTCCCTCAGGATCGGCGAGGTGCGGAGAGTCGCCGTGGTCGACGGCAGCCGCATCCCCTTCGCCCGCTCCGACGGGCCCTACGCCACGGCCGGCAACCAGGAGATGCTGACCGCCGTGGTCGACGCCCTTGTTCAGCGCCATGGGCTCCAAGGGCCGGGCGCCGTCGGCGAACTGGTCGCCGGGGCCGTGCTCAAGCACAGCCGCGACTTCAACCTCGCCCGGGAGACCGTGCTGGGCTCCGCGCTGGACGCCCGCACTCCCGCCTACGACGTCCAGCAGGCCTGTGGCACCGGTCTGCAGGCCGTGATCGCCGCCGCCAACAAGATCGCGCTCGGGCAGACCGAGTCCGCGATCGCGGGCGGCGCGGACACCGCGAGCGATGTGCCCCTCGGGGTGAACGACACCCTGCGCCGGATCCTGCTCCAGGCCCGCCGGGCGAAGTCGCCCGCCGCCCGGCTGAAGGCCCTGGCCGGGATCCGCCCCGGCCATCTGGTCCCCGACGTCCCGCGCAACGCCGAGCCGCGCACCGGCCTGTCCATGGGCGAGCACGCCGCCGTCACCGCCCGCGCGTGGGGCATCACCCGCGAGGCGCAGGACGACCTGGCGGCGACGAGCCACCGGCGGCTGGCGGCGGCGTACGACCGGGGCTTTCTGCGGGAGTCGGTGGTCCCCTTCCGCGGCCTCGACCGTGACCAGAACCTCCGCCCCGACTCCACGCCGGAGAAACTCGCCCGCCTCAAGCCGGTGTTCGGCACCGACGGACCCGATCCGACCATGACCGCGGGGAATTCGACCCCGCTCACGGACGGCGCCGCCGTCGTCCTGCTCGCGAGCGAGGAGTGGGCCGGGGCGCGGGGGCTGGCGCCGCTCGCGTATCTGACGGCGTACGAGACCGCGGCCGTCGACTTCGTCGGCGGGGACGTCGCGGGCGGCGAGGACGGGCTGCTGATGGCGCCCGCGTACGCGGTCCCGCGCATGCTGGAGCGGGCGGGGCTCGGCATCGACGACTTCGACCTCGTCGAGATCCACGAGGCCTTCGCCTCCCAGGTGCTGGCGACGCTCGCCGCCTGGGAGAGGCGTGGGCTCGCCCCGGTGGACCGCGCCCGGCTGAACGTCGCGGGATCCTCCCTCGCCACCGGTCACCCCTTCGCCGCCACGGGCGCCCGGATCGTGGCGACACTCGCGAGGCTGCTGGCCGAGCGGGACGCCCCGGGCCGCGGCCTCATCTCGGTCTGCGCGGCCGGGGGACAGGGGGTGACGGCGATCCTCGAACGCCCCTGACCGGCACCGCACAAACGCCTGACCGACGCGGGACAACCCGCACACCCCCGCCTCCGGACCCTCCCCGAACCCGCACAGACTCCCCACGTGGGCCCCGTACGATCCGGGTCCTGACCGGCGGTAACAGTGAGCCGGCGCCGCGGTTGAACATCTCGGTGCGCACGGCGCGTACCCCATGCAGCGAAGAAGTGCACCGCTGCAGGTCCCAGGAGCTGCCCATGCCCATCTCGTACTCGTCCGCTCCCGTTCCCGCCGCCCCGGTCGACCTCGACCACGACGGCGGGCCGGTTCTCGTGGAGCCGGAGACCCGGCGGCTGAACGGTGAGGTGCGGGAGGCGTATGTGCCCCCACTGGTGCCGCAGGTGACCCACGGCTCGCTCGCCGACCTGCCGTTCGAGAACGCGGCCGAGGCGCCCGACCACCGTGCCCTCAGCCGCCGCGACGCGGACGGCGGCTGGACGGATGTGACGGCAGCTCAGTTCGCCGGTCAGGTCCTGGCCGTGGCGAAGGGGCTGATCTCCGAGGGCCTGATGCCGGGCGACCGTGTCGCCGTCATGGCGCGTACGACGTACGAGTGGACGCTCCTCGACTTCGCGGCCTGGGCGGCGGGCCTGGTGACGGTCCCCGTCTACCCCACCTCCTCCGTCTTCCAGACCCGCTGGATCCTCCAGGACGCGGGTGTGGCGGCCCTGGTGACGGAGACGGCCGCCCAGGCGGCGGCCCTCGGCCCCGAACGCCCTCACATGCCCGACCTGCGCCGGGTGTGGGTGATGGAGAAGGGGCACGTCGAGAGCCTGGCGCAGGTGGGGCAGTCGGTCCCCGACCAGGAGATCTCCGTACGCCGGGGCGTCCTGGGCCCGGACACCCTGGCCACCCTCGTCTACACCTCGGGCACGACGGGCCGCCCCAAGGGCTGCGCGCTGACCCACGGCAACTTCCTCGCCGAGGTCGACAACGCCACCGAACTCCTCCACCCGATCTTCAGCGCGAAGAGCAGCGACGAGCCGTCGACGCTGCTGTTCCTGCCCCTGTCGCACGTCTTCGGCCGGATGGTGGCGGTCGCCTGCATCCGCGCCCGGGTACGGCTCGGCCACGCGCCGAGCCTCCAGGCGGAGGACCTGCTCGCCGACCTGGCGAGCTTCCGGCCGACGTTCCTGCTGGTCATCCCGTACATGCTGGAGAAGGTCTACAACAACGCCCGGGCCTCCGCCGAGCGCGCCGGCCGGGCGACGCTGTTCGACCGCGCCGCGGACGTGGCGCGCCGCTACGGCGAGGCGACGGAGGCTCGCCAGCACGGCACCGGCTCCGGCCCGGGCCGCGCCCTGAAGACGGCCCGGGCCTTCTACGACCCCCTCGTCTACCGCCGTATCCGCAACGCCCTGGGCGGCAGGGTCCGCCATGTCATCTCCGGCGGCTCCCCGCTCGGTCGGCGCCTCGCCGCCTTCTACTCGGGCGCCGGCATAGGGATCTACGAGGGGTACGGCCTGACGGAGACGACCGGCGCCGCCACCGTGACCCCGCCGCTCAAACCCCGGCTGGGCACGGTCGGCTGGCCGCTGCCCGGCACGCGGGTGCGGATCGCGGCCGACGGCGAGGTGCTGCTGTCCGGCGGCCAGGTCTTCCGCGGCTACTGGGATCCGCAGGCGGGCGGGGTGGTCCCGGCCGGCCCCGACGGCTGGTTCCCCACGGGTGACATCGGCCGTCTGGACGACGAGGGCTACCTCACGATCACCGGCAGGAAGAAGGAGATCCTGATCACCGCGGGCGGCAAGAACGTGGCCCCGGCCCCGCTGGAGAACTGGCTGCGCTCCCACCCCCTGATCTCCCAGTGCCTGGTCCTCGGCGACGGCCGCCCCTACGTCAGCGCCCTGATCACCCTCGACCCGGAGGGCATCATCCACTGGCGCCAGATGATCGGCAAGCATCCGGTACCACCGGAACTCCTGGTCGACGACGAGGAGTTGTACGTGGTCCTGCAACGCGCGGTGGACGAGGCCAACAAGCTGGTCTCCCGCCCCGAGTCGATCCGCCGCTTCGCGGTCCTCCCCGTGGACTTCACACAGGAGGCCGGCCATCTGACCCCGTCGCTGAAACTCCGCCGCGAGGCGATCCTGCGGGACTTCGCACGGGAGGTGGAGGGGCTGTACATGTCGTAGGGCGCGGCGACGGCGCCTGGCGCTGACGCGTGTGTGCGGCGCCCGTCGGCCGCGCGGAGAGCGGAAGAGCCGGTCGCTGCTGCCGGACGTGGGTCACTGACCGCCGCCGGAGGCGCCGGAGCGGGTGGTCGCGGCGGTCCTCGCCGGCGGGACGGCGAGCGCCGCCCGGCGTCCCGGGCCACCACCCGCTTGACCGACGGGTGATTGGGCCATCTGGCCCAGGGCGGCGGCGCTGCTGGCCGGTGTGGAGGGCCCCGCGTGCTTCCATCCCGTCAGGAGGCGCACATGATGGCTGAGCACCGACCGCAGGACGCCCGACCCGGCACCGGCACGTCACGGCGACGGATGGTGGCCGCGGCCGCCGTGGCGCCGCTGCTGGCCGCGGCGCCGGCCGGCGCCCGCGCCTGGTCCGCCGAGGCGACAGGGGAGCGGGTCCGGGAGCCGGTCCGTCCCGTGTCCACCGCGCTGCCGGACTGGAAGGCCGTCGCGGACGCGCTCGGCCGGACGGGCGACATGAAGCGGAACGTGATGTACCACACGGGTTTCGCCCGCCGGGACCTCGCGGTCCTCTCCCATGGGGTCCACGTCAGGCCCGCGCTCGCCCTGGCGTCGCACATGGCCTTCGTCCGCTACGCCGACGGCGGCACGATGGTGATGGGCGACATGGTGGTCACCGAGACCGAACTCCAGGGGTTCGCCGACGTCCTGCACCAGCGGGGCATCGAGCAGACCGCGCTGCACAAGCATCTGCTCGCCCAGAGCCCAAACGTCTGGTGGGTGCACATCCACGCCCACGGCCACGATCCGGTGGCCCTCGCCCGGGGCCTGCGCGCCGCGCTCGACCGCACCGGCACCCCGCCCCCGGCCCGCCCCTCGCCTCCCCTCCGGCCGCGCCCCCTCGACCTGGACACCGCCGGCATCGACGCCGCGCTGGGCGTCAGGGGCAGCGTCGACGACGGGATCTACAAGAGCCTCTTCGTCCGCCGGGAGACCGTCACCGACGGCGACCGGGTGCTGCCACCGGGCCTGGGCTCCACCTCCGCGATCAACTGGCAGCCGCTGGGCGGCGGTCGGGCCGCCGTCAGCGGTGACTGCTGTCTGGTCGCCGGGGAGGTGCAGGACGCCCTCGCGGCCCTGCGAAGGGCCGGGACCGAACTCGTAGAACTGCACAACCACGGCCTCAGGGACGAACCCCGTCTGTTCTTCGTCCACTTCTGGGCCGTCGGCGACGCGGTGAAGCTCGCCCGGGGCCTGCGCGCCGCGGTGGCCGCCACCAACGTCATGCCGGTGACGGAGGCCTGACGGCCCACGGACCGACGGGCCCGGAACCGACAGGCCCGAGGACTCACGGGCTCGCCAAGCACGGATGGCAGGCGCACGGAACACGAAGGCCGCTCGAAACGGAGACCGCACGATGACCGCAGGCAACGAACCCCTCCTGTGCCCGTTCGACTTCAGCGAGGGCCTGGAGTTCGATCCCTCGCTCGCGAAGCTCATGGGCCGCGACTCCCTCACCCGGATCCGGCTGCCGTACGGCGAAGGCGACGCCTGGCTGGTCACCGGGTTCGAGGGGGTGCGGCAGGTGACCAGCGACCAGCGGTTCAGCCGGGCGGCGATCATCGGCACCGACTACCCGCGGCTGACGCCGGAGCCCATCGTCTCCCCGGAGTCCATCAACGTGATGGACCCGCCGCACAGCAGCCGGCTGCGCCACCTCGCCTCCCAGGCCTTCTCCCAGCGGCAGGTGGAGCGGATGCGGGAGCGCATCACCCGGCTCGCGGACACCCTGCTCGACGAGATGGAGGCGCAGGGGCCGCCGGTGGACCTGGTCGAGCATCTGTCGAACCCGCTGCCCCGGCGCACCATCTTCGACGTCCTCGGCATCCCCGAGGCGGACTGGGACCGGATGCAGGAGTACGTCCACCAGCTGCTGGCCACCGGCCCGGACAGCCGGGAGCAGGCCGCGGCCGCCAAGGCGGAGCTGCGGGCGTACTTCGGCGAACAGGTCGAACAGCGCCGGCGCGCCCCCGGCCCCGACCTGATCAGCGCGCTGGCCGCCGCGCGGGAGGGCGAGGACGCGCTCGACGACCAGGAGCTGGCGGTCATGGCGCTGACGCTGGTGCTCAGCGGGCAGGACACGGCCACCTGCCAGATCAGCGACATCGTCTATCTGCTGCTGACCCGCCCCGCGCTGATGCAGCGGCTCCGCGACCGGCCGGAGACCCTGACGGCCACGCTCCACGAGATCCTTCGCTACATCCCCTTCCGCAAGGGGGTCGGCATTCCCCGGGTGGCGCTGGAGGACGTGGAGATCGACGGGGTACGGATCCGGGCGGGCGACTACGTCCATGTGTCGTACCTGACCGCGAACCGCGACCCGGAGCGCTACCCCGACCCGGACCTCATCGACCCCGAGCGGCCCACCCTGCCCCATATGACCTTCGGCTGGGGCGGCCACCGGTGCATCGCCGTACCGATGGCCATGGCGGAACTGGAAGTGGCCATCGGCCGGCTCCTGGACCGCTTCCCCGAACTGCGGCTCGCCGTACCGCCGGGGGAGATCCGCTGGGACACGGAGACGATCCGCCGCTTCCCGCTGGAGCTGCCGGTGGAGTGGTAGCGGCCACCCGGCCGGGACGGCTCAGTCGAGCAGGCCCGCCGCCGTCAGCAGACGGGTCAGCTCGGTTCGGGAGCGGACCTGGAGCTTGCGGTGGACACGGGTGAGGTGCGCCTCCACCGTCTTGCGGGAGACGCGCTGCGGTGGCGCGTCTCCGGGGCCGCCTCGGCCGGCGCCACCGCGGCCCCCTCGTCGGGGCCTGCGCTGGCCGCCGCCCGGTACCAGGCGTACAGCGTGCCGGTGCTCACCGCCGCGAGGGCGTGGAAGGCGGCGAAGCGGTGGGCGAGGGGCGCCCGGGTGAGGACCAGCGGGCGGAGCACGGGGTGGCGAAAGCCAGGCCGTCCAGGGGCCCGAAGACCCGGCACGTCCTGGAGGCCCTGACGCACGGCGCCCGTCCGCGGCAGCGGATCTTCTGGGCGCCTACGGGTCTTCCACGGCCTTCCGCACCTTCGGGCGCCCTCGTGCGTCTTTCGCTCGCGGTGCGGGAGCGCCGGGTGATCCGTAGCGGGATCTCGGGGCCGGTGGAGTCTCTGTGCGCCTGACGGGGAACCGGTGGGAGACCGGCGGGGAAAGGCGTGCGCAAAAAGCAGGAGCCCCCTGCGCCGGACGGCGCGTGGGGCTCCTTGGGTACTGCTGTCCGTTCCGGATCAAAGCATCGGACTCGATGGGCCGGCAGGCCGGTGAGCCGAAGGCCTGGAACCGAAGACCGAAAACTCCGGGTCAGCGACTCAGATGGCCGTGACGTTCTCCGCCTGCGGGCCCTTCGGGCCCTGGGTCACGTCGAAGCTCACCTGCTGGTTCTCCTCGAGCGAGCGGAAACCGTTCGCGTTGATCGCGGAGTAGTGGACGAAGACGTCGGGGCCGCCGCCTTCCTGGGCGATGAAACCAAAGCCCTTTTCGGCGTTGAACCACTTCACGGTTCCGGTAGCCATAAGCCCTCCTTGGGCCCAAAGGGTTGCCCTGCTCCAGAACCTGCAAGTGTGAAAACTGAAGCGCCGCACAACTGCATGTCTCTGAAAACGACGAGAGCCCGCGGTCACATGCTCCGCAGGCTCTGTACTGCAAGGAAACCAAACTGCAACTTGCGGCGAGCCTAGCACGCGGGCAGCCGAAAGCAATAGAGGCCAAGATCACTTCACCCGAATGTTTGAACGGGTGTGAGCTGAACTGACGACACAGTGTCGCATGGTGGACGTAGGGGTTGACACCAGTGGTCCGGAAGGTATGCAAGGTGACTTCTGGACCCGGAAGCCAGCACCGTACCGCACGGGGTCTAGTCTCGCGATGTGGACAATTCTCGCACCAGGCCGCGCGTCGGCCACATCCAGTTCCTGAACTGCCTGCCCCTGTACTGGGGGCTCGCGAGAACCGGAACGCTCCTGGACATGGAGCTGACCAAGGACACCCCCGAGAAGCTCAGCGAGCAGCTGGTGCGGGGCGATCTCGACATCGGCCCGATCACCCTCGTCGAGTTCCTCAAGAACGCCGACGACCTGGTGGCCCTGCCCGACATCGCGGTCGGCTGCGACGGCCCTGTGATGTCCTGCGTGATCGTCTCCCAGGTCCCGCTGGAGCAGCTCGACGGCGCCCGTGTCGCCCTCGGCTCCACCTCCCGGACCTCGGTGCGCCTCGCCCAGCTGCTGCTCTCCGAGCGGTACGGGGTGACGCCGGACTACTACACGTGCCCGCCCGACCTCAGCCTGATGATGCAGGACGCGCAGGCCGCGGTCCTCATCGGCGACGCCGCCCTGCGCGCCAACCTCCACGAGGGCCCTCGCTACGGCCTCGCCGTGCACGACCTCGGCACGCTGTGGAAGGAGTGGACGGGCCTGCCGTTCGTCTTCGCGGTGTGGGCCGCCCGCCGGGACTACCTGGAGCGCGAGCCGGAGGTCACCCACCGCGTGCACAAGGAGTTCCTGGCCTCGCGTGACGTGTCCCTGGAGGAGGTCGCCAAGGTCGCCGAGCAGGCGGCCCGCTGGGAGGTCTTCGACGCGACCGTGCTGGAGAAGTACTTCACGACGCTCGACTTCCGCTTCGGCGCCCCGCAGTTGGAGGCGGTCACCGAGTTCGCGCGGCGGGTCGGGCCGACCACGGGCTTCCCCGCGGACGTGAAGGTGGAGCTCCTGGGCTCCTAGCAGAGGCCCCCAGGGGCGGCACTACCCTGCTGGGCAGTCGTACGGGGGAGGAGTGGCGCCATGGAGCCACTGGAGTCCGGTGCACCCATCACGATGGGGCCCTACCGGCTGCTCGGCAGACTCGGCTCGGGCGGGATGGGCCGGGTCTACCTCGGGCGCAGCGCGGGCGGACGCACGGTCGCGGTCAAGATCGTGCATCCGCACTTCGCGCTGGACGAGGAGTTCCGCGCCCGCTTCCGCCGTGAGGTGGAGGCCGCGCGGCGGGTCGGCGGCGCCTGGACCGCGCCCGTGCTGGACGCGGACCCCGAGGCGCCGGTGCCCTGGGTCGCGACCGGGTACGCGGCGGGGCCGTCCCTGACCGCCGCGGTGACGGACGGCGGCGCGCTGCCCCCGCATTCCGTACGGGCGCTGGGCGCGGGTCTCGCGGAGGCGCTGGCGGCGGTGCACGGACTGGGCCTGGTGCACCGGGACGTGAAGCCGTCCAACGTCCTGCTCACCCTCGACGGTCCGCTCCTGATCGACTTCGGCATCGCGCGGGCCACGGACGGCACGGCGTCGCTGACCTCCACGGGTGTCTCCGTCGGTTCGCCCGGCTACATGTCCCCGGAGCAGATCCTCGGCAAGGGCGTCACCGGCGCGGCGGACGTCTTCTCCCTGGGCGCGGTGCTGGCGTACGCGGCGACCGGAGAGCCCCCGTTCCCCGGCGACTCCTCGGCGGCACTGCTGTACAAGGTCGTCCACGAGGAACCGGAGCTCGGCGCCCTGGACGGTGAGGTGCGGGAGCTGGTGGCCGGCTGCCTGGCCAAGGACCCGGCGGCACGCCCCGCACCGGAGGACGTGGCCCGGTGCCTCGCCCCGGAGGGCGCGTCCCGCCTGGTGAGCGGCGGCTGGCTGCCCGGCCCGCTGGTGGAACAGGTCAGCCGTCAGGCCGTACAGCTGCTGAACCTGGAGGCCTCGGGGGCACATCCGGCGCGGACACCCCCCTCGGGGCCGGTGGGATTCACCGAGGCGTCGGTGAACGACTCGCCCGGGACGCCTACGGACGCGAGCGCGGGCACGGACGCGGGCGCCGCCTCCGCGCGCCGTCCCGCTCCGGCGCACGAAGTCCCGCTGCCCGCCGGGGTCTTCGGTCCTCCGCCCGCCATGGACTCCCCTCCCTCCCCGCGCCCCGAGGCGCAGCCCCAGGACGTCGTGACCGTTCCCGGGGGCCCCGGAAAGCTCTCCGTGAGCGTCGCCGCGACCTCCGCCCCCACTCCCGGCGGTCGTGGCCGCCGCGTGAGCTGCACGGTCGCGCTGGCGGTCGCCGGGGCGCTGGCCGTGGCGACGCTCGGTTCGCACTTCGTCTTCCGGCTGTTCGACGGCGGCGGTTCCGGCGACAACACCGCCGGCGGAGCCCCCAGGTCCCCGTCGGCGACGAGCAGTGCGTCCGCCCCGGCGAGCGGGAACGCCGCTGTGCCCGCCTTCTATCTCGGCACCTGGGAGGGCGACGCCCTCGCGCTCGGTGGCGCGCTGCCCGCGGGCCGGTTCCGGTTGACCATCGGCCAGGCGGCCGCCGGCGGGCGGATCGGCACCTTCCGGTCCACCGACCAGATCGGCGGCGTGTGCGACGACGTGCTGATCCTGAAGCGGGCCACGGCCGGGCAGCTCGTCGCCACGAGCGTCGCCGAGGAGTCCAACCCGTCTCAGTGCACGACCGGAAGTCACGAGGTCCAGCTGACCCCCACCGGCTCGGACCTCAGGTACGAGACGGACAACGCGGACGCCGGGAACCCGACAGCACTCTTGCAAAAGGTCAAGTAGCCCTCCTCCGGGGCCACTCGGAGCTCTTACCCTGTGCCCGTGGATCTGGACCTCTGGGTGGCCCTCGGGGCCGCGGTGTGGGGCGCGGGCGCCGGGCTGTTGGTGCCCCGGGCCGCGTACCGGCTCTGCGTCGAGCCCGAACAGCCATGGCGGGACCGGTGTCCCGAGGGGCACCCGATCGACGGGTGGCTCGGCCGGGCCCGGTGTCCCGACGGGCAGGCGTACGGCCCCGGGACCGCCCTGGTGTGCGTGGCCACCACCCTGGTGTGCGCCGCCCTCGCCCTGGCCACCGGCACCCGCCCCGAGCTGGCCGTCTGGCTGCTGCTCGCCCCCGTCGGCGTTCTGCTGACGATCGTGGACTTCCGGGTGCAGCGGCTGCCGGACGTGCTCACCCTGCCGCTCGCGGCCGCCGCCCTGGTCCTGCTCGCCGCGGCCGCGGCCCTGCCGGGGCACGCAGGGCACTGGCGCACCGCGCTGTTCGGCGCCCTCGTCCTCGGTGGCGCGTACTACGTGCTCTTCCTCGTCAACCCGAAGGGCATGGGCTTCGGCGACGTCAAACTCGCCCTCGGGCTCGGCGCGGTGCTCGGCTGGTACGGCTGGTCGGCCGTGGTCCTCGGCACCTTCACCGGATTCCTCCTCGGCGGGCTGTACGGACTCGCGCTCGTGCTGGCGCGCCGCGCCGGGCGGCGGACCGCGATCCCCTTCGGGCCGTTCCTCATCGCCGGCGCCCTGGTGGGGCTGCTGACCGGCGCGGGTGCAGCCTGACGTCGGCGCGGTGAAACCCCTGGCGTAGGCTGGTCCGGTCTGTCCACAACCCTTACGAAAGGGACGCCCGGTGACCGAGAAGGCCGACCTCACGCCCATTGATGTCACAGCCGTCCTCGACCGTGCCGCAGCCGGTGGGCGGATCACCCCCGAAGAGGCGCTCGTCCTGTACCGGGACGCCCCGCTGCACGCGCTGGGCGCCGCCGCCGACGCCGTACGCCGCCGCAAGTACGCAGGTGTCGAGCACATCGCGACGTACATCATCGAGCGCAACATCAACTACACGAACGTCTGCGTGACGGCGTGCAAGTTCTGCGCCTTCTACGCGGCCCCGAAGGACACCGCCAAGGGCTGGACCCGCGACCTCGACGACATCCTGCGCCGGTGCGCGGAGACCGTCGAACTCGGCGGCACCCAGATCATGTTCCAGGGCGGCCACCACCCGGACTACGGCGTCGAGTACTACGAGAAGCACTTCCGTGCCATCAAGGAGGCCTTCCCCCAGCTGGTCATCCACAGCCTGGGGGCGTCCGAGGTCGAGCACATGGCACGGATCTCGGGCGTCTCGGTGGAAGAGGCCATCACGCGCATCCACACCGCCGGGCTCGACTCCTTCGCCGGCGCCGGCGCCGAACTTCTGCCCGAGCGGCCCCGCAAGGCGATCGCGCCCCTGAAGGAGAGCGGCGAACGCTGGCTGGAGATCATGGAGGCCGCGCACAACCTCGGCGTGGAGTCCACGTCCACCATGCTCATGGGCACCGGCGAGACCAACGCCGAGCGCATCGAGCATCTGCGGATGATCCGTGAGGTACAGGACCGCACGGGCGGTTTCCGGGCCTTCATCCCGTACACCTACCAGCCCGAGAACAACCACCTGAAGGGCCGGACCCAGGCCACCATCTTCGAGTACCTGCGGATGATCGCGATCGCCCGCCTCTTCCTGGACAACGTCCGCCACATCCAGGGGTCGTGGCTGACCACCGGCAAGGAGATCGGCCAGCTGTCGCTGCACTACGGCGCGGACGACCTCGGCTCGATCATGCTGGAGGAGAACGTCGTCTCCTCGGCCGGTGCCAAGCACCGCTCCAACCGCCAGGAGATCATCGACCTGATCCGGAAGGCGGGCCGGGTCCCGGCACAGCGCTCGACGACGTACGAGCACCTCGTCGTCCACGACGACCCGGCGAACGACCCGGTCGACGAGCGGGTCGCGTCCCACATCTCGTCGACGGCGATCGAGGGCGGCACGGCCCACCCCGAGCTGAAGCTGCTCGCCTCCAACTAGGGCGCGCGTGCTGACGATCCACACCGCCGGTCTCCTGGTCACCGGGGACCGGCGGCCCGCCCTGCCCGACGGGGCGGTGCTCGTCGACGGCCGGGCGTGCGCGGCCGTCGGCCCCTACGAGGAACTGGCGGCGGCACACCCGACCGCCCGGGTCCGACGCTGGCCGGGGCTCCTGACCCCGGGTCTGCTGAACCCGTACGGGCCCGAACTGCTGGAGCAGGCCTACCATCCGGATCCCCGCGAGGCCGACGAACTGGGCACCCAGCCGATCGTGGGCGAGGCCCTCGCGGAGCCGGCGCTGAGCGACACCCGCCGGGGCGCGAGCGCTCGGCGCGGAGTGCAGCGGATGCTGGCGCACGGCACGGTCGCCGTGGCCGGAGCCCTGACGAGGCCCGCCGTGGTGGACGCCGTGTACCGAGCGGGGCTGAAGCTCAGGGAGCGGTCCGGGGATCCCGAGGGGCCGCCCGCTCTCGACCCGCTGGCAGGGCGGAGCCTGGCGGAGGCGCTCGCGACGCCCTTGCCGGTCCCCGGCGCTGACGCGACGTTCGCCGTCTTCGACGTCCCCGACGAGGCCGCCCTCACCGAGCGCGGGGCCGCGACGTGTGTGGCGACGGTCGTCGCCGGGCGGCTCGTACACCGGCGCCGCTGACGGTTCACCCCGCGAAGGCCTGTCCGAAGGCTCCCGAGGCCTGCTTGGCGCCACTGCAGTTCGTGGCCGCGTCGCCCTCGGCGGAGCCGCCGTCCGGCAGCTCCGGTCGCGGAACGTCGACCACATCGACAGCCACGCCAGGTCCCTCTGCTCGGCGAACGACCGCAGCCGGGCCGCGTCGGAGAGCGTGAACGTCTCTCCGGAGACGTCGTTGACGCCGATCATCGAGGTCAGAGCCAGGCCCTGCCACGCGCCCAGGGCCTCGGGCTGCGGAGGTACCCCTGGTTCGTCCTGCTCTCCCCGGTCCTGCTCAGGGTCTTCCGGGCGGCCCCGATCCTGGTCCTGCTCGCCTCGCTCGCCCCGATCGTGGTGTTCCAGTATCTGTGGGCGCCCCCGGACGACCGCTTCGGCAGCGGGCTGTACGACTTCGCCACCTTCCTCTTCTGCTGGCTGCTCGGCTTCGCCCACCGCGAGGGCGTGCTGGGGCGGCTCAGGCCGCTCCCGGTGGTCGTGCTGTCCCTCGCGGCGATCGCGTACGGCGGCTGGTACGCCCTCACCCACCAGCAGGAGACGGGCGGTTACGACCTGGACGACATCCCACTCGCCCAGACGTTCTGGTCCGCCGGCTATGTGACGCTGCTCATGTACGCCAAGGCGTACTTCCGTATCGACCTCGCGTGGCCGGCCCGCCTCCGGCGGACCGACCGGGTGGTGACGGTCTTCAACGCGCGGGCGGTGACGATCTACCTCTGGCACGAGATCGCGCTCGTCCTCGCCGTGCTGCTGATCGACCGGTTCTGGGACGTGCCCGCGTTCGAGAAGTGGCTGCCGCTGGACAGCCAGTGGTTCATGTACGCCGTCGGCTGGGTGCTGATCTGGGCCGCGATCCCCCTCGTGGGATGGGTCGAGGACATGGCCGCGCGGAAGAAGCCGAGGCTGCTGCCGTGACGCCGTACCCCGTACTGCCACAATGGAACCGTGACCCGCGCATCCCTGGACAAGCAGCCGCACGAAGTCGCCTCGATGTTCGACGACGTGGCGGAACGGTACGACCTGACGAACGACCTGCTGTCGCTCGGCCAGGACCGGGTGTGGCGCAAGGAGGTCGCGAGGGCGGTCGACGCGCGTCCCGCGCAGAAGGTCCTGGACCTGGCGGCGGGCACGGCGACCTCGTCGCTGCCGTTCACGCGCGCGGGGGCCTATGTGGTGCCCTGCGACTTCTCGCTCGGGATGCTCCAGGTCGGCAAGAAGCGGCACCCCTGGATGCCGTTCACGGCGGGCGACGCCACGCGGCTGCCCTTCCGGGACGATGTCTTCGACGCCGTGACGATCTCCTTCGGGCTGCGCAACGTGCACGACACCGACGCGGCGCTGCGCGAGCTGTACCGGGTGACCAGGCCGGGCGGGCGCGTCGTGATCTGCGAGTTCTCGCATCCCACGTGGACGCCCTTCCGCACGGTCTACACCGAGTACCTGATGCGGGCGCTCCCGCCGGTGGCCCGCGCGGTGTCCTCCAACCCGGACGCGTACGTCTACCTCGCCGAGTCCATCCGCGCCTGGCCCGACCAGCCGGCCCTCGCCGAGCGGCTGCGCAAGGCGGGCTGGTCGAAGGTGGCGTGGCGCAATCTGACGGGCGGCATCGTCGCGCTGCACCGCGGGTTCAAGGACAGCTGACGCAAGCCGACGGCGCCGGACGGCGCGCCGGGGCCGGGCGGCTCACCTGAGCAGTTCGAAGGTGTCTCCCGGTTCGTCGAGTTCGCGGCGCAGTCCGCCCGGCGGCGGGATGGGCAGCCGTGGCTCGCGGACCCCGGCGCCTCCGCCGCCCTCGCCCTCACCGAGGTCGAACCACACGGTGACCACGGCGCCGCGCGGGACCTCGGCGCCGGGCAGGGGATATTGGCGTACGACGTAGTCGACGACGGTGCGGTGGAAGTCCGGCCGGTCGGGTGCGGCGAGGGCCACGCCCTGCTGCGCGGCGGTCTCGCGTGCGTCCATCGCCATCAGTCCGACCAGGCGCGGCACTCGAACTTCGGGTGTTTTGGGTGTTATAGGCACAGATGTCACCCCCAGCGGTACTGGCAGGGTAACCGGCCGAGGGCGCCACCCGGAAGCGCTGCGTTTCTTTCTGTAGCAGTTGGCTACGCTACGTCACAACGCCAGTCGGTAGCAGTGTGCTTCCTGCTTCGACACCGGCGTCGTGAGGACCTCGGCGAGGCTCATGCCGAGCCGCCGGGTGACCGCGATCGACCTGGCGTTCCGGGCGTTGACCAGGGCCACCACGCCGCCCACTCCCGCCGTGCGGACCCGCTCCAGGGTCATCCGCGCGGCCGCCGTGACATACCCCTTGCCCCAGTGCTCCCGCCCGAGCCGCCAGCCGATCTCGATCTCGCCCTGCGGCCCCCACTCCTGCGGCCACGGCTGGGCACCGGTGAAGCCGAGGACCTGACCGGATTCGTCGAGCACGGTCCACAGACAGAAGCCGCGCTCGGCGTCGTGCCGACGCTGCCGGGCGGTGAGTTCCTCGTAGACGGACAGCTCGGCGGAACGGCCGCCGTGGAACTCCATCACATCCGGGTCGTCGAAGACCCGGTGCCAGGCCAAGGCGTCCTCGTCGGTGGGAACGCGCAACCGTACTACGGGGAGAGCTCGGTTCACGGGGCAGCCCTTCAGCCGGGTGATCAATTCTGCTGAATAGACTGCCCATGTCCAGTGCCCGTCAGCACGCAGATTTCGAACCCTGGGGAGATCCCGCCGTGACCGAGCCCCTCTCCGACAACACCGCCGATGTGATCGTCGTGGGCGCGGGGCCAGCCGGCTCCACGACCGCGTACCACCTGGCCAGGGCCGGGCTCGAGGTCCTCCTGCTGGAGAAGACCGAGTTCCCGAGGGAGAAGGTCTGCGGCGACGGCCTCACCCCGCGCGCCGTCAAGCAGCTCGTGGCGATGGGCGTCGACATCTCCGAGGAAGCCGGCTGGCTGCGCAACAAGGGCCTGAGGATCATCGGCGGCGGTTCCCGCCTCCAGCTCGACTGGCCGGATCTCGCCTCATTCCCGAACTACGGACTCGTCCGCAAGCGCGACGACTTCGACGAGCAACTGGCCCGGCAGGCCCAGAAGGCGGGGGCGCGCCTGTACGAGCGCTGCAACGTCAGCGGGCCGGTCGTCGACGACCGCACCGGCCGGATCACCGGCGTCACCGCCAAACTGGGCGAGGAGAAGCGCGAGGTCACGTTCCACGCGCCGCTCGTCGTCGCCGCGGACGGCAACTCCACCCGGCTCTCCCTGGCGATGGGACTGCACCGCCGCGAGGACCGGCCGATGGGCGTCGCGGTCCGCACGTACTTCACCTCTCCGCGCCACGAGGACGACTATCTGGAGTCCTGGCTGGAACTGTGGGACCGGCGCGGCGGCCAGGAGCGGCTGCTCCCGGGCTACGGCTGGATCTTCGGCATGGGCGACGGCACGAGCAACGTCGGCCTGGGCGTCCTGAACACCTCCGACTCCTTCAAGGAGCTGGACTGGCGCGAGGTGCTCAAGGCGTGGTGCGCCTCGATGCCCGAGGACTGGGGCTACACCCCCGAGAACATGACCGGCCCGATCCGCGGTGCCGCCCTGCCCATGGCCTTCAACCGCCAGCCGCACTACACCAAGGGCCTGCTGCTCGTCGGTGACGCGGGGGGCCTGGTGAACCCGTTCAACGGCGAGGGCATCGCGTACGCCATGGAGTCCGGCCAGATCGCCGCGGACGTCATCGTCCAGGCCATGGCCCGCGCGACCCCCGCCCAGCGCGAACTGGCCCTGCACAACTACCCGAAGATCCTCAAGGACACCTACGGCGGCTACTACACGCTGGGGCGTGCCTTCGTGAAGCTGATCGGCAACCCGAAGGTCATGAAGATCGCGGCCCAGCGGGGCCTGACGCACCCGATGCTGATGAAGTTCACGCTGAAGCTCCTGGCCAACCTGACGGACCCGACGGGCGGCGACGCGATGGACCGCGTCATCAACGGCCTGTCCAAGGTGGCCCCGAAGGCGTAGCCCTTCGGGGGATTCGTCGGGGGCACGGGGGCGTGGCGCGCGCGGGGGCGTGAAGCGCCTGTGTACGGGCGTGAGTGCTCCCGGGGGCGCCGGAGCCCGCCCCCGGGGGCGGTGAGCGGCCTCGGCGGGGCGTGAGGGCTGAGCAGTCGCCCCCGGGCCCGGTCCCCGGTCCCAAAGGACTTGGGTGCTCCTACGGGGCCCAGCTCGGCCACCCTGCCCGCGCGCGGTGCGAACACCACCTCGTGCCGCTCCGTCATCTGCCGGAGCACGTCCCTCCGGTCGCGCTTCGAGAGGCGGTCCGGACGGACGTGACCGCCCAGACGGTCCGTCTCGTGGGGGAGCAAGCGGGCGAAGCGGCCGATGCCCTCGACGACGAGCGGCGTGCCGTCCACGTCCCGGCCGCGGACGACGGCCCGGTCGGGGCGGGGCAGCTCCCGCAGCGATTGCCAATCGCTGTGCACAGCAGTAACGGCAGCGCCGGGGGCTCGTCCCGTCGCCGTCGTCACGCGGGTGTTCCCTTTGGGGTGAATTCCGCCCCGGCAACGAGCGGCGCTCGCGGGCGTCGTGGGCGTTGTGGGCCCGCCGGGGCGGTCCCGAGCGGAGATGTCGGCCGTACCCCCGGCGGGCTCGTCAGGGCAGCCCTGAGGGCCGCCGTGCCCGGTGGCAGCGGCGGCCCTCAGCCCATGACGCCGGTGACGCGCGTGCGCGTCATGCGCCCGTACGGGTCGTGGTGCGGGTCAGAGCACCCGAACCGCGCCGGTCGGCGGGTCGTACGACAGCGGCTTCTCCACGACACCGCTGGAGGGGTTCTGCGCGCCGACGAACATGCCGTCGCCGACGTACACCGCCACGTGGTACGCGCTGCCCGCGCCGCCCCAGTAGAGGATGTCGCCCGGCTGCAGGTTGCTCAGCGAGACCTGGGTACCGGAGGTCGACTGGTCCTGCGACACGCGCGGCAGGCTGACGCCGATCTGCTTGAACGCGGTCTGCACGAGGCCCGAGCAGTCCCACGAGTTCGGGCCGGTGCTGCCCATGACGTACGAGTCGCCGATCTGCGCCTTGACGAAGGCGACGACCGCGGCGACGGACCCGGTGGCCGTGGACGTGCCGGTCGAGGTGGCGTCGGACGTGGCGGCCAGGACGGTCCGGTCGGCACTGCGCGAGGCGGCGGCTGCCGTCTTGCGCTCGGCCTCGGCCTTCCGCTGAGCCTCCGCTTCCTTCTTCTTGGCCTCCGCGAGGTCCGCCTTGGCCTGCTTTGCGGCATTTGCAGCGGCTGCGTCGCGCTCGGCCTGAAGCTGGTAGTTGGCGGCGGCCTGCTGGGTGGCTTCCGCGGACTGCGCGACCTGCGTGGCCATGTCGGCGGTCAGGGTGGGCAGTTCAAGGGTCTGCGTCACCGGCTCGGCGGCGTTCGCCGAGGCCGACGCGCCGGCGACGGCCAGCGTGCCGAGGACGCCACCCGCAACTCCGGTCCGCATCGCGATCGTCGACGAGCTGCGGTTGCGGGGCTTCCGGTGGCTGCGTATGTGAGCGGTGTGGGACATGAGTCCAACGGGTATCAGGGGCTCCTCCATACCTTCAAGAAACGTGTGGTGCGCCACAGTTGTTCAATCGGGCCCTGAAACCCCGGGCGTGTCACTCTTTATTGACGCCGTAACGGGCATTGCGGACACCAGTGATCAAGCCTGTGATCATGGGTTTTCTTCGTTACGTCCGGATTGCGCTGTGCTTATCACCGGTCACGCCCCATGGCCAAGCCCCCTTTATTTCGATCTCATACAGATGTGGCACAGGTCACGGAACGGTCTCCGGCAAGGTGGCGTCTCGCGCACGAAGGACATGTCTCGTTCGCCATCGGTGCGCGTCCTTCACGCTTGATCACATCCGGCCACGCTTGTGAACGTGTGCACGCGTCCACATTCCTCCCCGCCCCTCACTCCCGGGTGTGAACGCGCTCCTTTATCAAGCGATCCGGTCCGGCGCGAATTTGCCTGGAGCGGATGGTCTTTGATATTGCAAGACGCCGTCGACCAGCGAAGACGAGCGAAAATGTCACCTCTTGGTGATCACTTGACTGCTTCGCGTATGAAGGTCACCGCTCATCCGACTTCATGATCCTTCGCCAGGTGGTGGAGATCACAAAGTACGTGGTGACCCCCGTGTCGCAGATCACATACCGCCGGGCATAAGATGCGGGGCAGTTGGGCTTGTGACCTGCTTCACATGTCCGCGATCTTCGCCGGGGCTGGCGGGGCTCGTGGGGCCGATGAGGCCGGTGTGAGCCCCGTGCAACCGCCAGTCAGTGCCGACTGAGAGGAGCGAGGAGCGGTGAACGCGTATGCGCCCATCCTCGTACTGGGAGCCCTCGGGGCAGGCTTTGCGATCTTCTCCGTGGTCATGGCCACGCTGATCGGTCCGAAGCGGTACAACCGCGCCAAGCTCGAGGCCTATGAGTGCGGCATCGAGCCGACCCCCACGCCGGCCGGCGGCGGGCGCTTCCCCATCAAGTACTACCTGACGGCGATGCTCTTCATCGTCTTCGACATCGAGATCGTCTTCCTCTACCCCTGGGCCGTCACCTTCGACGCCCTGGGGATTTTCGGGCTCGTGGAGATGCTGCTCTTCGTGCTCACCGTCTTCGTCGCGTACGCGTACGTATGGCGGCGCGGCGGCCTGGAATGGGACTGAGGGGCCTTTAGTCATGGGACTCGAAGAAAAGCTGCCGAGCGGTTTCCTCCTGACGACCGTCGAGCAGGCCGCGGGCTGGGTGCGCAAGGCGTCGGTCTTCCCCGCCACGTTCGGCCTCGCCTGCTGTGCCATCGAGATGATGACCACCGGCGCCGGCCGCTACGACCTGGCGCGCTTCGGCATGGAGGTCTTCCGCGGCTCGCCCCGGCAGGCGGACCTGATGATCGTCGCCGGCCGGGTCAGCCAGAAGATGGCGCCGGTCCTGCGGCAGGTCTACGACCAGATGCCGAACCCCAAGTGGGTGATCTCCATGGGGGTCTGCGCCTCCTCGGGGGGCATGTTCAACAACTACGCGATCGTGCAGGGCGTCGACCACATCGTCCCCGTCGACATCTATCTGCCGGGCTGTCCGCCGCGGCCGGAGATGCTGATGGACGCGATCCTCAAGCTCCATCACAAGATCCAGACCTCGAAGCTCGGCGTGAACGCCGAGGAGGCGGCCCGTGAGGCGGAGGAAGCGGCCCTCAAGGCCCTCCCGACGATCGAGATGAAGGGGCTGCTGCGATGAGCGACGCGAAGAGCAACGGCGCGGACACGCCCCGCAACGGCGCTGCGGCGAACGGCAACGGCGTCAACCCCGAGAAGGACCTCGGCGCCGCCAACCTCCCGGGCAGGCGCGGCGACCACGGCGAGGAGATCCGCGTCCAGCGCGGCATGTTCGGCGCCAACAACGGCGGCGACACCTCCGGCTACGGCGGCCTGGTCCGCTCCGTCCGGCTCCCCGGCGCCGCCACCCGCCCCTACGGCGGCTGGTTCGACGAGGTGGCCGACGAACTGGAGGGCGCCCTGGAGGAACAGGGACTCGTCCCCGAGAACGCCGTCGAGAAGACCGTCGTCGACCGTGGCGAGCTGACCTTCCACATCGAACGCGAGTACCTCGTCGCCGTCGCCCAGACCCTCCGCGACGACCCGGCGCTCCGCTTCGAACTGTGCACCGGCGTCAGCGGGGTGCACTACCCCGGCGACAAGGGCCGGGAACTGCACGCCGTCTACCACCTGCGGTCGATCACCCACAACCGGTTGATCCGCCTGGAGGTCAGCGCCCCCGACGCCGACCCGCACATCCCGTCGCTCGTCCCCGTCTATCCCACGAACGACTGGCACGAGCGCGAGACGTACGACTTCTTCGGCCTGATCTTCGACGGCCACCCGGCGCTGACGCGGATCATGATGCCCGACGACTGGCAGGGCTTCCCGCAGCGCAAGGACTATCCCCTCGGCGGCATCCCCGTCGAGTACAAGGGCGCCCAGATCCCGGCTCCGGACCAGCGGAGGTCGTACTCATGAGCACGCAGACTCCGTCCTCCGCCTCCTCGCGCGAGACGACCGAGGGCACCGTCTACACGGTCACCGGCGGCGACTGGGACGAGGTCGTCCAGTCCGCCACCCGCGCCGACGACGAACGCCTCATCGTCAACATGGGTCCCCAGCACCCGTCCACGCACGGGGTGCTGAGGCTCATCCTGGAGATCGACGGCGAGACCGTCACCGAGGCCCGCTGCGGCATCGGCTATCTCCACACCGGTATCGAGAAGAACCTCGAGTACCGCACGTGGACCCAGGGCACGACGTTCGTGACGCGCATGGACTATCTGACGCCGTTCTTCAACGAGACGGCGTACTGCCTCGCGGTGGAGAAGCTCCTCGGCATCGAGGACCAGATCCCGGACCGCGCCACGATCCTGCGCGTGCTCCTGATGGAGCTGAACCGGATGTCCTCCCACCTGGTGTGCATCGCCACCGGAGGCATGGAACTCGGCGCGACCACCATCATGATCTACGGCTTCCGCGACCGGGAGATGATCCTCGACATCTACGAGCTGATCACGGGTCTGCGGATGAACCACGCCTACGTCCGCCCCGGCGGACTCGCCCAGGACCTGCCGCCGGGCGCCGTGGACCAGATCCGCGAGTTCGTGAAGAAGATGAAGAAGAACCTCCCGGAGTACGACAAGCTCGCCACCGGGAACCCCATCTTCAAGGCCCGTATGCAGGACGTCGGCTATCTGGACCTGGCCGGCTGCATGGCCCTCGGTGCCACCGGCCCGATCCTGCGCTCCGCCGGCCTGCCGCACGACCTGCGCAAGGCGCAGCCCTACTGCGGCTACGAGACCTACGACTTCGACGTCCCGACCGCCGACACCTGCGACGCCTACGGCCGCTTCCTCGTCCGCCTGGAGGAGATGCGCCAGTCGCTCGGGATCATCGAGCAGTGTCTGGACCGGCTGCAGCCCGGCCCGGTCATGGTCGCGGACAAGAAGATCGCCTGGCCCGCCCAGCTCGCCCTGGGACCGGACGGACTCGGCAACTCCCTCGATCACATCAAGAAGATCATGGGCACCTCCATGGAGGCCCTGATCCACCACTTCAAGCTGGTGACCGAGGGCTTCCGCGTCCCGCCGGGACAGGCGTACGCGGCGGTCGAGTCGCCCAAGGGCGAACTCGGTGTGCACGTCGTGTCCGACGGTGGCACCCGCCCCTACCGGGTCCACTTCCGCGACCCGTCCTTCACCAACCTGCAGGCCATGGCGGCGATGTGCGAGGGCGGCCAGGTCGCCGACGTGATCGTCGCCGTCGCGTCCATCGACCCCGTGATGGGAGGCGTCGACCGGTGACCACCAGTTCCTCGGAGCGCGGCGTCAGTCTGGGCATGCCCGAGCTGCCCGCGCCCGCATACCCGGACGACGTCCGAGCGCGCCTGGAGCGGGACGCGCGCGAGATCGTCGACCGCTACCCGGACTCGCGCTCCGCCCTCCTGCCGTTGCTGCATCTCGTGCAGTCGGAGGAGGGACACGTCACCCGCACCGGGATGCGCTTCTGTGCGGACACGCTCGGCCTGACCACGGCCGAGGTCTCCGCGGTCGCCACCTTCTACACCATGTACCGGCGGGGTCCGTCCGGTGACTACCAGGTGGGCGTCTGCACCAACACCCTGTGTGCCGTGATGGGCGGCGACGCGATCTTCTCCGCCCTGCAGGAGCACCTGGGCGTCGGCAACGGCGGGACGACCGCCGACGGCAAGGTGACCCTGGAGCACATCGAGTGCAACGCGGCCTGCGACTTCGCGCCGGTGGTGATGGTCAACTGGGAGTTCTTCGACAACCAGACCCCCGAGAGCGCCAAGCGCCTGGTCGACGACCTGCGGGCGGGCCGGCAGGTCGACCCCACCCGCGGTGCCCCCATGTGCACCTTCAAGGAGACCGCGCGGATGCTGGCCGGCTTCCCCGACGAGCGGGACGGGGCTGTCGAGGCGACCGGCAGCGCGGGCCCGGCCTCCCTGGTCGGGCTGCGGCTGGCCAAGGGGGAGACCGGCGCGGCGCGCGTGGTGCACCCGCGGGACGGCGGGCCGCACGACGAGCCGCCGGAGGGCACGGCGGTGCACGAGCCGTCACCGGCCGAACACCTCAGTTCGCACGACGCGCCGCAGGACACATCGGCCTCCGACCCTGCCCACCCCGCTGGGCCCGCCGACGAGGAGGGGTAGTGATGACGTTGGCACCCCAGATCAACGAGACCAGCCCTGAGAAGCTGCTGGCACCCGTGCTGTCGGCCTTCTGGGACGAGGAGAAGTCCTGGACGCTGGACGTCTACCAGCGGCACGAGGGGTACGAGGGGCTCCGCAAGGCGCTCGCGATGTCGCCCGACGACGTGATCGCGTATGTCAAGGACTCCGGGCTGCGCGGCCGGGGCGGCGCGGGATTCCCGACGGGAATGAAGTGGCAGTTCATTCCCCAGGGTGACGGCAAGCCTCACTATCTAGTTGTCAACGCCGACGAGTCGGAGCCCGGGACCTGCAAGGACATCCCGCTCCTCTTCGCGAACCCGCACAGCCTCATCGAGGGCATCGTCATCGCCTGTTACGCCATCAGGTCGTCGCATGCCTTCATCTATCTGCGGGGTGAGGTCGTCCCCGTACTGCGGCGGTTGCACTCCGCCGTACGCGAGGCGTACGCGGCGGGCTACCTCGGCGAGAACATCCTCGGCAGCGGACTCGACCTCGAACTCACCGTGCACGCGGGCGCGGGCGCGTACATCTGTGGTGAGGAGACCGCACTGCTCGACTCGCTCGAAGGCCGCCGTGGTCAACCGCGGCTTCGTCCCCCCTTCCCTGCCGTCGCGGGCCTGTATGCGTGCCCGACTGTTGTGAACAACGTCGAGTCGATCGCGTCGGTTCCCGCGATCCTCCACCGGGGCAAGGAATGGTTCCGGTCGATGGGCAGCGAGAAGTCCCCGGGCTTCACGCTCTACTCGCTCAGCGGCCACGTCACGAGCCCCGGCCAGTACGAGGCCCCGCTCGGCATCACGCTCCGTCAGCTGCTCGACATGAGCGGCGGGATGCGGCCCGGCCACCGGCTGAAGTTCTGGACGCCCGGCGGCTCCTCGACACCGATGTTCACCGACGAGCACCTCGACGTCCCGCTGGACTACGAGGGCGTGGGCGCCGCCGGTTCCATGCTCGGCACCAAGGCCCTGCAGTGCTTCGACGAGACGACGTGCGTGGTGCGGGCCGTCACCCGCTGGACCGAGTTCTACGCCCATGAGTCCTGCGGCAAGTGCACACCCTGCCGCGAGGGCACGTACTGGCTCGTGCAGCTGCTGCGGGACATCGAGGCGGGCAAGGGCACCATGGCCGATCTCGACAAGCTCGCCGACATCGCCGACAACATCAACGGCAAGTCCTTCTGCGCCCTCGGCGACGGCGCCGCCTCGCCGATCTTCTCCTCCCTCCAGTACTTCCGCGAGGAGTACGAGGAGCACATCACGGGCCGGGGCTGCCCCTTCGACCCGGCCAAGTCCACAGCCTGGGCGGACAAGCCCGCGGAGGTGACCGCATGACTGTGACCACCGGCGCTCCCTCTTCAGGGGGGCAGGCGGCGGTCCCGCCGGAGGACCTCGTCACGCTGACGATCGACGGCATCGAGATCAGCGTGCCCAAGGGCACCCTGGTCATCCGGGCCGCCGAGCAGCTCGGCATCGAGATCCCTCGCTTCTGCGACCACCCCCTTCTGGACCCGGCCGGCGCCTGCCGCCAGTGCATCGTCGAGGTCGAGGGCCAGCGCAAGCCCATGGCGTCCTGCACGATCACCTGTACGGACGGGATGGTCGTGAAGACTCATCTCACCTCGCCCGTCGCGGAGAAGGCCCAGAAGGGTGTGATGGAGCTCCTGCTCATCAACCACCCGCTGGACTGCCCCGTCTGCGACAAGGGCGGCGAGTGCCCGCTGCAGAACCAGGCCATGTCGCACGGCAACGCCGAGTCCCGCTTCGAGGGCAGGAAGCGCACCTACGAGAAGCCTGTCGCGATCTCCACACAGGTGCTGCTCGACCGCGAGCGGTGCGTGCTGTGCGCCCGCTGCACCCGGTTCTCGAACCAGATCGCGGGCGATCCGATGATCGAGCTGCTGGAACGGGGCGCGCTCCAGCAGGTCGGCACCGGCGAGGGCGACCCCTTCGAGTCCTACTTCTCCGGGAACACCATCCAGATCTGCCCGGTCGGCGCCCTCACCTCGGCGGCGTACCGCTTCCGCTCGCGCCCCTTCGACCTCGTGTCGTCGCCTTCGGTGTGCGAGCACTGCTCCGGCGGCTGCGCGACCCGCACCGACCACCGGCGCGGCAAGGTCATGCGCCGCCTCGCGGCCGACGACCCCGAGGTCAACGAGGAGTGGATCTGCGACAAGGGACGCTTCGCGTTCCGCTACGCGCAGCTGACCGACCGGCTGACCACCCCGCTGGTGCGGGGCGAGTCCGGTGAGCTGGAGCCCGCCTCCTGGCCCCAGGCGCTGCAGGCCGCCGCCGAGGGCCTGCTCGCCGCGCGGGGCCGGGCCGGTGTGCTGACCGGCGGACGGCTCACCGTCGAGGACGCCTACGCGTACAGCAAGTTCGCGCGCGTGGCCCTCGACACCAACGACATCGACTTCCGCGCGCGTGTGCACAGCGGCGAGGAGGCCGACTTCCTGGCCGCCCGGGTCGCCGGACGCGGCCGTGACCTCGACGGCACGGGCGTCACGTACACCGCGCTGGAGAAGGCACCCGCCGTCCTGCTCGTCGGGTTCGAGGCCGAGGAGGAGGCGCCCGGCGTCTTCCTGCGGCTGCGCAAGGCCTGGCGGGGCCACGGCCAGCAGGTGTTCGCCCTCGCCACGCACGCCACCCGGGGCCTGGAGAAGGCCGGCGGCGTCCTGCTGCCCGCCGCACCCGGCACCGAGACCGAGTGGCTGGACGCGCTGGCCGGCCGGGTCGGCCTGGAGGAGGACGGCGTACGGGCCGCCGAGGCCCTGCGCACCGAGGGCGCGGTGATCGTCGTCGGCGAGCGGCTCGCCGACGTGGCGGGCGCACTCACCGCCGCCGTACGGACCGCGGCCGCCACCGGCGCCCAGCTGGTGTGGATCCCGCGCCGGGCCGGGGAGCGGGGCGCGATCGAGGTGGGCGCACTGCCCACGCTGCTCCCGGGCGGCCGCCCGGCCACCGACCCGCGCGCGCGGGACGAGGTCGCCGCCGCCTGGGGCGTCGCCGAACTTCCGCAGCGCTACGGCCGGGACACGGACCAGATCGTCGAGGCCGCGGTCACCGGCGAACTCCGGGCCCTGCTGGTCGCCGGCGTCGAGGTCGCCGACCTGCCCCGTCCGGCACGCGCGCGTGAGGCGCTCTCCTCGGTGGGCTTCCTGGTGTCGCTGGAACAGCGTCCCAGCGAGGTCACCGCACACGCCGACGTGGTGCTGCCGGTCGCGGCGGTCGCCGAGAAGGCCGGCACCTTCCTCAACTGGGAGGGCCGGGCCCGCTTCTTCGAGGCGGCGCTCAAGCCCGACCAGATGACCCGGTCCCTGGCGCCCACCGACGCGCGCGTGCTCCACATGCTCGCCGACGCCATGGACGTCCATCTGGGGCTGCCCGATCTGCGGACCGTGCGGACGGAGCTGGACCGGCTCGGCCCCTGGGACGGACTGCGGGCCGCCAACCCCCTGGAGATCGGGGGCCAACTGCCCCGTCCGGCTGCCGGAGAGGCGGTGCTCGCCGGTCACCGGCTGCTGCTCGACCGGGGACGGCTCCAGGACGGTGACGAGGCGCTCGCCGGCACACGCCACGCGGCACGCGCGCGGGTGTCGGCCGCCACCGCCGCCGAGGCAGGCGTCAAGGACGGTGAACTGCTGGCGGTGAGCGGCCCGGCAGGGACCGCGGAACTCCCGCTCCAGATCACCGAGATGCCGGACCGGGTGGTCTGGCTCCCGCTGAACTCCACCGGTGGGGGCGTCGCCTCCGACACCGGTGCGCTGCCCGGCAACCTCGTCCGCATCGGCCCGGCGACGCCCGCCGCCGAGGCCCCCAAGGAGGTGGAGGCATGAGCCCGTACCTCGCCGCTGAAGACCTCTCCATGTTCGGCCGCGACCCCTGGTGGCTGGTCGTCATCAAGGCGGTCTTCTGCTTCGCCTTCCTGATGGTGACCGTGCTGTTCTCCATCGTCTGGGAGCGCAAGGTCGTCGCCTGGATGCAGCTGCGGATCGGCCCGAACCGGCACGGCCCCTGGGGCATGCTCCAGTCGCTCGCCGACGGCGTGAAGCTGATGCTGAAGGAAGACGTCATCGTCAAGCGCGCCGACAAGGTGGTCTACGTCCTCGCGCCGATCGTCGCGGCCGTCCCGGCCTTCATGGCGATCGCGGTGATCCCCTTCGGACCCGCAGGCAACGAGATCTCGATCTTCGGTCACCGGACCGCGATGCAGCTCACCGACCTGCCGATCGCGATGCTCTACATCCTCGCGGTCGCCTCGGTCGGCATCTACGGCATCGTCCTCGCCGGCTGGAGCTCCGGATCCACCTATCCGCTGCTCGGCGGTCTGCGCTCCTGCGCGCAGATGATCTCGTACGAGATCGCCATGGGTGCCTCCTTCGCCTCCGTGTTCCTCTACTCCGGGTCGATGTCGACGTCGAGGATCGTCGAGCAGCAGCACGACCGCTGGTTCATCCTGCTGCTGCCGGTCTCGTTCATCATCTACATCGTCACGATGGTCGGCGAGACCAACCGCGCCCCCTTCGACATGCCGGAGTCCGAGGGCGACCTGGTAGGCGGCTTCAACACCGAGTACTCGTCGATCAAGTTCGCGATGTTCATGCTCGCCGAGTACGTGAACATGGTGACGGTCTCGGCCGTGTCGACCACGCTCTTCCTGGGCGGCTGGCGGGCGCCGTGGCCGATCAGCGGCTTCTGGGCGGGCGCCAACCACGGCTGGTGGCCGCTGCTCTGGTTCGTCATCAAGGTCCAGCTGCTGCTGTTCTTCTTCATCTGGCTGCGCGGGACGCTCCCGCGCGTCCGCTACGACCAGCTGATGAAGCTCGGCTGGAAGGTCCTCATCCCGGTCTCCGTGGTCTGGCTGATGCTCGTCGCGACCGTGCGGGCGCTGCGCAACGAACACTACGGATTCGCTGACATCGCCCTCTATGTCGCGGGCGGTGTCCTCACGCTGCTGGTGCTGTCGTTCCTCGTCGACATGTTCCGCGAGAAGGCCAAGGAGCCCGAGCGACCCGCGGCGGGGCCCGCCGCCTTCGACCCGATGGCGGGCGGCTACCCCGTACCTCCGCTGCCGGGACAGACGCTGCCGCCCGTGCCCAGGCGCCGCTCGCGCCGGGAACGGGAGCTGATTGTCAGTGGCGGGACGGACACTGTCAGTGACGGATCTACGGATGGAAAGGAGGCGTCCGATGGCTGAGGAGCCCAAGGAGGCCGGGCAGCCGAAGCCCGGCTTCCAGAACCCCGTCGCCGGCTTCGGCGTGACCTTCAGGGCCATGTTCAAGAAGCGGCTGACCGAGCAGTACCCGGAGCAGAAGAAGACCACGGCTCCGCGGTTCCACGGACGGCACCAGCTCAACCGCCATCCGGACGGCCTGGAGAAGTGCGTCGGCTGCGAGCTGTGCGCCTGGGCCTGCCCCGCCGACGCGATCTACGTGGAGGGCGCGGACAACACGGACGAGGAGCGCTACTCCCCGGGCGAGCGGTACGGGCGGGTGTACCAGATCAACTACGCCCGCTGCATCCTGTGCGGCCTGTGTATCGAGGCGTGCCCCACGCGCGCGCTCACGATGACGAACGAGTTCGAGCTCGCGGACTCCAGCCGCGCCAACCTGATCTACACCAAGGAGCAGCTGCTCGCCGGCCTGGAAGAGGGCATGGTCGACACCCCGCATGCCATCTACCCGGGGACGGACGAGCAGGACTACTACCGGGGCCTGGTGACGGAGGCCGCGCCGGGCACGGTGCGCCAGGTCGCCACCTCCAAGGGAGAAAAGCCTGAGGAACAGGAGGCGGACGCATGAGCGCGCAACTCGCCGCCGCCTACACCACCTCCACCGGTGAGGCCTTCCAGTTCTGGGTCCTCGGCACGATCGCGGTGATCGGCGCCCTGTGCACCGTCTTCATGAAGAAGACCGTGCACAGCGCCCTCTGCCTGGCCGGCACCATGATCGTCCTGGCGGTGTTCTACCTCGCCAACGGCGCGTACTTCCTGGGCGTCGTGCAGATCGTCGTCTACACCGGCGCGATCATGATGCTGTTCCTCTTCGTGGTGATGCTGGTCGGCGTCACCGCGGCGGACTCCCTGAAGGAGACCATCAAGGGCCAGCGCTGGCTGGCCCTTCTGTGCGGGGTCGGCTTCGGCGTCCTGCTGCTCGCGGGCATCGCCAACGCGTCCCTGAAGGACTTCGCCGGCCTGGGCAGGGCGAACGCGAACGGCAACGTGGAGGGCCTCGCGGCCCTCATCTTCACCAAGTACGTGTTCGCCTTCGAGATCACCGGCGCCCTGCTCATCACGGCCGCGGTCGGCGCCATGGTCCTCACCCACCGCGAGCGCACCGAGCGGGCCAGGACCCAGCGCGAGCTGTCCGAGCAGCGCGTACGGGAGGGCAAGCACGTTCCGCCGCTGCCGGCGCCCGGCGTCTACGCCCGGCACAACGCGGTGGACATCGCGGGCCTCCTCCCGGACGGCACCCCGTCCGAGCTCACCGTCAACAAGACGCTCCGGGAGCGCGGACAGATCCGTGACGTGTCCGACGAGGCGATCGGCGATCTGAAGGCACTGGAACAGCGCACCGCCGAGCGCCTGGAGCGGGACGAGGACGAGCGGCCGGCGCTCAAGAGGACCGAGGAGGCGTCGAAGTGAACCCGGTCAACTACCTGTATCTCGCCGCTCTGTTGTTCACGATCGGCGCCACCGGCGTGCTGATCCGGCGGAACGCGATCGTGGTGTTCATGTGCATCGAGCTGATGCTCAACGCCTGCAACCTCGCGTTCGTCACCTTCTCCCGGCTGCACGGCAATCTCGACGGCCAGATCATCGCCTTCTTCACGATGGTCGTCGCCGCCGCGGAGGTCGTGGTCGGGCTCGCGATCATCGTGTCGCTGTTCCGTACCCGCCACTCGGCCTCGGTCGACGACGCCAGCCTGATGAAGCTGTAAGGGGTCGGAAGAATCGTGGAGAACCTGATTGCGCTGCTGATCGCGGCGCCCCTGCTCGGAGCGGCCGTCCTGCTGTGCGGCGGCCGGAGGCTGGACGCGGTCGGCCACTGGATCGGCACGGTGCTCGCCGCCCTCTCCTTCGTGTTCGGCGCCCTCCTCTTCGCCGACATGCTGGGGAAGGCGGCCGACCACCGGACCGTGACGCAGCATCTGTTCAGCTGGATCCCGGTGGCCGGCTTCCAGGCCGACGTCACCTTCCGGCTCGACCAGCTGTCGATGACGTTCGTCCTGCTGATCACCGGTGTCGGCTCGCTCATCCATCTGTACTCGGTCGGGTACATGGAGCACGACGAGCGCCGGCGCCGCTTCTTCGGCTATCTGAACCTGTTCCTCGCGGCGATGCTGCTGCTCGTCCTCGCCGACAACTACCTGCTGCTGTACGTCGGCTGGGAGGGCGTCGGTCTCGCCTCCTATCTGCTGATCGGCTTCTGGCAGCACAAGCCCAGCGCGGCGACCGCGGCGAAGAAGGCCTTCCTCGTCAACCGCGTCGGCGACATGGGCCTGTCGATCGCGATCATGCTGATGTTCACGACGTTCGGGACCTTCGCCTTCGGGCCGGTCTTCGCGGACGTGCACGGGGCCAGCGAGGGCAAGCTCACCGCCGTCGGCCTGATGCTGCTGCTCGCCGCCTGCGGCAAGTCCGCCCAGGTGCCGCTGCAGTCCTGGCTCGGCGACGCGATGGAGGGCCCGACCCCGGTCTCGGCCCTGATCCACGCCGCGACCATGGTGACCGCGGGCGTGTACCTGATCGTCCGCTCCGGCGCGATCTTCAACGCCGCGCCGGACGCGCAACTGGTCGTCACCGTGGTCGGCGCCGTCACGCTCCTCTTCGGTGCGATCGTCGGTTGCGCGAAGGACGACATCAAGAAGGCGCTGGCCGGGTCGACCATGTCGCAGATCGGCTACATGGTGCTCGCCGCCGGCCTCGGCCCCGTCGGCTATGTCTTCGCGATCATGCACCTGGTGACGCACGGCTTCTTCAAGGCCGGGCTGTTCCTCGGTGCGGGCTCGGTCATGCACGGCATGAACGACGAGGTCGACATGCGCAGGTACGGCGGCCTCAGAACCTACATGCCGGTCACGTTCGTCACCTTCGGCCTCGGCTACCTCGCCATCATCGGCTTCCCGGGCCTGTCCGGCTTCTTCTCCAAGGACAAGATCATCGAGGCGGCCTTCGCCAAGGGCGGCTCCGAGGGCTGGATCCTCGGCGGCGCGGCCCTGCTGGGCGCGGCCATCACGGCGTACTACATGACCCGCGTGATGATCATGACCTTCTTCGGTGAGAAGCGCTGGCAGCCCGACGAGCACGGCAACGAGCCGCACCCGCACGAGTCGCCCAAGGTCATGACGATCCCGATGATCGTGCTGGCCGTCGGGTCGGTGTTCGCGGGTGGCCTCTTCTCCATCGGCGACCGCTTCCTGCACTGGCTGGAGCCCGTAACCGGACACTCGGAGGGCCACTCGCCGGTCAGCGCCCTGACGGTGACCGCCGCCACCCTCGTGCTGCTGCTCGTGGGCGTCGGCATCGCCTACGTCCAGTACGGCCGCCGTCCGGTCCCGGCCGTCGCCCCGCGCGGGTCGCTGCTCACCCGGGCCGCCCGGCGCGATCTGCTTCAGGACGACTTCAACCATGTCGTCCTCGTCCGCGGCGGAGAGCACCTCACCCGCTCCCTGGTGTACGTGGACCACACCCTGGTCGACGGCGTCGTCAACGGCACGGCCGCCTCGGTCGGCGGCCTGTCCGGCAGGCTCCGCCGATTCCAGAACGGCTACGCGCGCTCGTACGCGGTCTCGATGTTCGGCGGTGCGGCGGTGCTCGTCGCCCTGACCCTGCTGATGAGGGCGGTCTGATAGCGATGTCCTTTCCCCTGCTGACAGCGACGGCGGTGCTCCCGGCCGTGGGGGCGATCGCCACGGCAGCGGTCCCCGCCGCCCGGCGCACCACCGCGAAGTGGCTGGCGCTGGTCGTCTCACTCGCCACGCTGGCGCTCGCCGCGGTGATCGGGTTCCGCTTCGAGCCGGGCGGCGCCCGCTACCAGTTCACCGAATCGCACGCCTGGATCAAGGACTTCGGGGTGCGGTACGAACTGGGCGTGGACGGCATCGCGGTGGCGCTGATCGCGCTGACCGCGCTGCTGATCCCGTTCGTGATCCTCGCGGGCTGGCACGACGCCGACCCTTCCCCAAGCTCTCAACTTCGTTCGAGCAGGGGAGGCCCCAAGGAGACCGGCCCCTATCACTGGCGGCCGACGCAGGGCTTCTTCGCCCTGATCCTGGCCGTCGAGGCGATGGTGATCCTCTCCTTCGAGGCCACCGACGTCTTCCTCTTCTACATCTTCTTCGAAGCCATGCTCATCCCGATGTACTTCCTCATCGGCGGCTTCGGGGACCACGCCCACGAGCACGGCGAGCAGACGGCGTCCACGCAGCGCTCGTACGCCGCCGTGAAGTTCCTCCTCTACAACCTCGTCGGCGGCCTGATCATGCTGGCCGCGGTGATCGGCCTGTATGTGCAGGCGGGGAACTTCTCGCTCCCGGAGATCGTGCAGGCCCGGGCCAACGGCTCGCTGCACATGGCGACCAGCACCGAACGCTGGCTGTTCCTCGGCTTCTTCTTCGCCTTCGCGGTGAAGGCGCCGCTGTGGCCGCTGCACACCTGGCTGCCCAACGCCATGGGGGAGGCCACCGCCCCGGTCGCCGTCCTGATCACGGCGGTCGTCGACAAGGTCGGCACGTTCGCGATGCTCCGCTTCTGCCTCCAGCTGTTCCCGGAGGCGAGCAGGTGGGCCACGCCCGTGATCCTCGTCCTGGCGGTCATCAGCATCATCTACGGGGCGCTGCTCGCGGTCGGCCAGCGGGACATCAAACGGCTGGTGGCGTACGCCTCGATCTCGCACTTCGGCTTCATCGTCCTGGGCATCTTCGCGATGACCAGCCAGGGCCAGTCCGGCGCGACGCTCTACATGGTGAACCACGGGATCTCGACCGCCGCCCTGATGCTGGTGGCGGGCTTCCTGATCTCGCGCCGCGGCTCGCGTCTGATCGCGGACTACGGCGGCGTCCAGAAGGTCGCTCCGGTGCTCGCCGGCACCTTCCTGATCGGCGGTCTGGCCACGCTGTCCCTGCCGGGACTCGCGCCCTTCGTGAGTGAGTTCCTGGTCCTGGTCGGCACGTTCACACGCCATCCGGCGATCGGGATCATCGCCACCTTCGGCATCGTCCTCGCCGCGCTCTACACCCTGGTCCTCTACCAGCGGACGATGACGGGCCCGGTGAAGCCGGAGGTCGCCGCGATGCCGGATCTGCGGGTGCGGGAGCTGCTCGTCGTCGCCCCGCTGATCGTTCTGCTGATCTTCCTGGGCGTCTATCCGAAGCCCGTCGCCGACATCGTGAACCCGGCGGTCAAACAGACCATGTCCGACGTACACCAGACCGATCCCAAGCCTGCGGTGGAGGCGGCCAAGTGAGCACCGTAGCCGTCCACAGCCTGTGGACAACCGCGGCCGAACCGATCTCGAAGATCCCTGCGCCGAAGATCGAGTACGGGCAATTGTCGCCCACCTTGATCGTCATCGGCGCGGCGCTCATCGGAGTGCTGATCGAGGCGTTCGTCCCGCGCCGATCCCGCTACTACGCACAGGTGTTCGTCTCTGTCGTCGCGCTCGCCGCCGCGTTCGCTGCGGTCGTGGCGCTCGCGGCCGACGGCTACGGCACCACCAAGGCGCACATCGCGGCGATGGGAGCCATCGCGGTCGACGGACCGTCCCTGTTCCTGCAGGGCACGATCCTGCTGGCCGGCCTGCTCGGCGTGTTCACCTTCGCCGAGCGGCGCCTGGACCCCGCCGCGCACGGCAACCGGGTCGACTCGTTCGCCGCGCAGGCCGCGTCCGTACCGGGCAGCGAGGGCGAGAAGGCCGCCGTGAAGGCCGGCTTCACGACCACCGAGGCCTTCCCGCTGCTGCTGTTCGCGGTCGGCGGCATGCTCGTCTTCCCCTCGGCCAACGATCTGCTGACCCTCTTCGTGGCCCTGGAAGTCTTCTCCCTTCCGCTGTACCTGCTGTGCGCCCTGGCCCGCCGCAAGCGGCTCATGTCGCTGGAGGCCGCGGTCAAGTACTTCCTGCTCGGCGCGTTCGCCTCCGCGTTCACCCTGTTCGGCATCGCACTGCTGTACGGGTACGCGGGCTCGGTGTCGTACGCGACCATCGCCCACGTCGTCGACGGCACGGTCACGAACGTCGACCCCGCGCTCGCGAACACCATGGGCAACGACGCGCTCCTGCTGGTCGGCGCCGCGCTGATCGCGATGGGCCTGCTGTTCAAGGTGGCCGCGGTGCCGTTCCACATGTGGACACCGGACGTGTACCAGGGCGCGCCGACCCCCGTGACCGGCTTCATGGCGGCCGCGACGAAGGTGGCGGCGTTCGGTGCGCTGCTGCGGCTGCTGTACGTCGTCCTGCCCGGTATGCGCTGGGACTGGCGGCCGGTGATGTGGGCGGTCGCGATCGTCACCATGCTGGGCGGCGCGATCGTCGCGATCACCCAGACCGACATCAAGCGGCTGCTGGCGTACTCGTCGATCGCGCACGCGGGGTTCATCCTCGCGGGTGTCATCGCGACGACCCCCGACGGTGTCTCCTCGGTCCTCTTCTACCTGGCCGCGTACTCGTTCGTGACGATCGGCGCCTTCGCCGTCGTGACGCTGGTCCGCGACGCGGGCGGCGAGGCGACGCACCTGTCCAACTGGGCGGGGCTCGGGCGCAGGTCGCCGCTGGTGGCGGCCGTGTTCGCGGTGTTCCTGCTGGCCTTCGCGGGCATCCCGCTGACCTCCGGCTTCGCCGGGAAGTTCGCCGTGTTCAAGGCGGCCGCGGAGGGCGGCGCGATCCCGCTGGTCGTGATCGGTGTGATCTCGTCGGCGGTCGCGGCGTTCTTCTACATCCGCGTGATCGTCCTGATGTTCTTCAGCGAACCGCGTCCCGAGGGCCCGACGGTCGCCGTCCCCTCGCCGCTGACCATGACGGCGATCGGGGTGGGCGTGGCGGTCACGCTGGTGCTGGGTGTGGCGCCCCAGTACTTCCTGGACCTGGCGAGCCAGGCGGGCATCTTCGTGCGCTGAGAAGTCCCGCCGCACGCGACGGCCCGGTGCCCGCTCGGGGGGTGCCGGGCCGTTCTGCGCGCGGTCCTGGCGGGCGTACCTCATGGGCTTGGTCTCACGATCGCGGGAGAGGGAGTCCTCGGAGACGACCTCGATGGCCAGGGCGACGGCGGAGTGTCGCCGGTCGATTCGGATCATCCGTGCGGAAACGGGCAGGCCTCCCGCGTACATGTGAACGACTGTCGTGTCCTTGAACCCGGACGGAGAGGGGAGCCTGTGGATAACTCCGGGGCTGTCGGCACGGCCCCCTATCGTGGATGGCGTGGTCGAGGGACGACACACGGGGGACGGGCGATGGACGGGACGGCTGTGATGACGGAGGCGGGCGTGATGCCGGCGCCGAGTGACGGCAGCGAGGCGCGGGCCACGCTGCACCGGATCTTCGGATACGAGAGCTTCCGCGGCGAACAGGAAGCGATCATCGAGCATGTGGTGGCCGGAGGCGACGCCGTGGTCCTCATGCCGACCGGCGGCGGCAAGTCGCTGTGCTACCAGATCCCGGCCCTGGTCAGACCCGGCACCGGCGTGGTGGTCTCACCGCTGATCGCACTGATGCAGGACCAGGTGGACGCGCTGCGGGCGCTCGGTGTGCGGGCCGGGTTCGTCAACTCCACGCAGGACCTCGACGAGCGGCGCGTGGTGGAGGCGGAGTTCCTGGCCGGCGAGCTGGACCTGCTCTACCTGGCCCCGGAGCGGCTGCGCCTGGAGTCCACCCTCGACCTGCTCTCGCGCGGCAAGATCTCGGTGTTCGCCATCGACGAGGCGCACTGTGTGTCCCAGTGGGGCCACGACTTCCGCCCCGACTATCTGTCCCTGTCCCTGCTCGGCGAGCGCTGGCCGGACGTCCCCCGGATCGCGCTCACGGCGACGGCGACGCACGCCACGCACCAGGAGATCACCCAGCGGCTGAACATGCCGTCGGCCCGCCACTTCGTCGCGAGCTTCGACCGGCCCAACATCCAGTACCGCATCGTCCCGAAGGCCGACCCCAAGAAGCAGCTGCTGTCGTTCCTGCGCGAGGAGCACCCGGGCGAGGCGGGCATCGTCTACTGCCTCTCACGCAATTCGGTGGAGAAGACGGCGGAGTTCCTGACCCGCAACGGCATCGACGCGGTGCCCTACCACGCGGGCCTGGACGCGGGCGTGCGAGCGGCGAACCAGTCCCGGTTCCTGCGCGAGGACGGCCTGGTCGTGGTCGCGACCATCGCGTTCGGGATGGGCATCGACAAGCCGGATGTGCGGTTCGTCGCGCACCTGGACCTGCCGAAGTCGGTCGAGGGCTACTACCAGGAGACCGGCCGGGCGGGCCGCGACGGCCTGCCGTCCACGGCCTGGATGGCGTACGGACTGAACGACGTCATACAGCAGCGCAAGCTCATCCAGTCCGGAGAGGGCGACGAGGTCTTCCGCCGCCGGGCCCAGGCGCACCTGGACGCGATGCTGGCGCTGTGCGAGACCGCCCGGTGCCGCCGTGGCCAGCTGCTGGCCTACTTCGGCCAGAACCCGGACGCGGGGGACGGCTGCGGCAACTGCGACACGTGTCTGACACCGCCGGAGACCTGGGACGGGACGGTCGCGGCGCAGAAGGTGCTGTCCACGGTCTGGCGGCTGGACCGGGAGCGGCGGCAGAAGTTCGGCGCGGTGCAGATCGTGGACATCCTGCTGGGGCGGCGCACGGCCAAGGTCATCCAGTTCGACCACGACCAGCTGTCCGTCTTCGGCATCGGCGAGGAGCTGACCGAGGGCGAATGGCGGGGTGTCGTCCGGCAGTTGCTGGCCCAGGGCCTGCTGGCGGTCGAGGGCGAGTACGGGACGCTGGTGCTGACGGAGCCGAGCGGGTCGGTGCTGCGGCGGGAGCGCGAGGTGCCCCTGCGCAAGGAGCCCGCGCGACCCGCGGCCGCCCGTTCCTCGTCGCCGAAGAGCGAACGCAGGCCGAAGGCCGCCGCCGAGCTGTCGCCGGAACTGCTGCCCGTCTTCGAGGCGTTGCGCTCCTGGCGCGCGGCCCAGGCGAAGGAACAGGGCGTCCCGGCATACGTGATCTTTCATGACGCGACGCTCCGGGAGATCGCCGCCGTCCGCCCCACGACGGTGGCGGAGCTGGGGACCATCGGCGGGGTCGGCGAGAAGAAGCTGGCGACCTACGGCGAGGGAGTGCTCGGAGTGCTCGCATCGCTGGACGGGCCGGCCGCGGGCGGCGCGGCCCCGACGGCGGAGGCGGCCCGGGCGAGCGAGGGGACACCGGCCGACGACTGGCCGGACGCGGAGCCCGATCTCGAGCCGCAGCCCGAACCCGACGACTGGATGTGAGCGAGGGGACGAGCTGCGGGTCGGAACGGGCTGCGGGTCGGGACGGCTGTCCGCGCCTTTGAGCTGAGGTTGGGCCAGGTGCTGGCTGGCTGCGTCTCCTGCGGGCCGTGGCGGACGCCTGATCCGTCCCCGGGGGCCGTGAGGGGCGCACGACCGGGGACGGGAGCCGTCGGCGCGGGTGCTCGCGCTTCCGCGCCGACGGCCCCTGAGCCCCTGAGAGGGGTGTCGTGCGGGCCGGGGGCAAGAGGTACGGCTCAAGGCGGTGTGGGGGCGGGGGAGAGGGGGAGGGAGGGGGCGGGGGAGGGCCCCCCGGGTGGCTCAGGTGCCGGGTACCACCCGGCCCGTGACCTCCCCCAGCCCCACCCGGGTCCCGTGCGGTCCCGGAGCCCAGGCGGTCAGGGTGACCACGTCCCCGTCCTCCAGGAACGCTCGTTTGCCGTCCGGGAGTTCGAGCGGATCGCGCCCGTTCCAGGTCAGTTCGAGCAGAGAGCCGCGCTCGTGCTCGGTCGCGCCGCTCACGGTGCCCGAGCCGTAGAGGTCGCCCGTCCGCAGCGACGCCCCGTTCACCGTCATGTGCGCCAGTTGCTGGGCGGCCGTCCAGTACATGGTCGAGAACGGCGGCTCGGAGACCACATGGCCGTTGATCGCGACGGAGATGCGCAGGTCGTAGCCGCCGGGTTCGTCGTGCGCGTCGTCCAGGTACGGCAGCAGCGGGTGCGTGCGCCCGGGGGGCGCCACCCGGGCGTCCTCCAGGGCGTCCAGAGGGGTGATCCAGGCAGAGACGGACGTGGCGAACGACTTGCCGAGGAAGGGGCCGAGCGGCACGTACTCCCAGGCCTGGATGTCCCGCGCCGACCAGTCGTTGAGGAGGCAGAGCCCGAACACATGGTCGCGGAAGGCCGACAGCGGGACCGGTCGGCCGAGCTGCGACGGTACGCCCACCACGAATCCCACCTCCGCCTCGATGTCCAGGCGGACCGAGGGGCCGAAGACCGGTTCCGGGTCGGTGGGTGCCTTGCGCTGTCCCTGGGGGCGTACGACGTCCGTGCCGGACACCACGACGGTTCCCGCCCGGCCGTGGTAGCCGATCGGCAGGTGCTTCCAGTTGGGGGTCAGGGAGTCCGCCGCGTCCGGGCGGAAGATTTGGCCGACGTTGCGGGCGTGGTTCTCGGAGGCGTAGAAGTCGACGTAGTCCGCGACCTCGAAGGGCAGATGCAGGTTCACCTCGGAGAGCGGGAGCAGCAGGGGCTCGATGGCCTCCCGGTGCGCGGGCACCGTCACCCACGCCGTCAGCGCCCGGCGCACGTCCGACCAGGCGGTGCGGCCGGCGGCCAGCAGGGGGCCCAGCGAGGGCCCGGACAACAGGGGGGCGTACGGGGAGCCGAGCGCCTCGGCGGCGGCTCCCGCGTCGAGCACGTGGTCGCCCAGACGGACGCCGACCCTCCGCTCGGCGGAGCCGACCGACGAGAACACGCCGTAGGGGAGGTTGTGCGGACCGAAGGGGTCGCCCTCGGGGACGTCGAAGGGGGGCATGGGATGCTGCCTCGCTTTCGTGCACGTCAGGTGTGTCGTGCCTTGGGGGTGCGTTCCATGTGGTCGTCGCACACGTTACGGGTGAGTTCGCTGCCTTGGGCAGGGTCTAAAGAGTTCGCAATGTCCGAATAGGCCTTGTCGGAGCGTCCAATTCCGGCTTAGCGTCCTTTGGGGACACGGACGGGGTGGGTCCGGTCCGTAGGGGGGACACGTGGGGGGACCCGTGGCCAGGAGCACCGGCGCGCCGTTCGACGCGGACCGTGAGGTGCCCGGGCTCATCGTGAAATTCGGCGACTATCCACTGCACCACGGCGGCGTGGGTGCCATCCGCAGCCTGGGCCGGCTGGGTATACCGATGTACGCCATCACCGAGGACCGTTACACGCCGGCCGCGGTCTCTCGCTATCTGCGGCGCGCCTTCGTGTGGCCGACCACCGGGACGGAGGAACCGGAGCAGCTCGTGGAGGGCCTGCTGGGCATCGGGCGTCGTATCGGACGGCCGACCGTGCTCATTCCCACCGACGAGGAGGCCGCCGTCCTGATCGCCGAGCATCAGGACGTGCTCGGCGGCCCCTTCCTCTTCCCGAAAGTGGATGCCAAACTTCCGCGTCGCCTCGCCAGCAAGCAGGGCCTGCACGAGCTGTGCGTGGAACACGGCATCCCGAGCCCGCAGGCGGCCTTCCCGCAGTCGTACGACGACATCGTGCGGTTCGCCGAGAAGGCCCGCTTCCCGCTCGTGGCCAAGAACCGTGAGGCGTTCGTGCGCCGCGAGCGGCCCGCCGTGAACGGGACCACCAGGATCGCCACTCCTGAGGGGCTGCTCACGCTGGCCCGCGAGTGGGGCGAGCGCCCGGGCGTGATCCTCCAGGAGTATCTGCCGCGGGAGGAGGCCGAGGACTGGATCGTGCACGCGTACTTCGGCCAGGACTCCGCCCCGCTCGCCCTGTTCACCGGTGTCAAGGTCCGCTCCTGGCCGCCGCACGCGGGTATGACGGCGAACGCCTACGTCGTCGACAACCCGGAACTCGCCGACCTCGCGGCACGTTTCATCAAGCAGATCGGCTTCACCGGCATCGTCGATCTGGATCTGCGCTTCGACCGCCGCGACGGCCGTTACAAACTGCTCGACTTCAACCCACGCATGGGCGCCCAGTTCCGCCTCTTCGAGAACGAGGCGGGGGTGGACGTCGTCCGCGCCATGCACCTCGACCTGACCGGCCGTACGGTCCCGGAGGGGGAACAGCGCGCCGGCCACCGGTACGTCGTGGAGAACATCGACCTGGCGGCCCTGCTGGCCTACCGGCGCAGCGGCTACACCACGCCGCACGCGCCGGCCCGCGCCAGCGGCACGGAGCTGGCCTGGTTCGCGGGTGACGACCCGCGGCCGTTCTTCACGATGCTCGCACGCTTCGTACGGCCGGGCGCGAAGCACCTGTATCAGCTGTGGCGGACCAACCGCCGCGGTTCCACCACCGGTACGCGATAGCGCGTACGAATCACCGCACCAGCACGCCCTGGTGCGTACGGCTCCACCACGAAGTAGGCATGTTGCGTCCTGGGGAGGGACTTCGTGATTCAACCGGTAGCAGTCATCGGTGCCGGGCCGTTCGGCCTGTCCACCGCCGCCCATCTGAGGGCGCGCGGTATCCCGGTACGCGTCTTCGGTGAGCCCATGGTGAGCTGGCGCGACCACATGCCCGAGGGCATGCTCCTGAAGTCGACCCCGGTCGCCTCGAACATCGACGCCCCTCAGAGCGGCCACACCCTGGTCGACTACTGCGACGCGGCAGGCATACCCCGGCTGGTGACCGACGAGGACATCATCCCGGTCGAGGCGTTCATCGCCTACGGCGAGTGGTTCCAGGAGCAACTGGTGCCCGAGCTGGAGCGGGTCAGGGTCGTCTCCGTGGACCGTCGCCCGGGCGGCGGTTTCGACCTGAAGCTGGACTCGGGCGAGCAGTTCGCGGCGCGGGCGGTCGTGGCGGCCACCGGCCTGTCGGGCCTCGCCCACCTCCCGCCGGAACTGGCCGCCGCCGCGGTGGACGGCCCCACCCCCACGGGACCGGTCTCCCACAGCTCCCAGCACCATGACCTGACCCGGTTCTCCGGCAAGGAGCTGGTGGTCATCGGCGCGGGGCAGTCCGCCCTGGAGACGGCCGCGCTCGCGGCGGAGGCGGGCGCCCGGGTGCGGGTTGTCTCACGGGGCGAGGGCAGGGTGGCCTTCGGCGCGCCCCCCTGGGAGCAGCCGAGGTTCCGTCCCGAATCGCCGTTCGGGCGTGCCTGGTCCCTGTGGGCGTTGAGCTACTACCCGCAGCCCTACCGGTTCCTCCCGGACCAGACCCGTCACTACCTGGTGCGCCGGGTCCTCGGCCCGCTCGGCGCGTGGTGGCTGCGCGACCGCTTCCAGAGCAGGGTGCAGGTGCGTGAGGTCGCCAGGGTGGTCGGCGCCTCCGCGCCGGACGGCAGCCCGGTTCTGACGATCCGGACGCACGCGGGACGTACGGAGGAACTCACCGCGGACCATGTGATCGCCGCCACCGGCTACCGCGTGGACATCGCGGCGATGGACTTCCTGGGCCACGAGCTGCGCACGCAACTGGCGGTGAGCCGGGGCACGCCGAGGCTCGGCGCGGGCTATGTGTCCTCCGTGCCGGGCCTGTACTTCACCGGCCTGCCCGCGGCGGCCTCGTACGGCCCGGTGATGCGCTTCGTGTGCGGCACGGAGTTCGCCTCTCCCCGGCTGGCGAAACACTTGGCGGCGGCGCACGGCTGAGGGCGCGGGGCGGGGCCGACCGGGGATCGACGGACGACGGGCTGGGGTGTGGCATCGCCACGCCCCAGCCCGTCGGTGGGGTGAGTCCGTCCGTCGGAGGCCGGCCGGTTCGTCGATCTCGGTCGGTCGGACGGCCGCCGGCTGCTCTCCGCCCGGAGCGCAGCGGCGGGTCCTCTCCGGCCCGACCGGCCCAGGCCGCCGTCGGCCGGGTCCCTGGCGAGCAGCGCGCGCGAACGCGCCATCGTCTGCCGCCACAGCGCCTCCAGCTCCTCGGGGGAGTCCTGCGCGGGAGACGTACTCCTGCGCTGCCGCTCAAGGGCCCACCAGGGTGTCGGTCTCGTCGCCCGCGACCGGCGGTTCCAGGAGCACCGGTTCGTCATACCCGCCGTTCCGCGTCGTGCGGCCGTACGCACCCCGGGAGGCCGTTCGTGCGCTGGGGCGCCGGCTGTTGGACGCGGGCGCCTGAGCGCCCGATGCGTGCACCGGCCGCGCGCGGTGCTGCCGCGCGCCGGGTGGGCCCTTGGTGCGGCCCCGGGGCCGAAGGGCAGGGCCGGTACCGGGACGGGGCGTGCCGGGGCAGAGCGTGGTCGTGTTCCGGACAGCGCCGGGCAACTCCGGTTCCGTGTTGCGGGAGTTCGGTGGGCACGGGAGACCGGACGTCGTCCGGTTCGCGGCGAGTCGCCGGGGCGTTCCATCCGTATTCTCTGATCATGGCCGCACCACTCGCATATTCACTCATCGCCACTGACCTGGACGGAACGCTGTTGCGTCACGACGACACGCTCTCCGACCGGTCAAGGGCCGCGCTGGCGCGGGCCTCCGCGGCAGGCGCGCAGCACCTGGTCGTGACAGGGCGCCCGGCGCCCAGGGTGCGGCCGCTGCTCGACGACCTCGGCAGCACGGGGCTCGCGGTGTGCGGGCAGGGCGCGCAGGTCTACGACGCCGGCACGAACCGGCTGTTGTTCTCCGTCACCCTGGAACGGGAGTTGGCCGAGACCGCACTCGGCAAGATCGAGGCCGAGGTGGGGCAGGTGTACGCGGCCGTGGACCAGGACGGGGTGGACGGGCTCACGCTCATCGAACCCGGCTATCGGATGCCGCATCCCACCCTGCCCGCGGTACGGGTCGAGCGGCGCGACGACCTGTGGTGCGAGCCGATCAGCAAGGTGCTGCTGCGCCATCACGCCCTGTCGGACGACGAGTTGGCGACGGCGGCCCGCGCGGCGGTGGGCTCTTTGGCGACGGTCACCATGTCCGGGCCGGGCACCGTCGAGCTTCAGCCGTGCGGTATCACCAAGGCGACGGGGCTCGCGCTGGCCGCCGGCCATCTGGGGCTGGGTCCGTCGGAGACCATCGCCTTCGGTGACATGCCCAATGACATCCCGATGTTCGACTGGGCCGCGCACGGGGTGGCGATGGCCAACGCCCACCCCGAACTCAAGGCCGTGGCGGACGAGATCACCACGTCGAACGAGGACGACGGCATCGCCGTCGTCCTCGAACGAGTCCTCGCCGGTCACCGGCCGCCGGCCGACAGCGCCGGCCGGGGGTCCGCCGGCTGTCACCAGGCCTACTGATCGGCTGCCGGGCCCACCGGTCGGTTGTCAGGTTCCTACCGGTAGGCGACCGACAGGCCTCCTAGTACGCGCTGTTGACGTTGTCGATCGAGCCGTACCGGTGGGCGGCGTAGTTGCACGCGGCTGTGATGTTGGCCACCGGGTCGTAGGGATCGAACGACGTGCCGGGCACGTGGTAGGCGGCGAAGGTCGGGTCGATGATCTGGAGCAGGCCCTTGGAGGGGATCCCCTTACGGGCGTTGGAGTCCCAGAGGTTGATGGCTCTCGGGTTGCCGGACGACTCGCGCATCACGTTGCGGTAGATGCCGTTGTACGTGCCGGGGATGCCGTGCCGGGCCATGACGTCCAGCGACTGACGGATCCAGCTGTCGAGGGTGGTGCCGCGGGTCTTCACGACGGTGACGGAGGTGACGTTCCCCGGCTTGCCGGGCGCGGCGGAAGCGCTGGTCGCTCCCATGACCGGCAGGGCGAGAAGGGCGGCACCCGTCCCCGCGATTGCGAGGGCACGGGTGAGACGGGTGGCCTGGGAGCCACGGTCCCGACGGCGTGCGGGCAGTGCGAAAGCGGACATGTCGCGTTCCTCTCCTGCGCCTGCGAGGTGAGCTGTCGGGTTCGGGCGGGGAGGTGCCCGGCTGTGTTCTCGATGCCGAGGCCACGGCTTCACCCCTAGCCGTTCCGGTGTGGTAGCCGGACCGGCGGCTTACCTGGGTCCCCCGCTCCTGCCGTCATGGGTCGAAGGGCTTCCGGGCGGTGGCAGGATTCGGCGTTCCGCTCGGATCGAGGGGAAGGTATGCGATAGCACATGTCGGGAACAAGCCTGCAAGTCACAGTCCTTCCGAATTGACCATGAAATGGGGGAATAAGGTCCGTGATCCAGATTGTTGAGCTGGGTTCAAGTTGCCATTAGCAAAGCCGGAGTTGGCGACACGCCCGCGACGACGCGCATGTCGAGCACGTGAGCTATTTCACTGCCGCTTCCGCGGTTGCCATCGGCATTTCATTACATAAGCGTTTAATTCGGACAAAGCGGCCACGCTTCATATGGTCCGGCTCGAGTTCGCCGGGCGGGCCGGGATCGCTTGTGCGGCCTGGACTTCCCTGCCGGCAAGGGGAGTTCTCCGGGTTCGCCCCGCCGGGCGGAACGAGTCTCCGGTCGGCGCGTGCGGCGTGCACGGGCGGGCAGGCGTAGTGGAGTTGCAGGGAGTGCGGGGGAGTCGCAGGGGCATTCGGTGGCCGAAAAGGGGCGCCCGGAAGGTGGGGCGGTGATGTGCGGAGAGAGCGGAGAGGTGTCCGGCGCCCGCGAGCCCGGGGGGTAAATGGGGTGATTCATGCCGTAAAAGGTGCTTTTCAGTTATGTCAGAGAATGTCTGTTCGTATCAGATGATCAAGAACATACCGTTCGTGATCCGATACCGCCCGGCCTGGAACAGTGGGCGCTCGTGGTGATCGAAACGTGACCGGATACGCTGACTTGAGTGATGGCGGCGACAGATCGACAAACTTGATAAGTCACGTCGACGAACGGCGTCATCGACCAAGTGACCGTCCTTGAGACCGACCGTGTGAGCGTCAGCAGACGTCAGCAGACAGGAGACCCCACGTGACCGTCGTCGGGCCGTTCGGGCTGAGCGTGCGGGACCAGGCTCTGGAAGCCGATGTCCAGGCCGGATTGGCGGCTGTCGAGGAAGGGCTGCTCGAGGCCACCAAGAGTGAGGTGCCCTTCATCACGGGGGCCGCGCAGCACTTGGTGCGTGCGGGTGGGAAGCGGTTCCGGCCGCTGCTCGTGATGCTCGCGGCGCAGTTCGGCGACCCGTACGCGCCCGGGATCGTGCCCTCGGCCGTGGTCGTGGAACTGACCCACCTCGCCACCCTCTACCACGACGATGTGATGGACGAGGCCGAGGTGCGGCGCGGGGTGGACAGCGCGAACACCCGCTGGGGCAACTCGGTCGCGGTCCTCACGGGTGACTTCCTGTTCGCGCGGGCGTCGCACATCCTGGCCGATCTCGGTCCGGAGGCGGTCCGGATCCAGGCGGAGGCGTTCGAACGCCTGGTCACCGGCCAGATCCTGGAGACGGCGGGCCCGCGGGACGGCCGTGACCCCGTGGAGCACTATCTGGACGTCCTCGGCGGCAAGACCGGCTCGCTCGTGGCGGTGGCGTGCCGCTTCGGGGCGATGATGTCGGGCGCCGACGAGACGGTCGTGGACGTGCTCACGCAGTACGGCGAGCGGCTGGGCGTGGCGTTCCAGCTGGCCGACGACGTCCTCGACATCGCCTCGGACTCGCACGAGTCCGGGAAGACGCCCGGCACGGACCTGCGCGAGGGCATCCCCACCCTCCCGGTGCTGCGTCTGCGTGAGCGCGCGGAGCGTATGGGGCTGGCGGAGGACATCGCCCTGTGCGAGCTGCTGGACTCCGACCTCACGGACGACGCCCGGCACGCCGAGGCCCTCGCCCGGCTGCGCGCTCACCCGGCCCTGGAGCAGGCGCGCCGCGACACGGTCCGCTATGTGGAGGACGCTCGCTCGGGTCTGGCCCCACTGCCGGAGTGCGGTGCGAAGGCGGCCCTGATGGAACTGTGCGACGCGGTGGTGCACCGGGCGGGCTGACACCGCTCGCGCATCACCCTCGCAGGGGGACCCGCGGGTCCACTCGTCGTGGGAACCGTATGACCTGGGCCCCGGGATCGGCTCGGATCCGGGCCGAGATCGGCGCCGTGTCCGTAGCGGTACCCGAAGCCGCCCGGGTGGCGTCCTTCCCGTAGAACCCCTACGGGTCGGAGCAGGTCCCGTCTCCCCGATGTCATACCCCAGGATTACGCGGAGTTGAGCCCGCGGGCTGACGCTTCTGCCGTGCCGATTTGGTCAGATGGGGGACACCACCTCAAAGGAGTTCGGGTGAGAATGGCGGCACAGGGGTGGACCAGGGCACGGATGGTAGGCCGCCGCCGACGACGGAGGTAAGGCACACATGGCACCGTACGAATCCGACGGCAGCACGCCCGCCGGCGAGGCCGAGGACGTACGCGACGGGCGGCGCACCGCCGCACGGTACGTCGTCCCGGTCGCGGTGGTGGGAGTGGCGGCCGCGACCATCGGGCTCGTCCCGGCGTTCGCCGGATCCGGCGACCCGGATCTGCCGAAGATCAGCGCCCAGCAGCTCATCGAGAAGATCGCCAAGTCGGACGTCCAGCAGCTGTCCGGCACGGTGAAGATCAGCACGGACCTGGGCCTGCCCAACCTGGGCGGCCTGGAGAGCAGCCTCGCCTCGGGCGCGCTCTCCCAGGGCGCGGGCGGCAAGAGCGGCTCGGCCGCGGACCCGAGCGCCAAGCTCCTGGAGCTGGCCTCCGGCACGCACACCGTGCGCGTCGCCGCCGACGGCGAGGACAAGCAGAAGATCTCCCTCATGGAGAAGGCCGCCGAGTACAGCGTCATCCGCAACGGCGACCAGATGTGGACGTACGACAGCGCGTCCAACGAGGCGTTCCACGCGACCGGCGCCGGCGACCACAAGGGTGCGAAGGCGGCGCCCGAGGACATGCCGGCCACGCCGAAGGACATGGCCGAGGAGGCCCTCAAGGCCGCCGACAAGACCACGTCGGTGACGGTCGACGGCACCGCGCAGGTCGCGGGCCGGGACGCGTACAAGCTGCTCATCCGGCCCAAGCAGTCGGGTACGACGGTCGGTGCCATCAGCATCGCGGTCGACGCGAAGACGGGTCTGCCGCTGAAGTTCACCCTGACCCCGGCATCGGGCGGCGCGGCCGTCGTCGACGCGGGCTTCACCGAGGTGTCGTTCAGCAGGCCGGCCGCGTCGACGTTCACCTTCACGCCGCCCAAGGGCACCAAGGTCACCCAGGGTGACGACTTGAAGGACGAGGGCAAGGCGCGGGCCCACGGCACCGAGAAGTCGGCGCACGGCGACTGGAAGGCGGCGCCTGGCTCCGAGAAGGCGGTACCGGGCACCGGGCCGAGGACCATCGGCGAGGGCTGGAACTCGATCTACGTCCTCGACTCGGGCAGCAAGGGCGGCGTGCCCTCGGGCACCTCGTCCAAGGGCGGCGCGTCCAAGGACGGCGCGTTCGCCGGTTTCCTGGGCTCCCTGGGCGACCACGTCAAGGGCAAGTTCGGTTCGGGCACGGTCTTCTCGACTCGCCTGGTCAACGCCCTGATCACGGACGACGGCAAGGTGTACGCGGGCGCGGTCACCAAGGACGCGCTGGTGAAGGCGGCCGACGCGGGGAAGTAGTCCCCCGCGCGGCTCGGACGGCTGGAGCAGGGGAGCAGGAGAGTCCATGGAGGAACTGCCCGCCGGGGAAGGGGAGCCGCACGGCTCCGGGGCGACGGTGAGCGACCCGGGGGCCCAGCAGGCCCCCGAGGCCGAGGAGGCCCCGGTCATCGCCACCCGTGCCCTCACCAAGCGCTACCACGGCGGGCAGCTCGCCGTTGACGGACTCGATCTGACCGTCCCGGCGGGCAGCGTCTTCGGCTTCCTCGGGCCGAACGGCTCGGGCAAGACCACGACCATCCGCATGCTGATGGGCCTGATCGAGCCCACCTCGGGCACGGCGCGCGTGCTGGGGCAGCCCATGCCCCGCGCCTCGCGCGCCGTGCTCCCGCACGTCGGCGCCCTCATCGAGGGCCCGGCGCTCTACGGCTTCCTCTCCGGCCGCGACAACCTCCTGCGCTACGACTTTGCCGACCCCACCGCCGACCCGCGCACCCGGCGCGCACGGGTCGAGGCCGCGCTGGACCGGGTGGGTCTCTCGGCGGCGGCCGGCAAGAAGGCCAGGGCTTACTCCCTGGGGATGAAGCAGCGCCTGGGACTCGCGGCCGCCCTGCTCCGGCCCCGCCGCCTCCTCGTCCTGGACGAGCCCACCAACGGCCTCGACCCGCAGGGCATGCGGGAGATCCGCTCCCTCGTCAGGGAACTGGCGTCCGAGGGCACGACCGTCTTCCTCTCCTCCCATCTGCTCGACGAGATCGAACAGGTCTGTACGCACGCCGCCGTGATGGCGCAGGGCCGGCTGATCGCGCAGGGCGCGGTGGCGGACCTGGCGGCCGGGGCACGCGGACGTCTCGTCGTCACCACCCCGGACGTGACGGAGGCGGCCCGCGTCCTGAAGGAACAGGGCGTCGCCGACGTGGTCGTGGGGGACGGCCGGGTCACGGCGGACCCCCCGGAGGGCGAACCGGCGGACGTGAACGCCGCACTGGTCACCGCCGGAGTCCGCGTCCGCGGCTTCGGCGTCGAACGCGCCTCACTGGAGGACGCGTTCGTGGCGCTGACGGGAGAGGGATTCGATGTCGCAGGCTGAGTGGACGGGGCCGGACCGGACGCTGGTCGCGCGGGAACGCAACCCGTTGTGGTCTCTCGGACTGCTGCGCAGCGAGCTGGTGACCACCCTGCGGCGCTGGCGTACGCTCGCGCTGCTGGCCGTACTAGCGGCCGTACCGGTCCTGGTCGGGATCGCCGTGAAGGTGGAGACCGGCGACGGTCCCGGTGCCGGCGGACGAGGCGGCGACGGCGGCCCCGCGTTCATCGCGCAGATCACCAACAACGGCCTGTTCCTGGTCTTCACCGCGCTCGCCGTGTCGCTCCCGTTCTTCCTGCCGATGGCGGTCGGCGTCGTCGCCGGCGACGCGATCGCGGGCGAGGCCAACTCCGGCACCCTGCGCTACCTCCTGGTCGCCCCCGCGGGCCGCACCCGCCTCCTCCTCGTCAAGTACGCCACCACGATGGCCTTCTGTCTGCTCGCCACCCTCGTCGTAGCGCTCTCGGCGCTCGCCGTGGGCGCCCTGCTCTTCCCACTGGGCGACCTGACGACGATCTCGGGCACCCGTATCGACTTCGCCGACGGCCTCGGCCGCGCCCTGCTCATCGCGCTGACCGTCGCCGCGTCCCTGACCGGGCTCGCGGCCCTGGGGCTTTTCGTCTCCACCCTCACCGACAGTGGAATCGCGGCCATGGCGACCACGGTCGGCCTGGTGATCACCGTGCAGATCCTCGACCAGATCCCCCAACTGCACGCACTGCAGCCGTACTTCTTCCCGCACTACTGGATGTCCTTCGCGGACCTCATGCGGGACCCGGTCTACTGGGACGATCTGACCCGCAACCTCGGCCTCCAGGCCCTCTACGTGGCGGTCTTCGGCTCGGCGGCGTGGGCGCGCTTCACGTCGAGGGACATCACTTCCTGAGGGCGTGTACCGCGCTCACCCGTTGAGGCTGTCGAAGCCGTCGAGGCCGTCGAGGCCGCAGTCCGCAAGGGGCGGGTCGGATCCTGGGACAGGCCTGTGACGCTGCGGTGACGCCAGAAGGGTATGGCGGCCGCAGACTTCAAGTAGGCCGATCGGACATCGTGGCCGGGCCTGGGTGAGGAGGGGCAGGGATGACGCGTACGGCACTCACGGCACGTGCGACCGGCACGGGACGCCGGGGACGCCGGACGTCGCCCCTCCCGCGTAGGCTTGCCTGCCGTGGGCTCGTCGTCGCGGGCGCCCCCACCGCCGCCCTTTTCTCGACCGGCCGACCCGAGTGAGGGGAACGATGTCGCGACTCAGCCGCGAACCCGAGCGGGAGCGCTCCGCCGTCGTGGTCGCGTCCATGGAGGGAACGGAGTCCGGGATGACGCCGATCGAGGTCCATGTGCCGGTGGGCGCGCGGGACGGGGCTCCCGATGCCGGGACCGGGATCGGGACCGGGGCGACTGTCGGCGGGATGCCGGTGGTCGCGGCACCGGGGGAGTCGGTCCAGCAGGCTGTCCTGAACCATCTCCACCGTCTCGCCCTCACCGCGGGCCACCCTGTCCTCGCGGCCGTCCGGGACGAGCGGATCGGGTACGTGGTGTCGGTCCGGGTCCTGATCGACGGATCGAGCGAGTTCACGGGTGAGCCGAGGCAACTGGACACGCCCGACACGCCCGCTTGCCCAGCCGACGCGGCCACCGCGGTGGACGCTCCGGAGCGCCCCGGAGCCGCCGTCGCGACCTGCATGGTGCAGGCGGTACCCGAGCAGGAGCCGTTGATCACGGCGACGTCAGGACCGGCCCAGGTGTGGCCGAGGGCCGAGGCCGTCGTTCCGGGTACGGTCCAGCCCCCGACCGGAACCTTCGGGCCTCCGACAGGGATCTTCGGCGCCCCGACAGGAACTTCCGGCTCCCCGACAGGAACTTCCGGCTCCCCGGCAGGGACCCTGGGCTCCTCGGCAGGGTCTCTCGGGCTTCCGCCGGTGACCGCTCCCGTGTGGCCGGCGCCCGCGACCGAGCCGGACGATCCGCAGACGCCGGAGCCCGGCTTCGGGTCCGGTCTCCACTCGCACTCCGCGCCCGAGTGGCAGCCCGCCCCCGCCTCCGCCCCGGCCCCGCCGGACGTTCCCCTCACCGGGGACGAGGAGGCGCCCACGGAGCCGCCGGTACGCGAGTTCGACTCCGTCGCCGAGGCCGTGCTCGCGCCCGACGCGGACATGGCCGGACCCCTGGCCGAGCCCCTGGCCCGGATCAACGAGGCCGTGAAGGAGGGCCGGATCACGGAGGCCTCCGAGACGGCCGAGCGGACCTTGGCCGAGGTCTCCGGGACCCTCGGCGCCGACCACCCCGATGTGCTGCGCCTGCGCGAACTCTCCGCCTACGTCGCCTATCTCGCCGACGACCCGCTGCGCTCGTTCCGCCTCTCGCTCGACCTCGCCCGGCTCCGCCGTCGTCAGTGCGACGCGCGCGGCGCATACGGCAATGTGCAGAGCGCGGCGGCCGCCTGGCGTGCCGTCCGTGATCCGCACCAGGGCCTGGACCTCGGCCGCGACCTCATCGAGGTGTGGAGCGAACTCGCCGCCGGACCGGGCCCCGCCGCGCGCGACGTCGGGCAACTGGAGCGTGCCCGCACCCGTATGGGCCGGCTGTCCGAGCGCGCCCGAGCCGCCACCGGCGAAGCACCGGTCGGCGTCCAGTGACCCGAGGGGTCGCGGGCCCTCGGCCCCGCACCCTTGGCCCGCCCGGTGACGTAACTGCCGTCCACGGCACTCGTCCGCCGACGGGACCCGTCCTGAGCCGGGCGGAACCCCGTCCGGCCCCGGGCCCCGGCGGGAACCGGTCGCCCGGACTACGACGTGGCGTCCACCGGATCGGGGCCGGCCGCCACACCGTCCGGGTTCCGCGGCGCGCTCACGGTCGCGGAGACGCTGGGGACGGAGCCCGCCACCACGGAGCGGTCCTTGAGCGCGCGCGCCGCCGCGCGGGCCGTACGCAGCGCGGCCCCGGTCAGCAGCGCCAGCGCGACCCAGACCAGCGCGAAGCCCGCCCATCGCTCGGGCGGCATCGCCTCATGGAAGTAGAAGATGCCCAGCAGGAACTGGAAGACCGGCGCCAAATACTGCAGCAGACCGAGCGTGGACAGCGGCACCCGGATCGCGGCGGCGCCGAAGCAGACGAGGGGAAGCGCGGTGACCACCCCGGTGGCGGCGAGCAGCGTCGCGTGCCCGGCGCCGTGGGAGGCGAACGTCGACCGGCCCTGCGCCGACAGCCACAGCAGATAGACCAGCGCGGGCACGAACTGCACGGCGGTCTCCGCGGCCAGCGACTCGATGCCGCCCAGGCCGATCTTCTTCTTGACCAGCCCGTACGTGGCGAAGGAGAAGGCGAGACACAGGGAGATCCACGGCGGACGGCCGTACCCGATCGTCAGCACGGCCACGGCGGTGAAGCCGACCGCGACCGCCGCCCACTGGACGGGCCGCAGCCGTTCCTTCAGAAGCAGCACGCCCATCGCGATGGTGACGAGCGGGTTGATGAAGTAGCCGAGCGAGGCCTCCACCACATGGCCGCTGTTCACGGCCCATATGTACACGCCCCAGTTGACGGTGATGACCGCCGCCGCGACCGTGATCAACGCCAGTTTGCGGGGCTGCCGCAGCAGTTCGCCCGCCCAGGCCCAGCGCCGCATCACCAGCAGCGCCAGGACGACCAGGGCCAGCGACCACACCATGCGATGGGCGAGGATCTCCATCGCCCCGGCGGGTTTCAGCAGCGGCCAGAAGAGGGGGACGAGCCCCCACATCCCGTACGCCGCGAAGCCGTTCAGCAGACCTGTCCGCCGCTCGCCCGTCGACTTCTCGGCCACGGGCCCTCCTCACTCACGCTCTCGGCTGCTCCTGTGCAGCATCCAAGAAGGTAACGCGAGCACCCCCGCCTGTCATACCCGTATCGCCATACGGTCATGACAGGCGGGGGCTGAGGTGATCAGGAGCCGTCGAGACGGTGTCAGCCCTTGAGTGCGGCCGTGATCGACTCGGCGAACGGAGTGGTCGGGCGGCCGGCCAGCCGGGAGAGGTCGCCGGTGGTGACGGCCAGCTCGCCCTTCTCGATGGCGACGTCCACGCCGGCCAGGATCGCGGCGAGGGGCCCGGGCAGTCCGGCGCCGGTCAGGATGCCGCTGTAGACGTCCAGCGGGACGGCGTTGTAGGCGATCTCCTTGCCGGTCTGCCGGCTCAGCTCGGCGGCGTACTCGGCGAAGCCCCACGCGGTGTCGCCGCTCAGCTCGTAGGTGGCGTTCTCGTGGCCCTCGCCGGTCAGCACCGCGACGGCGGCGGCCGCGTAGTCGGCGCGGGAAGCGGACGCGACCCGGCCCTCACCGGCGGCCTGGACGACCGCACCGTGCTCCAGGACGGGGCCCAGGTTCTCGGTGTAGTTCTCGTGGTACCAGCCGTTGCGCAGCAGCACATACGGCACGCCCGACTCGACGATCAGCTGCTCGGTGGCCCGGTGGTCGTCGGCCAGGGCGGCGGTCAGGCTGCCGGGGGCGCTGGTGTAGGCGAACAGCGCCACTCCGGCGGCCTTGGCGGCTTCGAGGACGACCCGGTGCTGGCCGACCCGGCCCTTGTCGAACTCGTTCCCGGAGATCAGCAGCACCTTGTCGGCGGCCGCGAAGAGGCCGCCGAAGGTCTCGGGAGCGTTGTAGTCGGCGACCGCGATCCGCACACCGCGGTCCGCGAAGTCGGCGACCTTCTCCGGGGTGCGTACGACGGCGGTGATCTGGTCGGCCGGAACCTTCTCCAGCAGTTGCTCCACCACGTGGCGGCCGAGGTGTCCGGTGGCTCCGGTGACGACAATGCTCATGACGGGATCTCCTTGTGGGGTGTGTCTGACACTCACCCTAGAAGGGGCACTAACTTCTGGAAAGTACCCACTTTGAAGTAAGGTACTGGCATGACGGTAAGTGCATCGCGCCCCTCCAGCGCCCCCGCAGCCCGTGCAGACGCCTCGGTGGACCGCGCAGGCGCCCCGGCGGTCCGTGCGACGGACGCCGACGCCGCGCAGTGTCCCTACCGGCTCGTCCTGGAGCACGTCACCAGCCGCTGGGGTGTCCTCGTGCTGATCGAACTGCTCGACCGCCCCTACCGCTTCAGCGAGCTGCGCCGGGCCATCGGCCGGGTCGGCCGCATCAGCGAGAAGATGCTCACCCAGACCCTGCAGACCCTGGAACGGGACGGCCTGGTGCACCGCGACGCCAAGCCGGTGATCCCGCCGAGGGTCGACTACTCCCTGACCGAACTGGGCCGCGAGGCGGCCGACCAGGTGCGTGCGCTGGCGCTGTGGACGGAGCAGCGGATGCCCGAGGTCGAGCGCGCCCGCCACACATACGACGAGGCCCGGACGCGGAGCGCCCAGGCCTCGTAGAACCGCTCTCTGCCGGCTCTGCTAGCCGACGACCGTCCAGGTGTCCCCGCCCGCCAGGAGCGCGGCCAGGTCGCCCTTGCCGTTCTGCTCGATGGCGGTGTCGAGCTGGTCGGACATCTGCATGTCGTAGACGGGCCGCTCCACGGAGCGGAAGACGCCGATGGGGGTGTTGTGCAGGGTCTCCGGATCGGCCAGCCGGGACAGCGCGAACGCCGTCGTGGGCGAGGCGGCGTGGGCGTCGTGGACCAGGACCTCCGCCTCGTTCTCCGCGGTGACCGGGACGATCTTCAGATCGCCCGTGCGCATGTCCCGGACGACACCGCGCGAACCCTCCGCCCCGAACCGGATCGGCTGCCCGTGCTCCAGCCGGATCACGGTCTCCTCCGCCGTCTGCTTGTCCTTGAGGGCGTCGAAGGCGCCGTCGTTGAAGATGTTGCAGTTCTGGTAGATCTCCACCAGCGCGGTGCCCGGGTGGGCGGCGGCCCGGCGCAACACCTCGGTCAGGTGCTTGCGGTCGGAGTCGACCGTACGGGCCACGAAGGACGCCTCGGCCCCGATCGCCAGCGACACCGGGTTGAAGGGCGCGTCCAGCGAGCCCATCGGCGTCGACTTGGTGATCTTGCCGACCTCGGAGGTGGGCGAGTACTGGCCCTTGGTCAGCCCGTAGATCCGGTTGTTGAACAGCAGGATCTTCAGGTTGACGTTGCGGCGCAGGGCGTGGATGAGGTGGTTGCCGCCGATGGACAGCGCGTCGCCGTCACCCGTGACCACCCAGACCGACAGATCGCGACGCGAGGAGGCGAGCCCGGTCGCGATCGCGGGAGCACGGCCGTGGATGGAGTGCATGCCGTACGTGTTCATGTAGTACGGGAAGCGCGACGAACACCCGATGCCGGAGACGAAGACGATGTTCTCCCTGGCCAGGCCCAGTTCCGGCATGAAGCCCTGGACGGCGGCGAGGATCGCGTAGTCGCCGCAGCCGGGGCACCAGCGCACTTCCTGGTCGGACTTGAAGTCCTTCATGGACTGCCTGGCCACGGCCTTCGGGACGAGGGAAAGCGCCTCGATCGTGTCCGTGCCTTCCGTGGTCGTCTCAGCCATCGATGGCCTCCTTGAGAGCCGCGGCGAGCTGCTCGGCCTTGAACGGCATACCGTTCACCTGGTTGTACGAGCGGGCGTCCATCAGGTACTTCGCCCGGACGAGCGTGGCGAGCTGACCGAGGTTCATCTCGGGGATCACCACCTTGTCGTAACGCTTCAGAACCGGGCCGAGATTCCGCGGGAACGGGTTGAGGTGCCGCAGATGGGCCTGGGCGATCGACTCGCCCGCCGTGCGCAGCCGCCGTACCGCCGCGGTGATCGGGCCGTACGTCGACCCCCACCCGAGAACCAGGGTCTCCGCCTCGTGCGGGTCGTCGACCTCCACGTCGGGTACCACGATTCCGTCGACCTTCGCCTGACGCGTGCGCACCATCAAGTCGTGGTTGGCCGGGTCGTAGGAGATGTTGCCCGTGCCGTCCTGCTTCTCGATGCCGCCGATGCGGTGCTCCAGGCCCGGCGTGCCCGGGATGGCCCATGGGCGGGCGAGGGTCTGAGGGTCGCGCTTGTAGGGCCAGAACACCTCGGTGCCGTCGTCCAGCGTGTGGTTCGGGCCCTGGGCGAACTGCACCCGGAGGTCCGGCAGCTCGTCCACCTCGGGGATCCGCCAGGGCTCGGAGCCGTTCGCCAGATAGCCGTCGGACAGCAGGAACACGGGCGTGCGGTAGGTGAGCGCGATCCGGGCCGCCTCCAGGGCCGCCTCGAAACAGTCGGCCGGGGTGCGCGGGGCGATCACCGGAACCGGCGCCTCGCCGTTGCGCCCGTACATCGCCTGGAGCAGGTCGGCCTGCTCGGTCTTGGTCGGCAGGCCGGTGGACGGCCCGCCACGCTGGATGTCCACGACCAGCAGCGGCAGCTCGAGGGAGACCGCGAGTCCGATGGTCTCGCTCTTGAGGGCCACACCGGGGCCGGAGGTCGTGGTGACCGCGAGTGAACCGCCGAACGACGCGCCCAGCGCGGCACCGATGCCGGCGATCTCGTCCTCGGCCTGGAAGGTCCGCACACCGAAGTTCTTGTGCTTGGACAGCTCGTGCAGGATGTCCGAGGCCGGGGTGATCGGGTAGGAACCCAGGAACAGTGGCAGATCCGCCTGGCGGGAGGCGGTGATCAGGCCGTAGGACAGGGCCAGGTTCCCGGAGATGTTGCGGTACGTGCCCACCGGGAAGGCCTTGGCGGCCGGCGCCACCTCGTACGAGATCGCGAAGTCCTCCGTCGTCTCGCCGAAGTTCCAGCCGGCGCGGAAGGCGGCGATGTTGGCGGCCGCGATGTCCGGCTTCTTCGCGAACTTCGCGCGCAGGAACTTCTCGGTGCCCTCGGTCGGCCGGTGGTACATCCACGACAGCAGGCCCAGCGCGAACATGTTCTTGCTGCGCTCGGCCTCCTTACGGCTGAGGTCGAACTCCTTGAGCGCCTCGACGGTGAGCGTCGTGAGGGGCACCGGGTGGACGCTGTAGCCGTCCAGCGTGCCGTCCTCCAGCGGACTGGCGGCGTAGCCGACCTTCTGCATCGCCCGCTTGGTGAACTCGTCCGTGTTGACGATGATCTCCGCGCCGCGGGGCAGATCGCCGACGTTGGCCTTCAGGGCGGCCGGGTTCATGGCCACCAGTACGTTCGGCGCGTCGCCGGGGGTGAGGATGTCGTGGTCGGCGAAGTGCAGCTGGAAGGACGAGACACCCGGCAGGGTGCCGGCAGGGGCGCGGATCTCGGCCGGGAAGTTCGGCAGGGTGGACAGGTCGTTGCCGAAGGACGCCGTCTCGGAGGTGAAACGGTCGCCCGTGAGCTGCATTCCGTCACCGGAGTCGCCCGCGAACCGGATGATCACCCGGTCGAGCTTGCGCACGTCCTTCGCGCTCGCCGGTTTGCGCTGTTCTCCTACGACGGCTCCGTCGGCCTGCTCCGCTGTCCTGCTGACCTGGCTGGTCACTGAACTGGACCTCCTTCGAGGCAGCTGTCGGGGTGCGGCCGTCCCGTCGGCCTACCCGAAATCAACCCTACGTCGGTAAGGGTCGCCTTCCCTCGGTGTCTCGCACGATGGACGCGATCGAGGGGCAGTCCGACGACCTGGTGTGCCATGTTCTCTCCGCCTCCCGGCGCTGCTTTCGACGACGCTCCCTGTTCATCATTCGGTGCTGGTACTTCGGGGTGCTGACGTGAGGCCGTGCCGGTGTCCGGCCCGGCCCGACAGGCCGTCGGGTGCGCGCCTGAGCGTCCCGCCGCCTGACACAGTGTCGGTCGATCAGGAGTTGAGGTAGGTGAGCACGGCCAGAACACGCCGGTGATCCCCGTCGCTCTGCGCCAGGCCGAGCTTCAGGAAGATGTTGCTGACGTGCTTCTCCACAGCCCCGTCGCTCACGACCAGCTGCCGGGCGATCGCGGAGTTCGTGCGTCCCTCGGCCATCAGTCCGAGGACCTCCCGCTCACGCGGAGTGAGCGCGGCGAGCACGTCCTGCTTGCGGCTGCGCCCGAGCAGCTGTGCGACCACCTCCGGGTCCAGCGCCGTACCCCCCTCGGCCACCCGCACCACGGCGTCCACGAACTCGCGCACCTCGGCGACCCGGTCCTTGAGCAGATAGCCCACACCGCGGCTGGAGTCGGCCAGCAGTTCGGTGGCGTACCGCTCCTCCACGTACTGCGACAGCACCAGCACACCGAGGCCGGGGTGCGCCTTGCGCAGCTGCACTGCGGCCCGGACACCCTCGTCCGTGTGCGTGGGCGGCATCCGGACGTCGGCCACGACCACGTCGGGCAGCTCGCCCCGGTCCGCCAACTCGGTGATGGTCTTGATCAACGCGACCCCGTCACCGACACCGGCGACGACCTCATGCCCGCGATCGGTCAGCAGCCGGGTCAGGCCCTCCCTGAGCAGCACTGAATCCTCGGCGATGACCACCCGCACCCTGTCCTCCACGATCCTCGGCCCCCCGTGCCCTTCGTCTTCGGCCGTGCGTCTGCGCGTCCGGCGGTGTCCTGGACGCCCGACGCCCAGCCCCCTTCGGCACCTCAGTATCGCGCGATCCACACTTCCACATCGGGCCTGTGGATAAGCCTCGCGCGGCCGTGTTGGGGGGCGATTTCGTGCTGTGGAAGGGGTGGTGGGGCGGGTCGGGCCGGTGGGCCCGGGGCTTCGGGGCGGGCGGGAATGCGGCCGGTGGCGGGCCAGGGTGGCGAGCACGGGGTGACGGAGCGGTGGGTCAGGGAAGCGGGGAGGGGTGCGGCGGGGGTGGGGCATGGGGTGGGGGTTCCGTCAGGTGGCGTGCGTCGGGTGTCTTCGGGTGTGGGGTGCCGAGGTGTTCGAGGGGGCAGGCGCTCTGGCCGGTGAGGTGTGGTCGGTCAGGACGATCGCCATGGCAGTTCGGCGGTGACTCGGGTCGGCCCCCCGGGCGGCGAATTGACCACCAGCACCCCGTCCACCGCGTCCAGCCGCTCCGACAGCCCGGCCAGCCCCGACCCGCTGGAGGCGTCCGCGCCCCCCACCCCGTCATCGGCCACCTGGAGCAGCAACCGCTGCTCCGCCCGCCACACATCGACGGAGGCCGACTTCGCCCCGCTGTGCTTGCTGACGTTCTGCAGCAGCTCCGACACGGTGAAGTAGGCGATCCCCTCGATCGCCGGGGCCGGCCGCGACGGCAGGTCCACCTCCACCCGCACCGGCACGGTGCACCGCGAGGCCACCGCCGACAGCGCCGCATCCAGTCCCCGGTCCGTCAGCACCGCCGGATGGATCCCGCGTGCCAGGTCCCGCAGCTCCTGCAGCGCCGTCTTCACCTCTCCGTGCGCCTCGTCCACCATCCGCGCCGCCGCCTGAGGGTCCTGGGCCAGCTTCTCCTTGGCCAGCCCCAGATCCATGGCCAGCGCCACCAGCCGCGCCTGCGCCCCGTCGTGCAGGTCCCGCTCGATGCGCTGGAGGTCCGCCGCCGCCGTGTCGACCACCACTCCCCGGTCCGACTCCAGCTCGACCACGCGGGTGGCCAGCCGCGACGGCCCGAGGAGTCCCCGCACCAGCAGCCGGTCCACGGTCGTCAGCCCCCGGACGATCCACGGTGTGGCCAGCGTGATCAACAGGCCCACCAGCGCGGTCACCGTGATCTCGAACGGGTTGTCGAGGTAGACGCTGTGGGTCTCGTCGCCGTAGAGCTGAATGCCGCCCTGACCGCCGTACATGGGGAACACCCAGAACCACAGGGGATACGTGACCAGCCCCCATCCACACGTCCAGAAAGTGACCCCCACGACGAACGAGAAGACCGCCCACGGGAACAGCAGCACCGTGTACAGCATGTGCCGCCACGACACCCCGCTCCGGAGCATCGCCCCGATCCAGGCCATCGGCCCCCGCCGCTTGACCACCACGGGCTCCGGCTCGGCCACCTCGAGCCCCAGCAGCCCCCGGGCCCGCGCCCGCTCCAGCGCCCCGAAGCCCCGGCATCCCGCGAGGGTCGCCGCGAGCACCGGTATCCCCAGGAACGTCACCAGCAGGCCGGCGCCGAGCGAGAGCATCGTGACGCTGTAGCTGAACATCAGGATCCCGAGGGGCAGGTTCAGCAGCAGATGGCAGAACTCACGCCAGCTGCGCCCCTCGAACGGCGCCCGCAGCACGACCGGAAGCCGGTGCGGCCGCCTTCCGGCGCCGGGTGATCCAGGGTCGTCCCACTCTCCGTACCCCTGCCCGTAGTACGTGGCCATCGGTGTCTTCCGTTCTCCTCGTCGTCCACCCCGGTGCGCTCGGGCTGTGCGGGCCTCTCCGGGTTCGTACCTCTACCCTCCCGGTCCCCCGCCCGCCCGGCCATGGAGCGCGTCGGCCTCTTGGAACGGGGGTTTTCCCCACCCCCTACGACGGGCGCGCACGACCTCGGGGCGAGCTGAGGCGAGCCCACATACGCAGAAGCGGCCCCGCGCCTCCGCGCACGACCGCTCCCTGCCCCGCAGCTCCGCGTACTGCCTACCGCCCGGGCGCCCTGTCCTCCCGGTCCCGCCACGGCAGTTCCGCCGTGACCGTCGTCGGGCCGCCCACCGGGGAGTCGACGACGAACAGGCCGTCGACCGCGTCAAGGCGCTCCGCCAGCCCCGCCATGCCGGTGCCGCCGTCGAGGCGGGCGCCGCCGCGACCGTCGTCCCGGACCTGGATGAGCAGCCGTTCCTCCGAGCGCCAGACATCGACGGAGGCCGACTTCGCCGCGCTGTGCTTGCTGACGTTCTGCAGCAGCTCGGAGACCGTGAAGTAGGCGATGCCCTCGATCGCCGCGGCCGGTCTCCGGCTCAGGTCAACGGTCACCTTGACCGGCACCGTGCAGCGGGTGGCGACCGCCGACAGCGCCGCGTCCAGGCCCCGGTCGGTCAGCACCGCCGGATGGATGCCCCGCGCGAGGTCCCTCAGCTCCTGCAGCGCCAGCTTCACCTCGCCGTGCGCCTCGTCGACCATCGCCGCCGCCGCGTCCGGGTCCTCCAGCAGCTTCTCCTTGGCCAGTCCGAGCCCCATCGCCAGGTTCACCAGCCGCGCCTGCGCCCCGTCGTGCAGATCGCGCTCGATGCGCCGCAGGTCGGCCGCCGCCGTGTCCACGACCACCCCGCGGTCGGACTCCAGCTCGGCGATGCGCCGCTCCAGCTCGTCGGAGGGGGACAGCAGGACCCGTGCCATCGCCCGGTCCACGTTCGCCAGCCCGCGCGCCAGGAACGGCAGAACCGGCCACAGCACGAACAGCGACACGAGGGTCACCGTGAAGGTCAGAATCCCCCAGGGCAGCCGGATGAAGCCGTACAGCATCGTCCGCCAGCCCACGGGATCCTTCAGCGCCATCCACAGCCGTTGGAACAGCCCGCGGCTTCTGAGCAGGCGCAGCGGTGTCGGCTCGTCCACGCGCATCCCGAGCAGCACCCTGGCCCGCGCCCGCTCCAGCCTGCCGATCTGCCGCGCGCCCGCGAGCCCGGCCGCCAGCAACGGGAGACCGATCACGGTCACCGTCAGTCCCGCACCCGTGGACAGCACCGTCACGGCGTAGACGAACCCCACCAGCGACATCGGCAGGTTCGCGAGCAGATACGCGATCTCCCGCCAGGTGTGCCCGTCCAGGGCGAGACGCGCGGGCGGCGGGTGCTCGTCGTGGTCCCGGGCGCTCTGGGTCATGCGTTCGGTCATATCTGCCGGCCTCGTTCGGTCATGTCTCTCAGCCTGCCGTGCCGCCCGCCGCGACACCATGAGGCGGGCCGCCGCGATCCGGTGGGGGAAACCCCACCTTCCGGGGGCGGCGAGGCACGCCTACGGAGACGGTGCGCCCGTTCTCGAGGGCGCCGGGTGTGCTTTCGGGGTCCCGCGAGGCGTGCGCGCGGTTGCACGATGGGTACGTGACCGGAGCGCGCGGGGGAGGACCGGCCCGTCTCGAGGTGTGACGGGCTGCTCACCCTCTCTTTAGCAGGGCCTAGACTCCCGTGCGTACAGATCGTCGAACACAACGTTCACCACGGTCACGAGGTCAGGGAGCGAGGGGCTGACGTGCCGGATCCGACCGCCGTCGCTGTCATGGCGGAGACGGGGAGCGCGAAGAACGCCGCGAACACGGGGAACGTCATCGCGGCGGGCTACTTCCACTCCTACTCCGTCGTCGGGCTGCTCGTCGTCATCGGCGTGTTCTTCGTCGCCGTCGCCTTCGGCGCGGGCCGCCTGCTGCGTCCCGTCGTGCCCACCCCGGAAAAGCTCCTGACGTACGAGTGCGGCGTGGACCCCGTCGGCGAGGGCTGGGCCCACACCCAGGTCCGCTATTACGTCTATGCCTTCCTGTACGTGATCTTCGCGATCGACTCGATCTTCCTGTTCCCCTGGGCGACGGTCTTCGCCGCCCCCGGCTACGGCGCGGCGACGCTCGTGGAGATGTTCATCTTCCTCGGCTTCCTGACCGTAGGCCTGCTGTACGCATACAAGAAGGGCGTCCTGGCATGGACGTGAACCCCTCGGCCACCTCTGCTTCCCCGGTCCCGGAGCCCGTGCTGCTGCCCGAGCCGAAGCGGCTCGGCGCGCTGGCGCGCCTCGCTCCCGAGCCGATGAAGGTGGTGTTGAACTGGGGCCGCCGTTACTCGCTGTGGGTCTTCAACTTCGGCCTCGCCTGCTGTGCCATCGAGTTCATCGCCGCGTCGATGGCCCGGCACGACTTCATCCGCCTCGGGGTGATCCCGTTCGCGCCGGGGCCGCGCCAGGCCGACCTGATGGTGGTCTCCGGCACGGTCACGGACAAGATGGCCCCGGCGGTCAAGCGCCTGTACGAGCAGATGCCCGAGCCGAAGTACGTCATCTCCTTCGGGGCCTGCTCCAACTGCGGCGGCCCCTATTGGGACTCGTACTCGGTCACGAAGGGCGTCGACCAGATCATCCCGGTGGATGTGTACGTCCCCGGTTGCCCGCCGCGCCCCGAGGCGTTGCTCCAGGGCATCCTCAAGCTTCAGGAGAAGATCGCGCGCGAGTCGCTGGGGGAGCGGTACGGCTCTTCGCGACCGTCCGCCGCCGCCCTGCAGAGCGGGCTGGTCCAGCCGCCGTCGGCTGTTCCGGACACGGACTCGGGCCCCGGTGCAGACCCGGCCTCCGGGGTGGCGCGATGACCGCCGTCGGCTGGCTGCCCGTACCCGTCGAGGACCTCTTCGGCCCGGAGGCCACGGCCGAGGAGTCGTACGAGGTCCTGACGGTCGACGTGCCGTCCGCGGGCTGGATCGCGGCGCTGCGGGTCGCACGCGACGAGCTGGGGTGCACCTATTTCGACTGGCTGAGCGCCGTCGACGAACCGGGCACCGGTCTGCGCGTCTCGGCGCATGTGGTGGCCCTGTCCCCGGTCCGCCGTCTCCTCGTACGGACCACGGTCGCGCACGAGGCCCCTGTCCTGCCCTCCGCCGTGGCGGTCTACGCGGGCGCCGCCTGGCACGAACGCGAGACCCACGAAATGTTCGGCGTCGCCTTCGAGGGCCACCCGGCGCTGGACCACCTGCTTCTGCCCGAGGGCTTCGAGGGCCACCCCCTGCGCAAGGACTTCGTCCTGGCGGCCCGGGTCGCCAAGGCCTGGCCCGGTGCCAAGGAACCGGGGGAGTCCGACCACGGCGGTCCCAAGCGCCGTCAGATGCTGCCCCCGGGCGTCCCCGACCCGAACGAGTGGGGCCCTCTCAAGGGGCAGCTGCCTCCGGCTCCCGCCCGTCCGGCCCGAGCCGCCGCCGGCCGTGCCGCGGGCGAGCGCCCGGTCCGCCGCGCCCGTACGACAGCGGAGGACTCGGCCAGCCAGGCCCCGGCAGGCGTCGAATCCGCGGAGGCCGCACCTGCGCCGCGCCGCGCTCGCTCCGTGTCGGAGGGTTCGGCCTCGCAGCGCGGGGCGGAGCCGGGCACGGAAGCTGCGGCTCCGTCGGGTCCGCGCCGCGCCCGGAGCGCCTCGGAGGGCTCCGCCTCGCAGCGCACCGAGGGCGACACCGGGGCGACGGCCGCCCCGGCCGGTCCCCGTCGTACGCGGAGCGCGTCGCAGGGGTCGGCCTCGCAACGCGCTGCTGAGAGCACCGAGAGCACCGAGGGTGTCGAGCAGCCTGCTGCTCCTGCCGGTCCTCCGTCCGGCCCCCGCCGGTCTCGCAGCGCCTCGGAGGGCTCGGCCTCACAGCGCGCGGACACCGCGGCGGCGGGCGCGGACCGCAAGCCGTCCGCCGCCTCGCGCAGCGCGGACGCCCCGTGGCACCACGCCCGCCCGGCCTTCGACGAGCCCGGGCCAACCGCCCCCGAACAGCCCTCGAAGCCGTCGGCCGGCGCTGAGCCGTCGGCCGGCGCCGAGCCTCCGGCGACCGAGACGGAGACCGGGACCGCGGCCGCCGCCGAGCCCGACGCGACCGACGGTGGCACCCGCCCCGGCGACACCGCCCCCGGCAGGGACCGCCCGGGCGGCCCCCGGCCCGCCGAGCCCGGCTCAGGCGAACCCCGCCCCGAGGACACCGGCCCCGGCAAGCCCCGCCCCGGCGACCGGCAGCCCCCCGAGCCGCCCGCCCCGGACGACACCACTCCCGACGAGACCACCCACGACGATTCCTCCGGAGGCACGCAGTGAACGGCGCTCTCGACGTCGCCCTGCGACTCGTCGTCGTGTTCGTCGTCTTCCTCACGTTCCCCCTGATCGTCGGCCAGACCGAACACAAGGTCATGGCCCATATGCAGGGCCGTCTGGGTCCGATGTACGCCGGCGGATTCCACGGCTGGGCCCAGCTCGTCGCCGACGGCGTGAAGTTCGCCCAGAAGGAGGACGTGGTCCCGGCGGGCGCCGACCGCCGCATCTTCCAGCTCGCCCCCGTCGTCGCCCTGCTGCCCTACCTCCTCGTGCTCCTGGCCATCCCGATCGGCCCGGGCCAGGGCGCGGTCGGCCAGGTCATCGACGCGGGCATCTTCTTCGTCCTGGCCGTCATGGGCGTCGGCGTGCTCGGCTCCCTGATGGCCGGCTGGGCCTCCGCGAACAAGTTCTCCCTCCTCGGCGGTCTCCGTACCGCCGCCCAGCTCCTCGCCTACGAACTCCCCATGCTGCTCGCCGCCGCCTCGGTGGCCATGGCGGCGGGCACGGTCTCGCTCCCCGGCATCGTCAACGCCTTCGAGTGGTGGTGGCTGCCCTGGCAGATCATCGGCGCGCTGGTCTTCTTCGTCGCCGGCCTCGCCGAGCTGCAGCGCCCGCCGTTCGACATGCCTGTCGCCGACTCGGAGATCATCTTCGGTGCGTACACCGAGTACACCGGCCTCCGTTTCGCTCTGTTCCTTCTCGCCGAGTACGCCGGGATCGTCGTCCTGTGCGGCCTGACCACGGTTCTCTTCCTGGGCGGCTGGCACGGCCCCTGGGGTGCCGACGGCCTCGGCTGGCTGTGGACCCTTCTGAAGACCGCGATCCTCGCCTTCGTGGTCATCTGGCTTCGCGTCACCTACCCCCGCCTGCGCGAGGACCAGCTCCAGAAGCTCTCCTGGACCCTTCTCGTCCCTCTCTCCCTCGCCCAGATCGCCCTCACCGGCATCGTCAAGGTGGTGATCTCCTAACCATGTCCCGCCCGTCGCCCGACCACCACGCCTCGAGGACGCCCTCCGGGCGGCCCCGCCTGTCGATCCCCGGTTCCGGCCTCGCCAAGGGGCTGGCCGTCACCCTGCGCACGATGACGAGGAAATCCGTCACCGAGCAGTACCCGGAGTCCCAGCCGTCCCTCCCGCCCCGCAGCCGCGGCGTCATCGGCCTGTTCGAGGAGAACTGCACCGTCTGCATGCTGTGCGCCCGCGAGTGCCCGGACTGGTGCATCTACATCGACTCCCACAAGGAGACGGTCCCGCCCGCCGCCCCCGGCGGCCGTGAGCGCAGCCGCAACGTCCTCGACCGTTTCGCCATCGACTTCTCCCTCTGCATGTACTGCGGTATCTGCATCGAGGTCTGCCCCTTCGACGCCCTGTTCTGGTCCCCGGAGTTCGAGTACGCCGAGACCGACATCCGCGAACTCACCCACGAGCGCGACAAGCTCCGCGAGTGGATGTGGACCGTGCCGGCCCCGCCCGCCCTCGACCCCGGCGCCGAGGAGCCCAAGGAGGTCGCGGCCGCTCTCAAGGCCGCCGAGAAGCTGGCCGCGGCCCAGGCCGCCGAGTCGGCCGAGTCCGCCCGTCCGCAGGAAGGAGCGTCGTGAGTCTCGCCTTCGCGACGGCGGCCGTCGCGGCCGCCCCCACGCACGGCTTCCTCTCCCCGACCGGAGTGGAGGTCGCCTTCCTCCTCGTCGGCGTCGTCACCTTCGGCGCCGCGCTGGTCACCGTCACCACCCGGCAGCTGGTGCACGCCGCACTGTGGCTCGTGGCGACCCTCGGCGGGCTCGCCATCGAGTACCTCCTGCTCACCGCCGAGTTCATCGCCTGGGTGCAGGTCCTCATCTACGTCGGTTCCGTCGTCGTCCTCCTTCTGTTCGGTCTGATGCTCACCAAGGCACCCATCGGCCGCTCCCCGGACGCCGACTCCGGCAATCGCCGGGCCGCCCTCGCGGTGGCCCTCGCCGCGGCGGCCGCGCTGGTGTGGGTGGTCGTCGACGCCTTCCGTGCGACCTGGATGGATCTCGGCGGCGCCGCCTCCGGCTCCACGAAGGTCACGGGCGCGAGCCTCTTCCAGAACTGGGTCCTCCCCTTCGAGGCGCTCTCCGTCCTCCTCCTCGCCGCCCTGGTCGGCGCGATCGTCCTGTCCCGCAAGGCCAAGGCGGACGCGGCGGCCACCACCGCGAGCGCCCCGGTCGTCCCGGGCAGCCGGAGCGAGAAGGAAGGCGCCCGCTGATGCACCTCGTCTATCCCGCCGCGCTCTCCGCTCTCCTCTTCTCCACCGGCCTGTACGGCGTCCTCGCCCGCCGCAACGCGATCCTCGTCCTGATGTCGGTCGAGCTGATGCTCAACGCCGTCAACCTCAACCTCGTCGCCTTCGACGTCTGGCTGAGCAGGACCGCCCGCGAGACGCTGCACTCCGGCCAGGCCCTGACCCTGTTCACCATCGCCATCGCGGCCGCCGAGATCGGCATCGGCCTGGCGATCGTCCTCGCCGTCTACCGCAACCGCGGCACCTCGGACATCGACCGGCTCCGCGACACCGCCGAGGGGCACGACCTCGACACCCCGGCGGCTGAGAAGGCTGAGGCCACCGCGTGACCACGACCACCCTCGCCGTCCTCGTTCCCCTCCTTCCGTTCCTGGGCGCCGCGGCCGGCCTGCTGCTCGGCCGCACGGCCCCCGGCTTCGTCCGTCCCCTCGCCGTCCTGCCCACGCTCGCGTCGCTCGTGGCTGCCGTGCTGGTCGCCGCGCGTCAGGGCGGCGGCACGGCGATCGACTCGGCCACCGAACTCACGCCCACGGGCTCGGTCCCGATCGAACTCGCCCTGCACGTCGACGGCTTCGCCGCCCTCGTCGCCGTCCTGGTGGGCGTCGTCGCCACCTGTGTGCAGATCTACTCGACGGGCTATCTGCGCGACGACCCGCGCTACCCCTCGTACGCCGCTCTCGTCTCCCTGTTCACCTCCGCGATGCTCCTGGTCGTCTACTCGGGCGACCTGATCGTGCTGCTGGTCGGCTGGGAAGTCATGGGCATCTGCTCCTACTTCCTGGTCGGCCACTACTGGGAGACTCCGGAAGCCCGCGCCGCCTCCATCAAGGCCTTCCTGGTCACCAAGCTCGGCGACGTCCCCTTCCTCATCGGGCTGTTCGCCCTCGGCACCGACGCCGGCTCCTTCCGCATCACCGGGGTCCTCGGCACCGTGGCGAGCGGCGGACTGCACCACCCCACCCTGGTCGCCCTGCTGCTTCTGGCCGGTGTGGCGGGCAAGTCGGCGCAGTTCCCGCTCCACACCTGGCTCCCCGACGCGATGGCGGGCCCCACCCCCGTCTCCGCGCTGATCCACGCCGCGACCATGGTCGCCGCCGGTGTCTACTTCATCGCCCGTCTCCTCCCGGTCTTCGAGGCCTCCTCGGCCGCGATGGTGGTCCTCGCCGTGATGGCCGCCGTGACGATGGCCGGATCGGCGCTCGCCGCGCTCGCCCAGGACGACATCAAGCGCGTCCTCGCCTACTCGACGATCGGCCAGCTCGGCTACATGACCGGCGCCCTCGCCGTCGGCGACCGCGGTGCCGCCGTCTTCCACCTCCTGTCGCACGGCGCCTTCAAGGCGCTGCTGTTCCTCGCCGCCGGCGTGATCATCCACGCCGCCGGGACCAACTCGCTGGCCGCCATGTCCCGTATGAAGGACCTGCGGGCCCGCGTGCCCGACGCCTACTGGACGATGACCGTGGCGCTGCTGTCGCTCGCCGCGATCCCGCCCTTCGCGGGCTTCTTCTCCAAGGAGTCCGTCCTCGGCGCCGCCGAGCATGTCGCCACCGGCCACACCGCGCACGCACCCGGCGCCGCGGGGTGGATCGTCCTCGTCACCGGCCTGGTCACCGCTCTGCTCACCGCCGCCTACGCGACCCGCCTGTGGCTGCTCGCCTTCCGCGGCCACGGACCCGAGGCCCCTGACCACGGCAAGCAGCCCCTCACCATGAACGCGATGCTGTGGGTGCTCTGCGTCCCGTCGCTCGCGTTCGGTCTCGCCTACGGCGTGCTGCCCGGCTGGTTCGACGGCCGCTCCCTCACGCCGGCGCTCACCACGTCCGTCCTCGGCACGGGCCTCGCCCTGGTCGGCGGACTCATGACCTACGGAGCCTGGCGGCACACCACCGCCCTCGCGGCCCGTGTCCCGCTGGGTGCGGTCGCGGCTCACCCCGAGGCAGACGCCGGACTCGTCGAGGCCGAGGCCATCGCCAGCCACACACCCGTGTACGGGGACGTCGCCTACGCGCCGGACCCGGCGGACCCGGGCCGTCTGCTGCTCGGCCCGCTGCACCGTCACGCGGCCGTCGGCTTCCACCTGGACGCCGTGTACGACGCGCTCTTCGTCCGGCCCGTCAGGGCCGGGGCGAGCCTCGTAAGGTTCCTGGACCGCGAGGTCGTCGAAACCTACGTACGTGGCGCGGGCGCCCTGCCCCGCCTGCTGGGGGCCGCCGTACGGCGCGCCCAGACCGGCAATGTGCAGACCTATGTGAGCGCGCTGCTCGCCGGCACCGTCCTCCTGGCGGTGGCCGCCCTCCTCGTCGCCACGGGAGTGTGAGCAGACGTGATCGATATCAGCGAGCCCGTGATGCAGTACCTTCTGGCATTCATCGTCGGCGTGCCGCTCATCGGCGCGCTCGCCGCTCTCCTGCCGGCCCCGCCCGGGCTGACGGGGAAGTCACCCGAGCAGGCCGTGCTGCGGCACGGGGTCACCGTCACCGGTGCCGTCCTCGTCGCCGCGATCGTCCTCGCGCTCGGCTTCGACCACGGCCACCCGTCGAAGATGCAGGCCACGACCGACATCAGTTGGATCCCCGCACTTGATGTGCGGATCCACCTCGGCATCGACGGCATCTCCCTCCCCCTTCTGGTCCTGACCGCGCTGCTGACCTTCCTCTGCGCGCTCTACTCGTACTTCAAGCCGCCCACGGGGCCCTCCCCGAAGGCGTTCGTCGCTCTGCTGCTCGTCCTCGAGTCCGGCACCCTCGCCACGTTCGCCGTCCTCGACCTGCTGCTGTTCTTCCTCGCGTTCGAGATGGTCCTCATCCCGATGTACTTCCTCATCGCCCGCTGGGGCGGTGAGGGGCGGACCCAGGCCGCGTGGCGATTCATCCTCTTCACGCTGCTCGGCTCCGTCGTCATGCTGCTCGGCCTGCTTCTGATCGGACTCAAGGCAGGCACGTTCGACATGGTGGCACTCGCCACTGACAACGGCCGGTCACTCACCACATCCGTTCAGGTCATCGCCGTTCTGGCGATCGGGATCGGGCTCGCGGTCAAGACGCCGATGTGGCCGCTGCACAGCTGGCTGCCCGACGCCCACACCGCGGCCCCCACCGTCGGCTCGGTCCTGCTGGCCGGCGTGCTGCTGAAGATGGGCACGTACGGGTTCGTGCGCATCCTCCTGCCGGTCGCGCCGGAGGGATTCCACACCTTCGCGCCCTACCTCGCCGCCTTCGCCGTCGTCGGGATCATCTACGGATCCCTGGCCTGCCTCGCCCTCGCCAAACGGGGCGCGAAAGGCGACCTCAAGCGGCTCATCGCCTATTCCTCCGTCGGCCACATGGGCTTCGTACTGCTCGGCATCGCGACGACCACCCCGACCGGAGTGAACGGCGCGCTGTTCGCCAACATCGCCCACGGCCTCATCACCGGCCTGCTCTTCTTCCTTGTCGGCGGGCTGAAGGACCGCACCGGTACCACCGACCTCGACACCCTGGCCGAGGAGACCGGCGCCGGCCTCTACGGCAAGGCACCCCGCCTCGGCGGGCTGGTCGCCTTCGCCGCCGTCGCCTCCCTCGGTCTGCCGGGACTGGCCGGATTCTGGGGGGAGATGCTGGCCATGTTCGGCGCCTTCAAGCCCGCCGCCGACCTCAGCCGCCCGGCCTTCCTCACCTTCATGGCGATCGCCGCGTTCGGCACCCTGCTCACCGCCGCGTACATGCTCATCGTGGTACGGCGGGTGTGCATGGGCGCCGTACCGCAGGAGGCCCCGAGCCTCGCCGACGTCCGCACCTACGAATTCGCGGCCTGGACGCCGCTCGTCGTCCTCACCGTCGTCGCCGGCCTGTGGCCCAGGGCCCTCCTCGGTCTGACCGACCCGGCCGTGCAGCAGCTCCTCGCAGGAGGCACCCGATGAGCTCCCTCGTCCAGTCCGTCGACTGGTTGGCGATCGCGCCGCCCACCATCGCGGCGGTCGTCGGACTGGTCGTCCTGGTCGCCGACCTCTTCCTCGACGAGCGGAGAAAGGCCCTGCTCGGCTGGGTCTCCATCGCGGGGCTCGCCGTCGCGACGGTCATGCTGCTGCCCCTCCTGGACGGCGACCGCGCCACCTTCTGCCTGACGGGCGATCCGCACCTGTGCAGCTACACGGCGGACCGTTTCACCCTCGTCATCCAGCTCCTGGTCCTCCTCGGTGCCCTCCTCGCGGCCCTGTTGTCCGTCACCACCCTGAAGGACGCCCGGAAGACGGTCCCCGAAGGGGAGTTCTGGTTCCTGCTGCTCTCCTCCGCCGCCGGAGCCGCCCTGCTGCCCGCCTCCCGCGACCTGGCGACCCTCATCGTCGCCCTGGAGGTCGCGTCCCTCCCGGCGTTCGCCCTCGTCGGCATCCGGTACGGCGACAAGAGGTCCTCCGAAGCGGCCCTGAAGTTCTTCCTGTCGTCCGTCACCGCGACCGCGGTGAGCCTCATGGGCATCAGCTTCGTGTACGCGTCCACGGGCAGCCTGTACCTCGTCCGGATCGCCGACCGGATCCAGCACGTGGACGGCCAGCTGCACACCCTCGCGCAGGCGGGCGTCGTCCTCACCCTCGTCGGCTTCGCCTTCAAGACGGCCGCGGTGCCGTTCCACTTCTGGGTGCCCGACACCTATGTGGGCGCGCCCCTCCCGGTCGCCGCCTACCTGTCCGTCGTCGGCAAGGCGGTCGGCTTCTCCGGCCTGATCCTCGTCACCGTCGTGGCCCTCCCGTCGTACGCCGACGTCTGGGGCCCGGCCCTCGCCGCGCTGGCGGCCCTGACCATGACCGTCGGCAACGTCGGCGCCCTGCGGCAGCAGGCCACGCGCGCGTACAGCGCCGTACGCCTGCTCGCCTGGTCCTCGGTCGGTCAGGCGGGCTACCTCCTGGTGCCGATCGCCGCGGCCGCCTACTCCAAGGACGCCCAGAAGTCGATCGGTTCCACCGTGGCGTACGCGCTGACGTACGGGGCGGTGAACCTCGGTGCCTTCGCCGTGGCCGCGCTCGTGGGACGGGCGAAAACCCTGAACCGGATCAGCGACTACCGCGGTCTGTACGCGTCCCACCCGCTCGCGGCCTTGCTGCTGGCGTTCTTCCTGCTCTGCCTGGCCGGTCTCCCGCCGGGCATCATCGGCCTCTTCGCGAAGGTCACGGTGTTCTCCGCGGCCGTCGACGCCGGGCTCGGCTGGCTCGCCGTGGTCATGGCCGTCAACGTGGTGATCGCCCTCTTCTACTACCTCCAGTGGACCGCCCTGCTCTTCCGGGCCCCTGAGGGAGAGCCCGAGAAGCACCGCGTCCCGGGCCCGCTCACGGCCGCCATCGCCCTGACCGCCGTCCTGGGCATCGCCCTGTCCGGAGCGCCGCAGCTGGTGCTCCGCTTCTCGGCCGCCGCCCTGTTCTGACCGACGCCCCTCACCGCGCGGGCACCCGAGAGCCGCCACGCGCGCGTGCGGCCGCCTCACCCGGACGGCCTACGCGCCCCGGTACCGGCACAAGGGAACTTGCTGTCCCCGCCTGGCGTTGACCAGTGCGGGAGGGTCCACTGAGAAGTGGAGTCAGCAGCATCCGCAGACAAAGGGTTCCCCTGCCGCACCACTTGGAGGGCGTACCGTGCACCGCCGGCACAACGGGCTCAGGACCGCAGTACTCCTCGGGGGACTGTCCGCACTCATCATCGTCATCGGCAGCTTCTTCGGGCGTACGGGTCTGATCGTCGCGGTTCTCGTAGCGATCGGCACCAATGCGTACGCGTACTGGAACAGCGACAAAATGGCTCTACGCGCGATGCGTGCGCGCCCGGTGAGCGAATTCGAGGCCCCGGCGCTGTACCGCATGGTCCGTGACCTGTCCAACCAGGCGCGTCAGCCCATGCCGCGGCTCTACATCTCGCCGACGGAGGCGCCGAACGCGTTCGCGACGGGCCGCAATCCGCGCAACGCGGCCGTGTGTTGCACCGAAGGCATCCTGCGCATCCTCGACGAGCGTGAACTGCGCGGTGTCATCGGGCACGAGCTGAGCCATGTCTACAACCGCGACATCCTGATCTCCTCGGTTGCCGGAGCGCTCGCTTCCGTGATCATGTTCCTGGTGAACTTCGCCTGGCTGATCCCGTTCGGCCGCTCGGACGACGACGAGGGCCCAGGCCTCCTCGGCCTGCTCCTGATCATGATCCTGGGTCCGCTCGCCGCGACCCTCATCCAGCTGGCCATCAGCCGCTCCAGGGAGTACCAGGCGGACGCCTCCGGCGCACAGCTGACCGGCGACCCCCTCGCGCTCGCGAGCGCCCTGCGCAAGCTCGAGGCGGGCACCAGGCAGCTCCCGCTGCCGCCCGAGCCGCGCATCGAGACCGCGAGCCACATGATGATCGCCAACCCCTTCCGTCCGGGCGAGGGACTCTCCAAGATGTTCTCCACGCACCCGCCGATGGCGGAGCGCATCTCCCGGCTCGAACAGATGGCAGGCCGCCACCGGTAAGACCATCCTGAACGTCATACGGCTCGTGCTGAGCGGCTTCCGGCGTTCCTCGGCTGTCTGCCTGCCGGCGGGAGTGCTGCTGTGCCTCACGATCATCGGGATTCCGTTCGGGATCGTCCTTCTGGGTGCAGCATCACGCTCGGGTCGACGCGTCCTTCGATGACCATCGGGGGCAGGAGCTCAGGCTCCGGAAGGGGGACGCGCTCCACGTCCGCGAGAGCAGCGTTCACCCGGTCCCAGACGACGGTCGTGATCGAAGCGTTCATTCCCCTCGATCTGCCGATCAAGGTCCGCGATGCGATCGGTCAGGGCCGACTTGGCTCCCTCGGCCAGGATCGGACGAGTGTGCGGTGACGCCGGGCCCGGCTGCCCCCTCGCCGACGTGGTGCTGGCGGCCCGACCCGTTCAGCTGGCGGCGACCACTCGCCCGCTTGCAGCCTGCCCCTCCCGAGGCACGTAAAATCGAGGGCCGATATCGGTCTCGTCACTGCTGGGTGGTGGGGCGTGGAGGGGTGGACGATGCGTGAGTTCCAGCGCGGAGCAGTGCGGCTGCACATCCTGCATCACGCCGCCGAAGGGGAGATCCACGGCGCGTGGATGACGGAGGAACTGGCGCACCACGGTTACCAGATCAGTCCCGGCACGCTGTACCCGACGCTGCACCGGTTGGAGGCCGACGGTTTGCTGGTCTCCGAACAGCGCGTCGTCGACGGCCGTGCCCGGCGCGTCTACACGGCCACGGAGGCCGGCCGCACGGCGCTGGCCGAGGACCGCAAGGCACTGGCCGAACTGGCTCGCGAAGTCCTGGGCAGCGACGCCGTCTGAAGGCGGGTAGGCGGAGGCCTCGCGGCCTTGGTGGGCACCGGTCGGTGAACCTGCCGGCCGAAGCTTCGTCCCACCCGCCCCTGGAGTCGACCCGGCCGGCGGCGAGGTGTTGGCTCCCCGCCAGACGACGCGCCGTCTTGCCGTACGGCGAGGCCTCGAGGCGCGCTTGGTGTGCTGCTCCTGCGTGCGGTGCACTCGGTCTAAGGGGTGCGGCGCGCGGTCACCGCGTGGCGCACCCCGTACGCGGCAGCCCCGAGCGCGAGTACTGCCGCTCCCCAGACCACGGACGTCTCGGGCAGGGTGAAGGCCAGCAGCAGGCAGCCGGCCAGGCCGACGGAGGGGACGACGCGTGGCGGCCGGTTCTCCTGCGGCGTCAGCGTCCAGGCCGAGGCGTTGGCGACGGCGTAGTAGACCAGCACTCCGAAGGACGAGAAGCCGATCGCGCCGCGGACGTCCGTCGTCGCCGCCAGCGCCGCGACGACCGCGCCGACCAGGAGCTCCGCGCGGTGGGGCACCTTGAAGCGGGGGTGGACGGCGGACAGGACGCGCGGAAGGTGCCGGTCGCGGGCCATGGCCAGCGTCGTGCGCGAGACCCCGAGGATCAGTGCGAGCAGGGATCCGAGCGCGGCCACCGCCGCCCCGACCCGTACGACAGGCGCCAGCCGGCCCACCCCCGCAGCCCGCACGGCGTCGGACAGCGGTGCGGTGGCGTCGGCCAGCCGCTGCGGACCCAGCACCGCCAGAGCGGAGACGGCCACCACCGCGTACACGACCAGCGTGATACCCAGTGCCAGTGGAATGGCCCGGGGGATGGTCCGGGCGGGGTCGCGTACCTCCTCGCCCAGGGTGGCGATGCGCGCGTATCCGGCGAACGCGAAGAACAGCAGGCCACCGGCCTGGAGCACGCCGCTGAAGGAGGCGTCCGTACCGACGTCCAGCCGTGTCGCGTCCGCCGCGGAGGACGTGAGGGCGGCGACGACCACCGCGGCCAGCACGGCCAGCACCACGGCGACGATCACGCGGGTCAGCCATGCCGCCTTCTGCACTCCGGCGTAGTTCACCGCGGTCAGCGCCACGACGGCCGCGACCGCCACCGCGTGCGCCTGGCCGGGCCAGACGTACGCTCCCACGGTGAGTGCCATCGCCGCGCAGGAGGCGGTCTTGCCCACCACGAAGGCCCAGCCCGCGAGGTAGCCCCAGAATTCCCCGAGTCGTTCGCGGCCGTAGACGTAGGTACCGCCGGAGGCCGGGTAGCGGGCCGCGAGCCGTGCCGAGGACGTCGCATTGCAGTACGCCACCACGGCGGCCACCCCGAGACTGATCAGAAGCCCGGAGCCGGCCGCGTGTGCGGCGGGAGCGAGCGCGGCGAAGATCCCCGCCCCGATCATCGATCCCAGCCCGATCACCACGGCATCCGGCACACCCAGCCGCCGCTCCAGCTCATCGGGGACGGCGGCCGCCCCGGACGGTCTGCTCATCACGCGCTCCCTGAGGATGATCGGAACTCCACGCCATCCTACGGTTGCCGATATCGGAACACGATATGGGTGCTACGGCTTGGCAGGCCTGGCCGACGGCCCACTGCCTGGGTCGGTCACTTTCGGGTGTGGCAGGCACAGCCGTTCACCACCAGCCCTCCGGAGGTGAGTACGCCCGCGGCTTCCAGAGGGTGGCCGATCTTGCGGTGCGGCTAGGTGTATTGGCCTGGAGCGTTGTTTACGCGGCTGATCGGTGGGTGGCCGCCGAGTGCGGTGTGGCAGGGTCGTCCGCGTACGCTCAGTACGCGGACGACCCTCCGCCTTGCGATGCGCCGCACCGGACGCCGCGGGCCCCGCCCTTCGGGCGGAGGACGCTGGTTCGAAACACGCCCCTAGGCGCAGACGACGTGAGTCCAGGCTTCTTCAGTGGAGTGCAGAGACTTGTGACGCGTGCCGGGCAATGCGCGTCGCGGCGAATTCCGTCCCTGCCACGAACCGCATCATCGGGCCGAACATCGGGGCGGCGAGGGAACCGGTGAAGTACAAGCCGGGGACCGACGACTCGAACGAAGCGGACAGGTGGGGCGCCTTCGAACCCGGCACACAGGCCAGGGCTCCACGCGCCTCGGACGACAGAAACGGCACCGCGTCCAGGTCGAGCCGGTATCCGGTGGCCGCGAGCACGTGATCGACAGTAAGCGTCTCGGACCCGCCGGGTCCATCGACTTCCAGGCGCACGCGGGACTCGGTCGCCTCGGCTCGGGTGACGCGGCTTGACGTGCGTACCGGAACGATGCCCTCGACCCGGTCCCGCAGCCACCATCCTCCGGATGGCCCCAAAGCACGGCGGAACAGCAGCATGCGGGCGGACGCGGGAAGCCTTCGCACTCCTCCCGGAGCCGTGCACACCGCGGCCAGGGCCCAGCCCGTGCCCAGGGGCGAGGCGGGCCTGGCCACGCGCTGCGTCCAGGGGCGGACCAGGTCCGGTTTCACCCCCCACAGGACACGCGACTCCCGGACCAGCACCTGCACCTCGGCGCCGGCCTCGTGCAGCAGCGCGGCGCTTTCCAGCGCGGACTGACCACCGCCGATGACGGCAACGCGCTGACCGGCGTACGGCGACAGGTCCGTGTGGTGGCTGGTGTGTGACACCAGGGCACCTACGCCCGGCCCTGCGGGGGCGAGCAGTCGCAGTTCCTCCGGGATGTGGGCGAGGCCGTTCAGACCAGTGGCCACCACGACCGCAGCGGCAGGGATCTCCTGCCCGTCGTTCAGCCGGACGTGGAAACCCGGGCCTGACGGGGCCTGGTCGACGGCCACGACCTGGGCCGGGTCCACCTCGCCGACGTAGCGCTTCTGAAACCACATCCCGTAACGCACGAAGACATCGCATGGGATCGGCGTCAACTCGGTCAGTTCCGGCTCACCGTGCACACGGCGGAAGTCCGCCAGGCGCCCGCCCGGCTCAGGCGCGGACAGATCGGTGGCGGCCGGAGTGGATTTCAAGAACATGCCGGTCGCCATGGCGTGCCGCCAACTGCCCATCACCTCACCGAAGATGCGGACGGACATCCCGGCCGCCCGAAGGTGTGCAGCCACCGACAGTCCATACGGGCCGGCGCCGACCACGACGACCGGCAGTCCCGCGCGCCCGGTGTACGCCTGCTCGTGGGCAGGGCGTTGCCCCGGAAGCGACTGCGTCATGCATCCCCCCACTGATCGCCGCACCGCCTCCCCCAAGGCAGCGCGAACCCTCGGACCGGCATCTCGGCGCACCGCTGCCGCACCGGTCCCCCCTCCGCAGCCAGTGTGACTTATCGGCTGGTATCGGGCGACGATATCGACATACCTTGCCCAAAGGATTGGAATGCGCCCCACGGACGCGGCCGGGCCGGAGCGGGCGGAGCCAGGAACGTCGAAGCCCCCTCCCGCGAAGAGTCGAAGCCCCCTCCCGCGACGAGTCGAAGCCCCCTCCCTGGGAAGAAAGGGGGCTCAGCCGGTAATGCAGTCACTGTTGAGAGATCAGCGCCCGGCAAATCCCTGATCCGACGGCACTACCTCACGTCCAAGCGGCATGAGTGAGATCGGGATGAGCTTGAGGTTCGCCCAGCCGAAGGGGATGCCGATGATCGACAAGAAGAGCGGGATGCTCGTGACCAGGTGCCCCAGGGCCAGCCACCAACCCGCGAAGACCACCCAGATCACGTTGCCGATGAACGACGGTGTCCCGGCGTCCGGCCGTTCCACCGTGGTGCGGCCGAACGGCCACAGGACAAAGCCGGCGATACGCAGCGACGCAACGCCGAACGGGATGGTGACGATGAGGATGAAGCAGATCAGCGCCGCGATCAGGTAGCCCAGCGCCATCCAGATGCCACACAGGAACAGCCAAAGGATGTTCAGCAGCAGGTTGATCAGCTTCATGATCGGCACCCCTCCAGGTCGCTCCGCCGGCACTGCCTGCCAAGACAAGTATCAGCTGGTCAGGCGTTCGGGTGGAACCGCAACGGCCTTGTAGCGCGATCAGGAACGCACGGAGACGATCCCGTTCGGCATCGCCGCCCTTCGTAACGGTGTCTACGCCTTGTGGCCCTTCGGCAGCACGACGGTCGAGCGCAGGGCGGCGCCGGCCGCGAACGTCGCCGCGCAGTGGTGGGAGGGGTTTTCCACAGGCCGGCCGATTGTCAGTGGTGCCCCGCATCATGAACCTATGACCGAGATCGAGCAGTTGCTGGACAGGGTGGCGGACCAGGCCCGCAACACCCTCCCACGGGGCTGGTCTTCGCTGCCCGGGCCCGTGGGGAAGGAGTCGCTAGCCCGCGCCGGGGAAGCCCTGGGCTTCTCCCTGCCGCCGCTCCTCGCGGAGCTGTACCTGCGGATGGGGGACGGCGGATTCGGCCCCGGATACGGTCTGTTGCCCCTGCTCGACAACCCTCCCTCCAGCGAGCCGGCCGCCGTCCAGCAGTACCTCGCCAACCGCGAGAGCGGCCGCAAGGACCCCGACTGGCCCTGGCCCGAGGGTGTCCTGCCGATATCCCACTGGGGCTGCGGAATGTACGCCTGCGTGGACTGCCGCACCCCGCAGGGCACGGTCCTGCTCTACGAGCCGAACGCCGACGAGGCCGACCACGCCTGGTACGTGGACTCACCCGCCCTCGCGGAGTGGCTCCAGACGTGGCTCGCCGGCACGGGCTGGTACGAGGAGTCCCACGACGGCGCGGACCCGGCTCCATGGCCGGACTTCGCGATACGCAAGGGCGCCACGCGGCTGCCATGACCGGGTACTCCCGCACCCACGCCGGTGGCTCCGCCACTGCCGAGGGGTCCCGTTACGGCCGGGGGCTCCCGTCACTTGCCGGTCCGTCCTCTCCGACGCCTGATGGCTACCGCGCGGCACCCCACCGCCGTCCTCCGTACGCCACCACGCCCAGCACCAGCACCCCCGCGCCACACCCACCGACACGGCGGGCAGCGCGAACGCCAAGGTGATGCAACCGATCCCGCCCGCACACACAGGTGCCGCCCGAGGCTGGGACACAGGGCGGCCAGCCGTGCCGAGGACGTCGGGTTGCAGTGGGCGACCACGGCCGCGGCCGCCAGTCCGAGCAGCAGCCCGGACCCGGCCGCGCGCGCCGCCGGGGCGAGAGCGGCGAAGATCCCGGCCCCGATCATCGCTCCCAGGCCGACGACGATGGCGTCACCGAGCCCGGGAGTCCGGCGCAACCCCACCTCACCGGGCTGTCGTGCCCCCGACCGGGCCAGGGGGCCGCGCCCCCCCGAGCCGCAACCGCCGATGACCTGGGGGCGTCCTCCCCGATGGCAGGCACGACCGCAGGAAACCGTGCGACCAGCAGCATCGGACGGCGACGTCAGCGCATGGACACGGCCCGGCCGGAGCATGAGCACAGCAGCACAGGCACAGCGTGGAGAGGCAGGTTCAGGCCATGAGCATCGTCGGCTGGATCATTCTGGGGCTGTTGGCAGGCGCCATCGCGAAGTTCCTGCTGCCGGGCAAGGACCCCGGCGGCTTCATCGGCACGACCCTCATCGGTGTCGCGGGAGCGTTCATCGGCGGCTGGATCTCGGCCCGCTGGCTCCACCACCCGATCACCAAGCACTTCTACGACGGCCCGACCTGGGCGGCTGCGATCGGCGGCTCCCTGGTGCTGCTGATCGTCTACCGCCTCCTGTTCGGCGACTCACGGCGCTGAACGGCGCTGTAACCCCCTGAAGCCGCCGCCGGCAGCGGAGAAGGGTGGGCACCCCGGCACGGGGCGCCCACCCTTCCTCGTGTCGAACGACAGGCGGCAAAGGCCTATCGGTAGTTCACGAACTGCAGAGCGAAGTCGAAGTCCTGGCCCTTCAGCAGGGCGATCACAGCCTGCAGGTCGTCGCGGCTCTTGGAGCTGACGCGCAGCTCGTCGCCCTGCACCTGCGCCTTGACGCCCTTCGGGCCCTCGTCGCGGATGATCTTCGCCACCTTCTTCGCGTTCTCCTGGGAGATGCCCTCCTCGATCGACGCGAAGATCTTGTACTCCTTGCCGGAGAGCTGCGGCTCACCGGCGTCCAGAGACTTCAGGGAGATCCCGCGCTTGATCAGCTTCGACTCGAAGACGTCGAGGATGGCCTTCACCCGGTCCTCGGAGTTGGCCTGCATCAGGATCTTGTCGCCGGACCAGGCGATCGAGGCGCCGACGTTCTTGAAGTCGTAGCGCTGCGAGATCTCCTTGGCGGCCTGGTTGAGGGCGTTGTCGACCTCCTGCCGCTCGACCTTCGAGACGATGTCGAAACTGGAGTCGGCCATGTCCTGTGGCTCCTTGCATCGGGATGGATCGGGGTGCGTGTCGGCGTGCGGGAGCGCGTCCGCCTGGCCCGGCTTCAACCCCGGGCCGCATCCGCTTAAGCCTAGTCATCCCGTCCCGCTCAGGGTGCCGATCTATGGGGTGGCGAAGCACCCCTGCGTATCGGGTATCGTTTACGTCGTTGCCAGGGAGCACCGCAGAAAAGCGGCTCCAGGGCGGCAATCCCCGGCGGTGTGCCCGAGCGGCCAAAGGGAGCAGACTGTAAATCTGCCGGCTCAGCCTTCCCAGGTTCGAATCCTGGCGCCGCCACGCTAGTGGGAATCGGCCCCTGACCAGCGCGTTTGGTCGGGGGCCGTTCTAGTTTGGGCCTGCTGTGAGTCACTGTGATTCCCCGTCGTTCCCCGCTTGATCTGGCACGCTTGTGGCACGCCTCGGTGACCTTGATCACGCGGGAGCGCCAGCTCCGCTCCGCGCCGATCGAGCCAGCTATGTGGTGACAGCATCTTGGGGGCACTGTGTGGGATGGCCCGTTCTACCGGGTGAAGCGCGACGGATATGAGGTCTGCTTCGTGCCAGGGGCAGGCGAAGACCTGGACGAGGTATGCAACATCGACATGTGGGTGACGTTCGCCGATGGCAACCGGTGGTCCGGGACGGTCTTCACCCTGCATGAGGTCCAGCGTCTGATGGACCGCTGGAAGGGCACGGGCGAGTGTCTGGACGGCAGCTACTTCTGGTGCTGGGACGGGCTCATCGTCCGGGAGGCCGGCATCCCCGCCATGGTCCGCGTCGTCGATGACCTCGTTGCCACCGGCGACTACAAAGGAGCCCTTCGCGCACTCGGACCGGAGGATGACCGGGACGACTAACCCCTCGCCGCACGGTCCGGCCGCCAGCGTCGGCCGGATCGATGTACATGGCGGCATCACCTCCCGCCAGGCGCAGTGATGCCCAGAACTCCTGCCCTTCAGGGGTACCTGGGAGAGGCGGCGCAGTGAAGAGATCGACCAGATGCCCATTGGCCGACTGATCGTAGGAGACATCGCAAGCCGCTGCGGCAGCGACTTTCGCGACATGCTCGGTGTCCAGCTCGGCCATCTGGCCAGTCGAGTGGACTGTTCAGTTCGTTGGTGAGTGTCCTGTCTCACCGAAAGTTGAGCAGTCTCAGCGAAGTCTGAGGACCATCCCGTGCCTACGCCCGCTGGGGCAGCACTCGGAAGTGCACGATCGTGACTTCGTCGTCCGCTGTGATGTCGGGGTAGTGCCGTGGCAACCGGGCCAGGAGGTCGGCGTGGTCGCGGTTGCCGGCCGCAGCTGCCTCATCGTCGGTGACCTCAGCAAGTCGCTTCGAGGAGACGTTGGTGACCTCACCTGCCACGACGACTTCGGGGTCGGTTTGGAAGACGAGGTCGGCAGGGCCGGGGGTGATCGGGTCGCGGTACCGGATGGTGGCGTGCTTTGCGCCGCGGCGTACCGCTTCCAGGTAGTCAGGGTGGAAGTACACCCGCTGACCGGCGTACTCATGATTGATCGACATCTGGCGAACGTAGCAGCGAGGGAGCGGCGGTGCACTTCCGATTTCTCGGCCGACGTGTGCGACGCACTTGCTGGCCATCAAGCTTCGATGAGAATGCTCAACCTTCGATGAGGATGCTCAACCTTCTGTGAGACGGAACAGTGAGGTGCTGGGCTAGCTCGTCATCCTTATCCAGATAGAATCGAACGATCACAAGTTCCCCCACTTCAGAGAGAGATGGCGCATAAGGCGACGTCCCTACGGCTGCCGGTCCGCCCAACTCGGCAGTGCTCCACCGATGTGTGTGGACAACGTCCGGAAATTGCCCGTGTCGTTGACTCGAGGCATGTGTCTGTGTGGCCGTGGTCTGGAACTTGCTTTGCTCAGTACCGCCTCGCGTCCGAAAGTGAAGCCGCAGCACTCTTGATGCCGTCCGCTGCCCTGCTGAGAGCTGCCGACAGGGCTGCCACGCGCATCAAGGCCTGAGCGGCGGAGGCCAGCAAGCTGACGTTGTCTTGCAAGTGCGCAAGATCGTCCCCCACATCCATCAGCAAAGGTGCGTTGTGCTGGAGATGCGCCAGGTTGCGGCTGGCCTCGTACACCATCCAGGCCGTGTCCTCCGAAATGCCAGGCGCACGCCCCCGCGTGCGCTCAAGATCTGACTTGAGGACCTTGAGGAGCGACGACAACTCCGGCACCCGTTTCGCGATGGCCCCCAACGCCGGAGCGAGCCGAGCACCAGCTCGACGCCCTGATCGACGCCATGGTGACGCGCCTCCTGCCGGGAGAGGGTGCCGGTCCGACGTAGCCTTCGCGCTCCGCCTGACCATGGGGTCCTCGGTTATGCCGGGGGCCTCAAAGCGTTCAGACGGTCGAAGCGGCCTCGGATTTCGGAGACGGGCTCGTCGAACACGGCCTTGCCGTCCTCTGATGAGGAGCTTGCGCGCGCACCAGGCAGCGGCTGCCGGGCAGAGCAGGACGAGGACAGCCACGACGACGATCGTGGGGTAGAGCCAGTTCGGAACAAGGTCGTAGTGGGCGTTGCATTCGGTGCCCCGAGGGAAGTGCCTGCTGGGTTCGCGCCGGTGGGAGTCCCGGTAGGAGTCGTCGTAGGTGACGTGGCGACGCAGTCCGCACTCCTCGCGCGTGTCGAGGCCGCTCAATGCCGCAACCCTGACGTCCCCGCGAACGCTCACCGGAGTCCGCCTCATGAGCATGCCACCGTGGAGTGCCGTCGCCGCGGGCCGCTTTTCGGCCGCCGTCCGGGGGGCGTGCTTCCCGGGTCGGCCCACGGCCGTCGCGCTGCGGTTGCCGCTGCCCCGCCCACCTCGTTAGCTGGAACGAAGGGCGAGGTCCATCGGGCGGCGAGGCTCATGGAGCGGCGAGGAGCGGCGATGATCACGCAAGAGCAGATCGAGCGAATCCTGCGGCTGAGTGGCAACGGAATCCCAGTGGTCTCCCTGTACGTCCCGGTGAACCCCGGCAGGCCCGACCGCCGCGAGTTCGACAGCCGCGTATCGAGCCTGCTGGACCGCATCCGGCCGCTGGCGCAGGACGGCTCGGCCGAGCGCGATGTGCGGCTCTCGCTCCGCGAGGACATCGCGAGGATCGAGAAGGCCCTCGGTGAGGAGCCCCTCCGGCCGGGCGCCGTCGCGGTCTTCTCCTGCGGCGGCCGCGACATCTACGAACAGGTGTGGTTGCCCCGCAGGACGCACGAGCGCATCGTGGTGGACGCCGACCCCTATGTCCGTCCCCTGCTGGGCCTGCTCGACGAGTACTACCGCACCTGCGCCGTCGTCGTGGACAAGAGCGTGGGCCAGGTCTGGGAGTACTACCTCGACGAGGTCCGCGAGCTCGAGGCGATCCGCGACCGTGTGCTGCGTAAACACGGCTACGCCGACGAGTACGCCGAGTACCGCGTCCGCAACAAGGCGGACGAGCTGAGCAAGAAGCACTACCGGCGCCTGGTCGGCGAACTCAAACAACTGTTCGCGAGCGGGGGCTACGACCTGCTCGCCGTCGGCGGTCAGGCGCACGACGTGCCGGCCTTCGTCGACTTCCTGCCGCGTGAGCTGAAGGACCGGCTCGTCGGAACCTTCACCCTCGACCGGGAGAGCGCGACGTCCGAGGACATCCGGCAGAAGGTGCGGGAACTCGTCTCGGAGCACGCGGATCAGGAGCAGCGGCGGCTCGTCGACGAGATCCTGGAGGCCAAGGCGGCCGGGAGGCCCGCCGCCATGGGGCTCGACGAGACACTGTGGGCGGCGTCCCTGGCTGCGATCCGGACACTCGCGGTGGACGGGCAGGCCGTCGTCCCCGGCGGCGTCTGCGACCGGGACGGGCTGCTGTCGCGGTCGGGGAAGACCTGCTCGCTCTGCGGGGAGCCGCTGCGCGAGGTGCCCGACGTGATCGACGAGCTGGCCGAGACCGTCATCGATGACGGAGGCGAGGTACGACACGTGGACGCGGAGACGGAACTGCGCACGCAGCAGGCCGGAGCCCTGCTGCGGTTCGAACTCCCCCCGCAGCCGACCACCGCGTCGTAGCTCGGCTGACCCTCTTGACTGTGCCACAAATCACGACAATCCTGGCAAATGGACCGGTCAACCATGGCAGGACTCCTCCGCGGAGTACCTGTCAGGCACCGGCCAGGTCCCCGGTGATTTCTGAGAGATGCGAAAGTGTTGATCGGGACTTTCCGGGGACCGCTCGTGTGTACGGGCACCGGGCACGACCACGACACCGCGAGCGGTGATCTGGGCCAGTTCCTGCTCGCTCGCCGGGGTCGGGGGCGCCGTGCTGGAAGAGCATCACGTCCTGGCTCCGCCGGCGCCACATCAGCACCTGCATGACCGCGGCGGACTGGTGCCCAGCACCCCCAGTGCACGGTCACGATGTTCCCAGCCGAAGCAGTAGGGGCAATGCGCGCTCATGCGTGCTGAGGCGGAAACGGCCGTCGTCGAGCCGTGTGATGGTCTCGACGGTGCCTTGGGCGATCCGCCCGCCTCGAGAGCTGTCCCGCAAATGATCTCCGAGCCGCTTCCTTCGGGGGTCGTCGGCCGTCGTACGGGCCTCTCGTCTATCCGGCGAGAGCTGCCTGTGGCGCACCCCCGACAACCCCGACGGTGCCGCCCGAGCCAACCGCCTGCTGGAACCGGCGATCGACGGCTTCCGGCCGTAGCGCGGCCCCCGGCGCCAGTTCGCCACCGTGCGCCCTGTGGCAGCTTCCCGTGCCGGGGCGCACAAGCCTGTCGCTCTTTAGCCGAGGGCGATGTCATCTCGCCGGTGGTCGCAGGGCACCCGTGGGGCCAAGGGCTCCGAGTGCAGGGAGTAGCCCAGCTCAAGCGGGTCTCTCTGCGCGGTCTGTAAATCTGGCGCCCAGCTGCAGGAGTTGCAGTCGCCAGTTGCCGGGAGCTGGACGAAGCAGCCGCGGCACACAGGCGGCGGCTCAGCAGTCCGGGCGCGCCGCCGCTCGATGGTCGCTCGGTACCTGGGAGCGAGGGCGGGCACCCCTCCGCCTTGGGCGGGCCCGGTCAGCGGCCCCGCTCCCGACAGCCACGTCACCTGAATGGCGCAACATGATGTGCCACCCACATGGGCGAAGCTCAAGCTGGCTAGTGCCCCAACCGAGGCAATCCGTGAAAGGGGAACCGAATGCGCACTCGACGAATCCTCGCCGCCGTCATCGCCACGGCAGCCCTCGCCGGACTCGGCCTCACAGGCGCCGCCACCGCCACCGCCGCCACCACACAGGGTGCCCCGTCGTACGTCACTCCTGGTCAGTGCGAGGAGGGCGGCGGAACGGCCCGGATCGACTTGCCGGGCAATCCCTGCGTGGGCGGTAAATACAACGGCCAGGCGGTCGACTAAACGCCACAAGGCGCCCCGCAGCCACGCGCCGCGGGGCGCTCCCGCGCGAGCGTAGCCGGGAGAGTCGCAGGGACTGTGCCGACCCGTCGGACGCCCTAGGCGCCTCCCGATCCCGGCCTCAGTCTGAGACCGTTTGGCGCGTGGCAAGTCGAGGGAGTTTACGCAGCAACAAGGTTCCGCCCGACCGCGAGGGCGACGCTTCCGGGCGCATCGTGGGGCACGGAGCGGCGCACTGCGGGAACGGTCAGCTCAGCGCGGAGTGATCGCGCGGTCTGTAAATCTGCCGGCTTCGCCTTCCCAGCTTCGAATCCTGGCGCCGCCACACTGGGATAAACCCCTCTGATCTGCGAAAAAGCGGGTCAGGGGGATTTCTTCTTGTGCGCGGGTGATCGGTGTGCGGCCGTCCAGGCAGTCGGGTGAGTTGTCCCACGCGATGTCGTCGCGCGGTGTCGCTGCTGTCGTCGGAGGGCGTGCTCCGGTCGGCCGTTTCGCCGCTCGGTGGGGCGAGCCGGTGCCCGTTCGTCGCCGTTGCCCTTGGGAGCCCGAGCCATGGGTCGTATCGACTGTCTGCATGATCCGGACGCCCCGCCCGCCAACTCCGTCGTGCCCTCGGTCGTGGCCTTCGTGCGGGACGCGACCGGGCGGGTGCTGATGGTCCAGCGGTCGGACAACGGCCGTCGGGCGCTGCCGGGCGGCGGGCACGACATCGGGGAGACCATCGCGGACACCGTCGTCCGGGAGGTGCGGGAGGAGACCGGGATCGAGGTGGAGGGCGCCGGCTTCAGCGGGATCTACACCGACCCGGGGCACGTCCTGCGGTACGACGACGGAGAGGTCCGCCGGCAGTTCAGCCTCTGCTTCCGGGCGCGGCCGGTCGGCGGGCGGCTGCGGACCAGCTCGGAGACGACGCAGGTCCGCTGGGCCGACCCGGGGGACCTCCAGGGTCTGGACGTGCACCCCACCATGCGGTTGCGGATCGAGCACGCGAAGGACGAGAGCCGGGGTGCGCCCTACATCGGCTGACCCGCTGGGCCGGCCGGGTTCTCGTACGCTGAGGCCATGTCGTCGCCCCGTAGTACCTGTCCCGAGTGCCATCGGGAGATCGCCGTCGTCGCGGGGCGGTTCGCGCGGCACGATCCGCCGGGGGCGCGCGCCGACGGGTCGCTCGTCTCGTGCCCCGGGTCCCGTCGGCTCGCGCAGGTCGGCGCCGCCCAACCCACGCTGGACGGATACGCCGTACCGGCGTTTCCCGGTCAGCTGCCGCTCTTCTGAGGCGTCGGAGGGGCCCTCAGTTCCCCGCCACGGACTTCACCGCCACCGACACAGGGGTCGAGCCGCTGATCACTTCCAGGGTCAGACCGGCTGTTGCGGGTGTGTCGACGAGTTCCGCGAGGACCGCCGCCACGTCGTCGCGTGGGATCGTGCCACGGCCGGTGTGGGCCTCCAGCCGTACGAGGCCCTTGCCGGCGTCGTTCGTCAGGGAGCCGGGGCGCAGGATCGTCCAGTCCAGGGACTGGTGGGCGCGTACGTACGCGTCGGCCTCGCCCTTCGCCCGCAGATACACGTCGAAGACCTCGTCGCCCGGGTGCTCCGGGTCCGCGCCCATCGAGGAGACGAGGACGAAACGGCGTACGCCCGCGCGTTCCGACGCGTCCGCGAACTTGATCGCCGCGTCGCGGTCCACCGTGAACTTGCGCTCCGGGCCACTGCCCGGACCGGCGCCCGCCGCGAAGACGGCCACGTCGGCCCCCTCCAGACGCCCGGCGACCTCCTCGACCGAGGCCGACTCCAGGTCGCAGACGACGGGTTCGGCGCCCGCCGCGCGCAGATCGTCGGCCTGCTCCGCGCGCCGGATGATTCCCGCGACCTCGTCACCGCGCGCGGCGAGCAACCGCTCCAGCCGCAGCGCGATCTGACCATGACCACCAGCGATGACAATGCGCATGTTTCCGACCGTACGCCCGCAGGGGCTTCTTTGCCGCACGACCTCACACGCGGCTCGATACCGACCTTCTTCCACGACTCGATACCGACGTTCGGGTGCGGCTCAATACAGACCTCGCAGATGTCACTCACGTCACTGACGTGCCGTCATGGGGCCTACGGCCGCTGCGGTCTTCGGTCATGGCGCGCACGCCGGGGCGGCACGGTCACGACGGCTGGGCCCGCCCCTGGCGCGGCAGGTCCAGGGCCAGCGCCGCCGACCCGCAGTACTCCCGTACCGCGCTCGTACGAGCGACCACGCGTCCCCGGTGCACCACGATCCGGCTGTACGCGAGCGACAGCACCCCCGCCAGCCCGTCGCCGCGCACGGCGAGCAGCTCCGCCGGAAAACCCGCCTCGACGCGTACCTCCGGCAGTCCGAGCGCGGCCCGCGCCGACGTGCTCACCAGGCCGTACGCCTCCTGGGGCCGGAGCCCGTAGCGCGACGCCAGCAGATAGGCGGCCTCCAGGGGGTCCCCGCGTCCCACCGGGTTCGCCACGTCCCTGAGCGCCCCGCTGCCCGCCGCCACCCGCACCCCGGCCGACCGCAGCAGCCGCACCGGAGCCGTGTCGCGCCGCTCGACGCCGCCGCAGCCGCCCTGGGGCAGACAGACCACCGTGACCCCGGCGGCGGCGAGCCGGTCCGCGGCGCGGGCGGCCGTCGCCGCGGGGAGTCGCCCCAGACCGCCGCACGGGCCCAGCGTCACCCCGGGCCGCAGCCCGCCCGACATCGTCGCGATCCGGATCAGGCGTGCCGGGTCGTCGGCGTCCGTGTGCAGATCGACCGGACAGCCGTACTCGGAAGCCAGTTCGAGGACCGTCTCCACATACCCCGTGGGGTCGGGGTCCGCGTCCGGGCAGCCGCCCACCACCGCCGCGCCCATCTTGACCGCGTCCCGCAGCATCGCCAGCCCGTCCGCCCCGGCGGCCCCGGTCAGCAACCGCGGCATCGCCACGGTCGTCAGCTCGGCGAGCCCGCTCAGTGAGCGCCGCGCCCGCAGGACCGCCACCAGCCCCTCCAGGCCCTGGACATCGCCGATGTGCACGTGGGAGCGCAGGGCCGTGGCACCGTGCCCGAGCTGGAGCAGTGCGGCCTCGGTGGCCCGTCGCTGCACCTCGTCGGGGTGGCGCGACACGGGCCCGTCGTCGCCGTCCGCGGTCAGCGCCGTGTCGCCGTGGGTGTGGGGTTCGGCGGGGGCGGGGAGCAGCAGATAGCCGCGGAGGTCGACTCGGGTGCCGGCCGCTCCCGAGGCCAGGCTGCCGGCGGTGCCGACGGCCTCGATGCGCCCGCCGCCCAGCCGCACGTCCACCGTCCGCCCGTCGGTGAGCCGCGCTCCGCAGAGCAGCAGGGGGTTCGCGTCGGCCGGTCCCGACGACGAGGGCGACGAACGGGGCGGCTGCGGTCGACTGTCGGGCATCGCGCTCCTGGGGCTCGGGGCGGCTGCGCACCGGGGGCAAGATCACGGAGAGTGAGTCGAGCCTAGGGTGACGACCGGGCCGGGGCGGGGAGGAGCGCAATAGTCGTACCGGTGTGGTGCTTGCCGCTGTGTGGGCGATGGGGCTGCTGAGGTGGGCCGCGCAATGGATTTGGGCGAACGGCTGGCGACCGTGTAATGTCTTCATCGCTCGCCCCAATAGCTCAGTCGGCAGAGCGTCTCCATGGTAAGGAGAAGGTCTACGGTTCGATTCCGTATTGGGGCTCTGGTGTGAGAGGTTCCCGTCGCGAGGCGGGGTCCGATCGCATCGCAGCGGTGTAGCTCAGTCGGTAGAGCAAGCGGCTCATAATCGCTGTGTCACCGGTTCAAGTCCGGTCACCGCTACTCACAGTAGCCGATTGCGGGGTCGGTCCTTCGATCGGCTACTCTTTCTTGCGTTAATTTCATTTCGTCCACCCGTTCGTCAAGGAGCACTCACGTGGCTGCCACCGACGTCCGCCCGAAGATCACGCTGGCCTGCGTGGAGTGCAAGGAGCGGAACTACATCACCAAGAAGAACCGGCGTAACAACCCGGATCGCCTTGAGATGAAGAAGCACTGCCCGCGTTGCAACGCGCACACCGCGCACCGCGAGACGCGATAAATCAGGCTCGTACGCGAGGCCGTCCCCACGAACAGGGGGCGGCCTCGCGGCGTTGAGGCGGCCGGAACCGCGGGTTTCGTCGAGCCCGCGCCACAATGGGGCGCACCGGCCCACCGGCCCCGTACCGGGTCGGATCCCGCAGAACAACCAGGAGGTACCGAGCCCATGGCGCTCGACCAGTCCTTCGTAGGGCGGTCCCACCCGCCCACCGACCCCTACGAGGTGGGCCGGGAGAAGATCCGCGAGTTCGCGGAGGCGATCGGTGACGCCAACCCGGCCTACACGGACCCGGAGGCCGCCAAGGAGCTCGGTCACCCGGATGTGATCGCCCCGCCGACCTTCGTCTTCGCGATCACCTACAAGGCCGCGGGTCAGGTCGTCCAGGACCCCCAACTGGGCCTCGACTACAGCCGCGTCGTGCACGGTGACCAGAAGTTCACCTACACCCGCCCGGTGCGGGCCGGTGACCGGCTGAGCGTCACCTCGACCATCGAGTCGATCAAGTCGCTGGCGGGCAACGACGTCCTGGACATCCGCGGCGAGGTCCACGACGAGGCCGGCGAGCATGTGGTGACCGCCTGGACCAAGCTCGTGGCCCGGGGTGCGGACGAGGAGGCTGGACGCGCATGACCGCGAAGATCGCGTACGACACCGTCGAGGTCGGCACCGAGCTGCCGACGCAGACCTTCCCCGTCACCCGTGCCACGCTCGTGCAGTACGCCGGGGCCTCCGGGGACTTCAACCCCATCCACTGGAACGAGAAGTTCGCCAAGCAGGTGGGCCTGCCGGACGTCATCGCGCACGGCATGTTCACCATGGCCGAGGCCGCCCGTGTGGTGACCGACTGGGCCGGCGACCCGGGCGCGGTCGTCGAGTACGGGGTCCGCTTCACCCGGCCGGTCGTCGTCCCCAACGACGACGAGGGCGCTGTCATCGAGGTCAGCGGCAAGGTCGCGGCCAAGCTCGACGACCAGACCGTCCGCGTCGACCTCACGGCGACCAGCGCGGGCCAGAAGGTGCTGGGCATGTCCCGGGCGGTCGTACGACTGGCCTGAGCGCCCCCGGCGACGGCCGACCGCACCCCACGGTGACGGCCGAAGCCGCGTTCCGACGCCTCGCACACCTGTACGCGGACCGCGTACGGGTGTGTCGGGGGCTGTCGGTGCCGTCTCGTAGTCTTGGCGCGTGCAGGAACTCCACGACGCCCCGCTCGCCCCGCTGACCACCTTCCGGCTGGGCGGCCCCGCGACCCGTCTGATCACCGCCACCACCGACGCCGAGGTGATCGCCGCGGTCCGTGAGGCCGACGGCTCCGGCATCCCGCTGCTGCTGATCGGCGGCGGATCCAACCTGGTCATCGGCGACAAGGGCTTCGAGGGCACCGCCCTGCGCCTCGCCACGAAGGGCTTCTCCCTCGACGGCACGACGCTGGAGCTGGCCGCCGGCGAGGTGTGGACCGACGCGGTCGCCCGCACCGTCGAGGCCGGACTCGCCGGGCTCGAGTGCCTCGCCGGAGTCCCCGGCTCTGCCGGTGCCACCCCGATCCAGAACGTGGGGGCGTACGGCCAGGAGGTCTCCTCCACGATCACCGAGGTGATCGCCTACGACCGCACGACGGGCGAGACGGTCACGCTGACGAACGCCGAGTGCGGGTTCTCCTACCGCCACAGCCGCTTCAAGGCCGACCCCGAGCGCTATGTCGTCCTGCGTGTCCGCTTCGCACTGGAGGACGCGCAGGGCCTGTCGGGCCCGGTCAAGTACGCCGAGACGGCCCGCGCCCTCGGGGTCGAGCAGGGGGAGCGCGTGCCGCTGGCCACCGCCCGCGAGACCGTCCTCAAGCTGCGTGCGGGGAAGGGCATGGTGCTGGACCCCGAGGACCACGACACCTGGTCGGCGGGTTCCTTCTTCACCAACCCGATCCTCACGGACGAGGAGTTCGCCGCCTTCCACGCGCGCGTGAAGGAGCGACTGGGCGAGGGCGTGGAGCCGCCGGCGTACGCGGCGGGCGACGGCCACACCAAGACCTCCGCGGCCTGGCTCATCGACAAGTCCGGTTTCACCAAGGGCTACGGCACCGGGCCCGCCCGCATCTCCACCAAGCACACGCTCGCCCTCACCAACCGCGGCGGCGCGACCACCGAGGACCTGCTGGCCCTGGCCCGCGAGGTCGTCACCGGAGTCCACGAGGCCTTCGGGATCACGCTGGTCAACGAGCCGGTGACGGTGGGCGTGAGCCTCTGAGGCACCCCCGGCCCTGGTCGCGGCTCTAATACGCCACCCCCACCCCCTGCTTCACCGTCCCGGGGTCCCCGGTCATCGCCAGCATCGCGTGGGCCACGTCGGCGCGGGCGATGAAGCGGCCCCGGCGCGGGAAACCGCCGACGACCGTGCGGTAGGAGCCGGTGAGCGGCTTGTTCTGCAGGCGGGGCGGGCGTACGACCGTCCAGTCCGTGGCGCTGCCGGCCAGCGCGGCCTCCATCTCCCGCAGGTCGGCGTAGACGTCCTTGAGCACCGCCGAGACGACACCGCGCATGGTGCGGTCCAGCATCCCGTCCCCCTCGGCCTCGGGGCCGACCGGACCGGCGCTGACCACGAGCAGCCGGCGGACCCCCTCCGCCTCCATGGCGTCCAGCACCGTGCGGGTCAGCCGGGTGGCGACCCCGGCGTCCTTGCGGCTGCGCGCGCCGAGCCCGGACAGCACCGCGTCGCGGCCTGCGACGGCCGGGCGGACCGTCTCCGGGGCGGACAGGTCGTCCCGGACCACCGTCAGGTTCGGGCCCGTCACGGTGAACCGCGCCGGATCCCGGACCACCGCGGTGACCTCGTGCCCCGCGTTCAGTGCCTGCCGCACGATCTCCTGACCGATGCCACCGGTGGCACCGAAAACGGTGAGCTTCATTGGTACTCCCGTGATGCGTACGCTGTCGTGTGAGTGGGTGAGTATTTACTCACCACATTGCCCTCTAGGGTGAGTAAATACTCACCCACCCGTCAACCCTTCGGGGCCGTTCATGGAATCCTTGGTGCCCATGCAGCAGACGCAGCCGAAGCCCGCCCGGGTCCGCATCCTCGACGCCGCACACGACCTGATGCTCACGGTCGGGCTCGCCCGGGCCACCACCAAGGAGATCGCCAAGGCGGCCGGCTGCTCCGAAGCGGCGTTGTACAAGTACTTCCCGAGCAAGGAGGAGCTCTTCATCCAGGTCCTGCACGAGCGCCTGCCGCGGCTCACCCCGCTGCTGCACAGCCTCGCCGCCGAGCCCGGGCGGCGCACCCTGGAGGAGAACCTCACCGATATCGCCCGGCAGGCGGCCCTCTTCTACGAGCAGAGCTTCCCGATCGCGGCCTCGCTCTACGCGGAGACCCAGCTCAAGCGGCGGCACGACGAGGCGATGCGGCAGATGGGAGCGGGGCCGCACGTGCCGATCGAGGGCGTCGCCGCCTATCTGGAGGCCGAGCGGGCGGCCGGGCGTCTGCGCGCCGACGCGGACACCTTCGCGGCCGCGTCTCTCCTCCTCGGCGCCTGTGCGCAGCGTGCGTTCGCCTACGACGCGACGGTGACCGGCGCGCGGCCGCCGGTGGACGACTTCGCACACCGCCTCGCCCGGACGTTGCTGAGCGGGATCTCCGACTCGGCGAGCCCCTCGGCCGCGGACGCCTCAGACCCCTCCTGATCGGCCCGGTCAGGCCCCCGGACCCGCCAGCCACGCGTCCACGCCCGCCAGCAGCCGCGCCTTCTCGTCCTCGGGTGCCGCGGACGCGCGCAGCGACTGCCGCGCCAGCTCCGCCAGTTCCGCGTCCCTGAAGCCGTGGTCGCGGCGGGCGATCTCGTACTGGGCCGCCAGACGTGAGCCGAACAGCAGCGGGTCGTCCGCGCCCAGGGCCATCGGGACGCCCGCGTCGAACAGCTTTCGCAGGGGGACGTCCTCGGGCTTCTCGTAGACGCCGAGCGCGACGTTCGAGGCCGGGCACACCTCGCAGGTCACCCCGCGGTCCGCCAGGCGCTTCAGCAGCCGCGGGTCCTCCGCCGCGCGCACCCCGTGGCCCACCCGGTCGGCGTGCAGGTCGTCCAGGCAGTCGCGCACCGAGGACGGCCCCGTCAGCTCGCCGCCGTGCGGGGCCGACAGCAGCCCGCCGTCGCGGGCGATGGCGAAGGCGCGGTCGAAGTCCCGGGCCATGCCCCGGCGCTCGTCGTTCGACAGCCCGAAGCCCACCACCCCGCGGTCCCGGTAGCGCACCGCCAGGCGCGCCAGGGTGCGGGCGTCCAGGGGGTGCTTCATCCGGTTCGCGGCGACCAGGACGCGCATCCCGAGACCGGTCTCCCGCACGGCCGAGTCCACCGCGTCCAGGATGATCTCCAGCGCCGGGATCAGACCGCCCAGGCGTGGTGCGTACGACGTCGGGTCGACCTGGATCTCCAGCCATCTCGACCCGTCCCTGATGTCCTCCTCGGCGGCCTCCCGCACCAGCCGCCGGATGTCCTCCGGCTCCCGCAGGCACGAGCGCGCCGCGTCGTACAGCCGCTGGAAGCGGAACCAGCCCCGCTCGTCCGTCGCCCGCAGCCGGGGCGGCTCGCCGCTGACCAGCGCCTCGATCAGGGCCTCGGGCAGCCGTACGCCGTACTTGTCGGCCAGTTCCAGGAGGGTGGCGGGCCGCATCGACCCGGTGAAGTGCAGATGGAGGTGGGCCTTCGGCAGCTCAGAGACATCACGTACGTGCTCCATCCCAGGATCCTGCCGCACGTCCGGGGCGTCCCGGTAGCGGTTTCCCCGGACGTGGTCTTGCTCGCACAAACGAAGGGGGCCCCGTGCGACTCGCACGGGGCCCCCTTTGGGGGGACATCAGTCCCGGGCCTCCGCCAGCAGCTTCTGGATCCGGCTCACGCCCTCGACCAGGTCCTCGTCACCGAGGGCGTAGGACAGCCGCAGATAGCCGGGGGTGCCGAAGGCCTCGCCCGGGACGACCGCGACCTCGGCCTCCTCCAGGATCAGCGCGGCCAGCTCCACGGAGTTCTGCGGGCGCTTGCCGCGGATCTCCTTGCCGAGCAGCGCCTTCACCGACGGGTACGCGTAGAACGCGCCCTCCGGCTCGGGGCAGAGCACGCCGTCGATCTCGTTCAGCATCCGCACGATGGTCTTGCGGCGCCGGTCGAAGGCCTCGCGCATCTTCGCGACCGCCTCCAGGTCGCCCGACACGGCCGTCAGGGCCGCCACCTGTGCGACGTTCGACACATTGGACGTGGCGTGCGACTGGAGGTTCGTCGCCGCCTTCACCACGTCCTTGGGGCCGACGATCCAGCCCACGCGCCAGCCCGTCATGGCGTACGTCTTGGCGACGCCGTTGACCACGATGCACTTGTCGCGCAGCTCGGGCAGGAGGGCCGGCAGGGACACGGAGGTCGCGTCGCCGTAGACCAGGTGCTCGTAGATCTCGTCGGTCAGCACCCACAGGCCGTGCTCCACGGCCCAGCGGCCGATGGCCTCGGTCTCGGCCTCGGTGTAGACCGCGCCGGTCGGGTTGGACGGGGACACGAAGAGCACGACCTTCGTCTTCTCCGTGCGCGCCGCCTCCAGCTGCTCGACGGAGACGCGGTAGCCGGTCGTCTCGTCCGCCACGACCTCCACCGGGACACCGCCGGCCAGCCGGATCGACTCGGGGTACGTCGTCCAGTACGGGGCGGGGACGATCACCTCGTCGCCCGGGTCGAGGATCGCGGCGAAGGCCTCGTAGATGGCCTGCTTGCCACCGTTGGTGACCAGGACCTGCGAGGCGTCCACCTCGTAGCCGGAGTCGCGCAGCGTCTTCGCGGCGATCGCGTTCTTCAGCTCGGGCAGGCCGCCGGCCGGCGTGTAGCGGTGGTACCTCGGGTTCTTGCAGGCCTCGACGGCCGCCTCGACGATGTAGTCCGGAGTCGGGAAGTCGGGCTCGCCGGCGCCGAAGCCGATCACCGGACGCCCGGCGGCCTTGAGGGCCTTGGCCTTGGCGTCCACGGCGAGGGTGGCGGACTCGGAGATCGCGCCGATCCGGGCGGAGACCCGACGCTCGGTGGGAGGGGTTGCAGGGCTCATGGAACCCATCGTTTCAGACCGGAAACGCCCGCGGCACGGGTGTTCCACAGACTGAACCGGTGCGGGCCGACGATCGGACACCAGTCCGGATCTTGCGCGGTGGCCTGGCCGATCTTTGACGGACAAAGACCGTACGGGCACTTTCTGTTCGACGCCCGGCCGCGGACCACGTACACTCTCACCTCGTTGGCCTCCAGCGACGGCGATCGTGCCGGTGCACACCGAGCACCCGGTCGGATGCGGTACGTTGGGGTACAACCAAAGGGTCGTAGCTCAATTGGTAGAGCACTGGTCTCCAAAACCAGCGGTTGGGGGTTCAAGTCCCTCCGGCCCTGCTACACACTCCCCGACCAGGAAGTGTGCGCACAGTACGTATGTATTGCACTCGCCGTGCGGCTCCACCGGGCGCGGCACGGCCACGACCCGGGATTCAGGTGAGGACGAGTGACGGACGCCGTGGGCTCCATCGACATGCCTGACGCCCAGGACGAGCTGCAGGAGTCGAAGAAGAAGTCCCGTAAGGGCGGCAAGCGAGCCAAGAAGGGCCCGCTGAAGCGCCTTGCCCTCTTCTACCGCCAGATCGTCGCGGAGCTCCGCAAGGTCGTCTGGCCGAGCAGGAACCAGCTGACGTCGTACACCACCGTGGTGATCTTCTTCGTCGCGATCATGATCGCCCTGGTGACTCTGATTGACTATGGGCTCAACCACGCCGCCAAGTACGTCTTCGGCTGAGCCCAGAGCGAAGGACGCCGAGGTACCCGGCGTCCCTTTCGCGTGTTCCACCCCTATGTATCCAGGAAGAAGCAGCCACCGTGTCTGACCCGAACCTGAACGACGCCGTTGAGCCACGAGGCGAGTCCGCCGAGTCCGTGGATGACGAGCTCGACATCGTCGAGGGCGCGGACGAGCAGGACGAGTTCGAGGCTGCCGAAGCCGAGGCTGGTGACGCGGCCGAGGAGGCCGCCGTGCACGTCGTGGACGAGGACGAGCTCGCCGCCCAAAACGAGACCGCCGAGGCCGCCGACGCGGAGGAGACCGCTCCGGTCGACCCCGTCGAGGCTCTCCGTGACGAGCTGCGTTCCCTGCCCGGCGAGTGGTACGTGATCCACACGTACGCCGGCTACGAGAACCGCGTGAAGACCAACCTCGAGCAGCGCGCAGTCTCGCTGAACGTCGAGGACTTCATCTTCCAGGCCGAGGTGCCCCAGGAAGAGGTCGCGCAGATCAAGAACGGCGAGCGCAAGACCATCCGTCAGAACAAGCTGCCCGGCTATGTGCTGGTGCGCATGGACCTGACGAACGAGTCCTGGGGCGTCGTGCGCAACACGCCCGGTGTCACCGGCTTCGTGGGCAACGCCTACGACCCGTACCCGCTGACCCTGGACGAGATCGTCAAGATGCTCGCCCCGGAGGCCGAGGAGAAGGCCGCCCGCGAGGCCGCCGAGGCCGAGGGCAAGCCTGCTCCGCAGCGCAAGGTCGAGGTCCAGGTGCTGGACTTCGAGGTCGGCGACTCGGTCACCGTCACCGACGGCCCGTTCGCCACGCTGCAGGCGACCATCAACGAGATCAACGCCGACTCCAAGAAGGTCAAGGGCCTCGTGGAGATCTTCGGCCGCGAGACGCCGGTCGAGCTGAGCTTCGACCAGATCCAGAAGAACTAACCGCTTCTGGTACGAGCACTTCCGAACAGGTCAGACAGGCTGCGAAAGCCGGTCTGACCTGCTCGGTTTTCGGCCCCGCAGCGATACCCGTTATCGTTGTGCGGTATGCCTCCATCCGGATGATCCGGATTGGACGGCGGAAACTCTCACTAAGGACCCGGAGAGAGCAATGCCTCCCAAGAAGAAGAAGGTCACGGGGCTCATCAAGCTCCAGATCAACGCCGGTGCGGCCAACCCGGCCCCGCCGGTCGGCCCCGCGCTGGGTCAGCACGGCGTCAACATCATGGAGTTCTGCAAGGCCTACAACGCCGCGACCGAGTCGCAGCGTGGCTGGGTCATCCCGGTGGAGATCACGGTCTACGAGGACCGTTCCTTCACCTTCGTGACCAAGACCCCGCCGGCCGCCAAGATGATCCTCAAGGCCGCAGGCGTCGAGAAGGGCTCCGGCGAGCCGCACAAGACCAAGGTCGCCAAGATCACCGAGGCGCAGGTCCGCGAGATCGCCCAGACCAAGCTGCCCGACCTCAACGCCAACGACCTGGACGCCGCCGCGAAGATCATCGCCGGTACCGCGCGTTCCATGGGCGTCACGGTCGAGGGCTGAACCTCCCCTTCGTAGATCATGCGGCCGTAGAAAGCCGCACGTGGCAGGGCCTGCTCGGCCCGTACCACGACTCCTTTCAGAACACACAGGAGCAGTTGTGAGCAAGCGCAGCAAGGCCCTCCGGGCTGCGGACGCCAAGGTCGACCGGGAGAAGCTGTACGCCCCGCTCGAGGCCGTCCGTCTCGCCAAGGAGACCTCCACGACCAAGTTCGACGGCACCGTCGAGGTCGCCTTCCGCCTGGGTGTCGACCCGCGCAAGGCCGACCAGATGGTCCGTGGCACCGTGAACCTGCCGCACGGCACCGGCAAGACCGCCCGGGTCCTGGTCTTCGCGACCGGTGACCGTGCTGCGGCCGCAGAGGCCGCGGGCGCCGACATCGTCGGCTCCGACGAACTGATCGACGAGGTCGCGAAGGGCCGTCTGGACTTCGACGCCGTCGTCGCCACCCCGGACCTCATGGGCAAGGTCGGCCGCCTCGGCCGCGTCCTCGGCCCCCGTGGTCTCATGCCGAACCCCAAGACCGGCACCGTCACGCCGGACGTCGTCAAGGCTGTCAACGACATCAAGGGCGGCAAGATCGAGTTCCGCGTCGACAAGCACTCGAACCTGCACTTCATCATCGGCAAGGCGTCCTTCGACGACGAGAAGCTGGTGGAGAACTACGGCGCCGCGCTGGAGGAGATCCTCCGTCTGAAGCCGTCCGCCGCCAAGGGTCGCTACATCAAGAAGGCCGCGGTCAGCACCACGATGGGCCCCGGCATCCCGGTCGACCCGAACCGCACCCGCAACCTCCTCGTCGAGGAGGACCCGGCCGCCGTCTGATCCTGACGGCAGCCGCGGGCACACGCAGCTGACGCCGGGCCCCGCACCTTTCCCAAGGTGCGGGGCCCGGCGTTTTTCGTGCCCTTCGCCCGGCGGAGCCCGGCAAGGGGCACATGCCGTTTCGCGGGAGGTGCGTGCCGTTTTCCCCGGGTCGGGGTTAGCGTGAAGATCACGGAGCGCACGAGGGGGAACGGATGAGGGACAGGATCGTCAGGCGCGGACTCCTGCCGGTCGCGGCTCTCGCCGCGCTGTCCGTCCTGGCGGGGTGCAGCCTCTCCGGCGACAGCGGCGCCGGCAAGGGCTCCGCGGCGACCTCCGGCGGCGCGGCCGGACGGGTCGACCCCCGGTCGGCCGCCGCTCTGCGCGCCGTGGAGCAGGCCACCGTGCGGGCCGGTTCGGCCCGCATCGAGTCCGCGACCACCATGGGCGACATGCTCTCCCTCAGGACGGACGGCGCGCTCGGCTGGTCCGGCGACCCGGTCGGCACGCTCCGCATCACCTACACCGGCGGACAGCTCGCCGCCACCATGCGCGCCCTCAGCAGCACCTCCATGGAGGCGCGGCTGCTGCCCGACGCGTACTACGCCGAGGTCGGCGAGACGTTCGCGCGCCGCCTCCAGGGCCGGCACTGGATCCACTACGGCTACGGCGACCTGGCGGCCCTGCCCGGCGGCTCGGGCGCGTATCTGACGGACCAGCTCCGCGACACCGCGCCGCTCCAGCCGGTCCGGCTGCTGCGTGCCTCCGGGGACGTGCACCGGGTGGGTGAGGAGACGGTGCGCGGCCGGCGCACCACGCACTACTCGGGCGCGGTCACCCCGGCGGCCCTCACCGGAGAGGACGCCGCCGCACTGCGGGAGCGGCTGGAGCAGGCCGGGGTGACCAGGGAGACCGTCGACATCTGGGTCGACGACCACGCCCTGCTGGTCAAGAAGGTCGAGAAGGGCGAGCTGGCCGGCGGCCGCATGTCCGCCACGGCCTACTACCGCGACTACGGCGTGAAGGTCTCGGCCGGCCGGCCCCCGGCGGCGGACACCGCGGACTTCAAGGAACTGATGAGCACCCGGGGTTCATAGCACATCCCCGTTCACCGCTTGACGCCGGAATTGACGCGCCTTTGTCAGTCCTCGGGTATAGGCTCGCGGTCTTGTTATGGATCAACCATGCGTTCTCTGGGGGGAATCATGACCTTTGCTGTGCGCAACCGGGTGGAGCGCGGTGCGGCGGGCGCGGTGCTCGCGGCCCTGGTTCTGGGTGGCGGAGCGGTCGGCTGCTCGAAGGGCAACAGTGCGGAGGAGTCGCCGCGGATGTCGCCCGCCGCGGCCGTCGCCGAGGCCGCGAAGAACACCGAGGGCATCACGTCCCTGCACTACCGGATGACCGGGACGATGCCGGGCGCGGGCCAGGTCAAGGCCGAGGCCCGGATGGCCATGAAGCCGCTCGCCATGAGCATGAAGATGACGTCGTCTGAGCAGAAGACCGGGGGCCCGGTCGAGATCCGCTTCGTCGACAAGGTGATGTACATCGGCGCGGGTGGCGAGGCTGCCAAGGAGCTGGGCGGCAAGCACTGGATGAAGCTCGACCTGGGCGCGCTGGGCGGGGACATGCAGAAGAACCTCGACCAGATGGGGGCGGCCGGCCAGGCGAACCAGAACCCGGCCCAGGACTCCACGTTCCTGACCAGCTCCAAGCATGTGACGAAGGTCGGCACCGAGACCGTGGACGGCGTGAGGACGACCCACTACAAGGGCGACCTCACCGTCGCGGAGATGCGCGCCTCCCTCAAGACCCAGAAGCTGGACAAGGCCACCCTCGAGCAGCGCGAGAAGGGCCTCGACCAGTACGCCAAGATGGGCGCGGACAAGATGTCCATGGACATGTGGATCGACGGCAGCAACCACACCAAGCAGTTCCGGATGCGCGGTGACGCCGACAAGGGACCGCTGGACATGACCATCACCTTCGTCGACTACAACAAGCCGGTGACGGTGACGGCCCCGTCCGCCAAGGACACGGCCGACCTCGCCGAGATGATGAAGGGCGCCCAGCAGGGCTGACCTCCGCGGGCCGCCCCGTGGGACGAGTCCCCGAGGCCGAGCCCGGCCGAGCTCGGGAACGGATTTGCCCGACGGCGATCCGTTCCCGTACTCTCCTACAGAAGCCAAAGACCGCTGGTCGTTGCCGTGCTCTCGATTGAGAATGCGGCGGCCGAAGGATCCGCTGTACTGCGGACGACCCGCGCAGGTGAATGTGGAAGAACTCCCGGAGTACGCGCGTGAGCCGCGTGTGCGCTCGGTCGAGTCCGCCCCGTGCGCCTGCGCCGGGGCGTTTCGTTTTAGCCCAGCCCCTTCCGAGCGGTCCCATCACCCGGAAGGAGGCCGACGCTCTATGGCAAGGCCCGACAAGGCTGCCGCGGTGGCCGAGCTCGCGGAGCAGTTCCGCAGCTCGAACGCCGCCGTGCTGACCGAGTACCGGGGTCTCACCGTGGCGCAGCTCAAGACGCTGCGTCGTTCGCTCGGTGAGAACGCCCAGTACGCCGTGGTGAAGAACACGCTGACCAAGATTGCGGCCAACGAGGCCGGGATCACGACGCTCGACGACCTGTTCAACGGTCCGACGGCGGTCGCCTTCGTCACCGGTGACCCGGTGGTGTCGGCGAAGGGTCTTCGTGACTTCGCCAAGGACAACCCGAACCTCGTCATCAAGGGCGGTGTCCTTGACGGCAAGGCGCTGTCCGCCGACGAGATCAAGAAGCTTGCGGACCTCGAGTCCCGCGAGGTTCTGCTCGCCAAGCTGGCGGGCGCCTTCAAGGGCAAGCAGACCCAGGCTGCTCAGGTCTTCCAGGCGCTCCCGTCGAAGCTCGTCCGCACCGTGGACGCTCTTCGTGCCAAGCAGGCCGAGCAGGGCGGTGCCGAGTAATTCGGCTCGCGCACTGACCGCCGCCTGAGGCGGCGGTCGTAGCGGGCCGAACGTACGCCCGCCAGACATGTACATCCGGCACCAGCCGACTCATTGGAAGGATCGCCCATCATGGCGAAGCTCACCCAGGAAGACCTGCTCGCGCAGTTCGAGGAGATGACCCTCATCGAGCTCTCCGAGTTCGTGAAGGCGTTCGAGGAGAAGTTCGACGTCACCGCCGCCGCCGCGGTGGCCGTCGCGGGCCCGGCCGGTCCGGCCGCCGCCGCCGAGGCCGAGGAGGAGAAGGACGAGTTCGACGTCATCCTCTCCGGCGCCGGTGACAAGAAGATCCAGGTCATCAAGGTCGTGCGCGAGCTGACCTCCCTCGGCCTGAAGGAGGCCAAGGACCTGGTGGACGGCGCCCCGAAGCCCGTCCTGGAGAAGGTCAACAAGGAGGCCGCCGAGAAGGCCGCCGAGGCCCTCAAGGGCGCGGGCGCGTCCGTCGAGGTCAAGTAACACCTCCTGGGTCCCCGCAGGGACCCACGGGCCGCGCCAGGGCCCACACCGGGCCCTGGCGCAGGGCTCGCCGGGCCGCACGCAGCCTCGCTCCGTGCGGCCCTTTCGCATGTGCCGGTCCGGTTCACTCGAACGCCGCAGCCGGCGCCCACGGGATTCCGGTCGAGGCTCACTCGTAGGGCTGTAACGCGAACGCACCGAAGGGCGATCATCCATCCGGGTGGTCGCTCTTCGGCGTTCCGGGGGGTCCGGCGGCGGCTGCCTTGCACCCGTCGCCGCGGGGAGTATGGTGATCTTCGTCGTGCGTCCCGAGGGCCCCGGTGACTAGTGCAAGTGACGACGGCAGCACCCGGTTCGGCCATGGGGGGCCTTGACGAACTGCACGCAGCGCGCAATTCTCAGGACGCGTCGTCACAACGATCCGGATCCGAGGCATGGATCGACGACGAAGAGGGCAGTATCGATGTGCATCGAGGGCGTGGCTTGCCGCAGCTGTTGAGGGACAACGAGGGCTTCTGTCGTGGGCCTGCAAACCCGCACTGGACATCAGTGTGCCAAGTGGCTACACTGACCCTTTGCGCTGCCTGTTAGCTGCCTCCTGCCCGTCACCAGGAGCAGGCCCCTCGCTTGAGCACCGACGATAAGAGTCTCTGACCTGAGGCTTTCCATCTCTGTGCCTGGTGGGGACCGGTACGCGCGTAGTGAGTCCGAGCCCTCGGAAGGACCCCCTCTTGGCCGCCTCGCGCACTGCCTCGACCGCGAATACGAACAACGGCGCCAGCACCGCCCCGCTGCGCATTTCCTTTGCAAAGATCAAGGAGCCTCTCGAGGTTCCCAACCTGCTCGCGCTGCAGACCGAGAGCTTTGACTGGCTGCTCGGGAACACCGCCTGGCAGAGTCGGGTCGAGGAGGCTCTGGAGTCCGGTCAGGACGTCCCCACCAAGTCCGGTCTCGAGGAGATCTTCGAGGAGATCTCCCCGATCGAGGACTTCTCCGGGTCGATGTCGCTGACGTTCCGCGACCACCGTTTCGAGCCGCCGAAGAACTCGATCGACGAGTGCAAGGAGCGCGACTTCACGTACGCCGCGCCTCTCTTCGTCACGGCCGAGTTCACCAACAACGAGACCGGCGAGATCAAGTCCCAGACCGTCTTCATGGGCGACTTCCCGCTCATGACGAACAAGGGCACGTTCGTCATCAACGGCACCGAGCGTGTCGTCGTGTCGCAGCTGGTCCGTTCGCCGGGTGTCTACTTCGACTCCTCCATCGACAAGACGTCCGACAAGGACATCTTCTCGGCCAAGATCATCCCGTCCCGGGGTGCCTGGCTGGAGATGGAGATCGACAAGCGCGACATGGTCGGTGTCCGTATCGACCGCAAGCGCAAGCAGTCCGTGACCGTCCTCCTGAAGGCGCTCGGCTGGACGACCGAGCAGATCCTCGAGGAGTTCGGCGAGTACGAGTCCATGCGCGCCACCCTGGAGAAGGACCACACCCAGGGCCAGGACGACGCGCTGCTCGACATCTACCGCAAGCTGCGTCCGGGCGAGCCCCCCACGCGTGAGGCCGCGCAGACGCTGCTGGAGAACCTGTACTTCAACCCGAAGCGCTACGACCTCGCGAAGGTCGGCCGCTACAAGGTCAACAAGAAGCTGGGTGCGGACGCTCCGCTGGACGCGGGCATCCTGACCGTCGAGGACGTCATCTCGACGATCAAGTACCTGGTGAAGCTGCACGCGGGCGAGACCGAGACGGTCGGCGACAGCGGTCAGGCGATCGTCGTCGAGACCGACGACATCGACCACTTCGGCAACCGTCGTCTGCGCAGCGTCGGCGAGCTCATCCAGAACCAGGTCCGCACCGGTCTGGCCCGTATGGAGCGCGTCGTCCGCGAGCGCATGACGACCCAGGACGTCGAGGCGATCACGCCGCAGACCCTGATCAACATCCGGCCGGTCGTCGCCTCCATCAAGGAGTTCTTCGGCACCAGCCAGCTGTCCCAGTTCATGGACCAGAACAACCCGCTGTCCGGGCTGACGCACAAGCGTCGTCTGTCCGCGCTCGGCCCGGGTGGTCTCTCCCGTGAGCGGGCCGGCTTCGAGGTCCGTGACGTGCACCCGTCGCACTACGGCCGCATGTGCCCGATCGAGACCCCTGAAGGCCCGAACATCGGTCTGATCGGCTCGCTCGCCTCCTACGGCCGGGTCAACGCGTTCGGTTTCGTCGAGACCCCGTACCGCAAGGTCGTCGACGGCCAGGTCACCGACGAGGTGGACTACCTGACCGCCGACGAGGAGGACCGCTTCGTCATCGCGCAGGCCAACGCCGGTCTCACCGACGAGCTGCGCTTCGCCGAGGCCCGCGTCCTGGTCCGCCGCCGTGGCGGTGAGGTCGACTACGTCGCCGGTGACGACGTGGACTACATGGACGTCTCGCCGCGCCAGATGGTGTCGGTCGCGACCGCCATGATCCCGTTCCTCGAGCACGACGACGCCAACCGTGCCCTCATGGGCGCGAACATGATGCGCCAGGCCGTTCCGCTGATCAAGTCGGAGGCCCCGCTCGTCGGTACCGGCATGGAGTACCGCTCCGCCGTCGACGCCGGCGACGTCGTCAAGGCCGAGAAGGCCGGTGTGGTCCAGGAGGTCTCCGCGGACTACATCACCACGGCCAACGACGACGGCACGTACATCACGTACCGCCTGGCCAAGTTCGCCCGCTCCAACCAGGGCACCTCGGTCAACCAGAAGGTCATCGTCAACGAGGGTGACCGCCTCATCGAGGGCCAGGTCCTCGCCGACGGTCCCGCCACCCAGAACGGCGAGATGGCGCTCGGCAAGAACCTGCTCGTGGCGTTCATGCCGTGGGAGGGTCACAACTACGAGGACGCGATCATCCTGTCGCAGCGCCTCGTGCAGGACGACGTCCTCTCCTCGATCCACATCGAGGAGCACGAGGTCGACGCCCGTGACACCAAGCTCGGCCCCGAGGAGATCACCCGGGACATCCCGAACGTCTCCGAGGAGGTCCTCGCCGACCTCGACGAGCGCGGCATCATCCGTATCGGTGCCGAGGTCATCGCCGGTGACATCCTCGTCGGCAAGGTCACCCCGAAGGGTGAGACCGAGCTGACCCCCGAGGAGCGTCTGCTGCGCGCGATCTTCGGTGAGAAGGCCCGTGAGGTCCGTGACACCTCGCTGAAGGTGCCGCACGGCGAGACCGGCAAGGTCATCGGTGTGCGCGTCTTCGACCGCGAGGAGGGCGACGAGCTGCCGCCGGGCGTGAACCAGCTGGTCCGCGTCTACGTCGCGCAGAAGCGCAAGATCACCGACGGTGACAAGCTGGCCGGCCGTCACGGCAACAAGGGTGTCATCTCCAAGATCCTGCCGATCGAGGACATGCCGTTCCTGGAGGACGGCACCCCGGTCGACATCATCCTCAACCCGCTGGGTGTGCCGTCCCGAATGAACCCGGGACAGGTCCTGGAGATCCACCTCGGCTGGCTCGCCAGCCGCGGCTGGGACGTCTCCGGCCTCGCGGACGAGTGGGCGCAGCGCCTGCAGGCGATCGGCGCCGACCAGGTCGACCCGCGGACCAACGTCGCGACCCCGGTCTTCGACGGTGCCCGTGAGGACGAGCTGGCGGGTCTGCTCCAGCACACCATCCCGAACCGCGACGGCGACCGTCTGGTCCTCCCGTCCGGCAAGGCGCGGCTGTTCGACGGCCGCTCGGGTGAGCCGTTCCCGGACCCGATCTCCGTCGGCTACATGTACATCCTGAAGCTGCACCACCTGGTCGACGACAAGCTGCACGCTCGGTCGACCGGTCCGTACTCGATGATCACCCAGCAGCCGCTGGGTGGTAAGGCCCAGTTCGGTGGCCAGCGGTTCGGCGAGATGGAGGTGTGGGCCCTCGAGGCCTACGGCGCCGCGTACGCCCTCCAGGAGCTGCTGACCATCAAGTCCGACGACGTCACCGGCCGCGTGAAGGTCTACGAGGCCATCGTCAAGGGCGAGAACATCCCCGAGCCCGGCATCCCCGAGTCCTTCAAGGTGCTCATCAAGGAGATGCAGTCCCTGTGCCTGAACGTGGAGGTGCTGTCCAGCGACGGTATGTCCATCGAGATGCGCGACACCGACGAGGACGTCTTCCGCGCTGCGGAGGAGCTCGGCATCGACCTGTCCCGGCGCGAGCCGAGCAGCGTCGAAGAGGTCTGACGGGAGTCCGGCGGGCCTGACTCCAAGGCCCGCCGACCCCGGGACCCCCGTACAGACCGAAAGACTTACGACCCTGAGAGGGATTGACGCATAGTGCTCGACGTCAACTTCTTCGACGAGCTCCGGATCGGCCTGGCCACCGCGGACGACATCCGTCAGTGGAGCCACGGCGAGGTCAAGAAGCCCGAGACCATCAACTACCGCACCCTCAAGCCCGAGAAGGACGGCCTCTTCTGCGAGAAGATCTTCGGCCCCACCCGGGACTGGGAGTGCTACTGCGGCAAGTACAAGCGCGTCCGCTTCAAGGGCATCATCTGTGAGCGCTGTGGCGTAGAGGTCACGCGCGCCAAGGTGCGCCGTGAGCGGATGGGCCACATCGAGCTGGCCGCCCCGGTCACGCACATCTGGTACTTCAAGGGCGTTCCGTCGCGGCTGGGCTACCTGCTCGACCTCGCCCCGAAGGACCTGGAGAAGGTCATCTACTTCGCGGCGTACATGATCACGTACGTCGACGAGGAGCGCCGTACGCGTGACCTGCCCTCCCTGGAGGCGCACGTCTCCGTCGAGCGGCAGCAGATCGAGAACCGTCGCGACGCCGACCTGGAGGCCCGCGCCAAGAAGCTCGAGGCCGACCTGGCCGAGCTGGAGGCCGAGGGCGCCAAGGCCGATGTGCGCCGCAAGGTGCGCGAGGGTGCCGAGCGCGAGATGAAGCAGCTGCGCGACCGTGCGCAGCGCGAGATCGACCGTCTCGACGAGGTGTGGACCCGCTTCAAGAACCTCAAGGTCCAGGACCTCGAGGGCGACGAGCTGCTCTACCGCGAGCTGCGGGACCGCTTCGGCACGTACTTCGACGGTTCGATGGGTGCCGCGGCGCTGCAGAAGCGCCTGGAGTCCTTCGACCTCGAGGAGGAGGCCGAGAAGCTCCGCGAGATCATCCGCACCGGCAAGGGCCAGAAGAAGACCCGTGCCCTGAAGCGGCTGAAGGTCGTGTCCGCGTTCCTGCAGACCTCCAACAGCCCCAAGGGCATGGTCCTGGACTGCGTCCCGGTCATCCCGCCGGACCTGCGTCCGATGGTGCAGCTGGACGGTGGCCGCTTCGCGACCTCCGACCTGAACGACCTGTACCGCCGTGTGATCAACCGCAACAACCGTCTGAAGAGGCTGCTCGACCTCGGCGCGCCCGAGATCATCGTCAACAACGAGAAGCGCATGCTTCAGGAGGCTGTTGACGCCCTCTTCGACAACGGCCGTCGCGGCCGCCCGGTCACGGGCCCCGGCAACCGCCCGCTGAAGTCCCTCAGCGACATGCTGAAGGGCAAGCAGGGTCGCTTCCGTCAGAACCTGCTCGGCAAGCGTGTCGACTACTCGGCGCGTTCCGTGATCGTCGTCGGTCCGCAGCTGAAGCTGCACCAGTGCGGTCTGCCGAAGGCGATGGCGCTGGAGCTGTTCAAGCCGTTCGTGATGAAGCGCCTGGTCGACCTGAACCACGCGCAGAACATCAAGTCGGCCAAGCGCATGGTGGAGCGCGGCCGCACAGTCGTGTACGACGTCCTCGAAGAGGTCATCGCCGAGCACCCGGTGCTGCTGAACCGTGCGCCCACCCTGCACCGCCTCGGCATCCAGGCCTTCGAGCCGCAGCTGGTCGAGGGCAAGGCCATCCAGATCCACCCGCTCGTCTGCACCGCGTTCAACGCGGACTTCGACGGTGACCAGATGGCCGTGCACCTGCCGCTGTCCGCGGAGGCGCAGGCCGAGGCCCGCATCCTGATGCTGTCCTCGAACAACATCCTCAAGCCGGCCGACGGCCGCCCGGTCACGATGCCGACCCAGGACATGGTCCTCGGTCTGTTCTTCCTGACCACGGACGGCGAGCTGCGTGACGTCAAGGGCGAGGGCCGGTCCTTCGGCTCCACCGCCGAGGCGATCATGGCGTTCGACGCCGGTGAGCTCTCGCTGCAGGCGGCCGTGGACATCCGCTTCCCGGTGGGCACCATCCCGCCACGCGGCTGGACCCCGCCGGCGCAGGAGGAGGGCGAGCCGGAGTGGCAGCTGGGTGACAGCTTCCGTCTGAAGACCACGCTGGGCCGTGCGCTCTTCAACGAGCTGCTGCCCGAGGACTACCCGTTCGTCGACTACTCGGTCGGCAAGAAGCAGCTCTCCGAGATCGTCAACGACCTCGCCGAGCGCTACCCCAAGGTCATCGTGGCGGCGACGCTCGACAACCTGAAGGCGGCCGGCTTCTACTGGGCGACCCGTTCCGGTGTCACCGTCGCCATCTCCGACGTCGTCGTTCCCGAGGCGAAGAAGGAGATCGTCAAGGGTTACGAGGCGCAGGACGAGAAGGTCCAGAAGCAGTACGAGCGCGGTCTGATCACCAAGGAAGAGCGCACTCAGGAGCTCATCAACATCTGGACCAAGGCGACCAACGAGGTCGCCGAGGCGATGAACGCGAACTTCCCCAAGACGAACCCCATCTTCATGATGGTTGACTCGGGTGCCCGAGGAAACATGATGCAGATGCGGCAGATCGCCGGTATGCGTGGTCTGGTGTCGAACGCGAAGAACGAGACGATCCCGCGTCCGATCAAGGCGTCGTTCCGTGAGGGCCTGTCCGTGCTGGAGTACTTCATCTCCACGCACGGTGCCCGTAAGGGTCTCGCGGACACCGCTCTGCGTACCGCCGACTCGGGTTACCTGACCCGTCGTCTGGTCGACGTCTCCCAGGACGTCATCATCCGCGAGGAGGACTGCGGCACCGAGCGCGGCCTCAAGCTCCACATCGCGGAGGTCGGTGCGGACGGCGTGCTGCGCAAGGCGGAGAACGTCGAGACGTCCGTGTACGCGCGCTGCCTCGCCGAGGACATCGTCGTCGACGGTCAGGTGCTGGCCCCGGCCGGTACCGACCTGGGTGACGTCCTCATCGAGGAGCTCGTCGCCCGTGGCATCTCGGAGGTCAAGACCCGCTCGGTCCTGACCTGTGAGTCCGCCGTCGGCACCTGCGCCATGTGCTACGGCCGCTCGCTGGCCACCGGCAAGCTGGTCGACATCGGTGAGGCGGTCGGCATCATCGCCGCCCAGTCCATCGGTGAGCCCGGTACCCAGCTGACGATGCGTACCTTCCACACCGGTGGTGTGGCCGGTGACGACATCACCCAGGGTCTGCCGCGTGTCGTCGAGCTCTTCGAGGCCCGTACCCCGAAGGGTGTCGCCCCGATCTCCGAGGCCCAGGGCCGCGTGCGGATCGAGGAGACCGAGAAGACCAAGAAGATCGTCATCACGCCGGACGACGGCAGCGACGAGACGGCTTACCCGATCTCGAAGCGCGCCCGACTCCTGGTCAGCGAGGGCGAGCACGTCGAGGTGGGCCAGAAGCTCACCGTGGGTGCCACCAACCCGCACGACGTGCTGCGCATCCTGGGCCAGCGTGCCGTCCAGGTCCACCTGGTCGGCGAGGTTCAGAAGGTGTACAACTCGCAGGGTGTGTCGATCCACGACAAGCACATCGAGATCATCATCCGGCAGATGCTCCGCCGTGTGACGATCATCGAGTCCGGCGACGCCGAGCTGCTGCCCGGCGAGCTGGTCGAGCGCTCGAAGTTCGAGACCGAGAACCGTCGTGTGGTCCAGGAGGGCGGTCACCCGGCCTCCGGCCGTCCGCAGCTCATGGGTATCACCAAGGCCTCGCTGGCGACGGAGTCCTGGCTGTCGGCCGCCTCCTTCCAGGAGACGACCCGAGTCCTGACGGACGCGGCGATCAACGCCAAGTCCGACAGCCTCATCGGCCTCAAGGAGAACGTCATCATCGGTAAGCTCATCCCGGCCGGTACGGGTCTGTCCCGCTACCGCAACATCCGGGTCGAGCCGACCGAGGAGGCCAAGGCCGCGATGTACTCGGCCGTCGGCTACGACGACATCGACTACTCGCCGTTCGGCGCCGGCTCCGGCCAGGCGGTGCCGCTGGAGGACTACGACTACGGTCCGTACAACCAGTAAGCGAGCGGCCTGAACCGAAGGGCGGTCACCTTGTGGGGTGGCCGCCCTTCGGCGTGTCCGGGGACCGGCCCGCGGCCGGGCTCAGCGCCCCGGCTGGAGGTAGGGCTGAAGATGGTGCAGCCGGGTGTGGTAGTCCGGGTGCGAGGAGAGCAGCCTGCCGAGGGTGCCCTCCTCCACGGGGACGCCCCCGTTGCGAGCGGCCTGCTCGGCCTCCGTCCGCTGCTCCTGCTGATGCAGCTTGTGCAGGACGGCGGCCAGCATCGGGGCGAAGCCGAGGGCGGCCGCGTGCTCGTCGGCGCGCAGCTCGGAGCGGCGGCCCACGGCGGCGAGTGCGTAGGGGACGCCGAGGAGCAGCAGCGGCAGTCCGTAGAGCGTGCTGATCGTCGCCAGCGCGAGGCCGCCCATGAACAGCACCACGAAGGCGACGCCGAAGCAGCCGAACGCCCGCGACACCTTGAACGCGAAGCCGGAGAACGCCTTGAGAAGGCGCCAGGCCACCCGGCCGGGCAGCGCGTACCAGTAGCCGAGCAGTGAGGACCATGCGTGGCCGCCGACGTGGTGGCCCAGCTCGTGCGCCAGTACGGCGGCCAGCTCGCCGTTGGGCAGCTGGTTCATGGCGAAGCGGGTGACACCGACGATATGGCCCGCCGCGGCGACCGCGTTCAGCCCGTCGCTGTCCTCCACCCACAGCTCATAGCTGCGGCCCTCGATCCCGGCGCGGGCCGTGACCGTACGCCACACCGGTTCGAGTTTGGCTCGTTCTTGTGGAGTGGGGTAGCGCAGACGAAGCAGATGGCGCGCGAGGGCGCTTTCCGTCGGGCGGTGGAACACGAGTGCGCCGCTGGCGATCCAGGCGAGGATCACCAGGACGGCGAACTTGCCGAAGAAGGCCGAGACCAGGGCGACCACGAAGAGGCTGCACAGGAAGTTCGGCAGATGCAGCAGGAGGTTGCCGACGGCGGTGGCGTCGGTGCGCCGCTGGTCCTTCGACAGGTGGACGCGGCCGTGGTCGGTGCTGATGTGGTGCGGGTGCGCGGGGTCGTCGGGGGACAGGGGCGGTGCCTCGGGTGGCGCGGGCGGGGGAGTCGGACCGGCCTGTGCGGGGTGGGGCGGTGGGGCCGACTGGGGATACGGGGGAGGGGCCGACTGCGGGTACGCGGGCGGGGCCGGGTACGGAGGCGGGGGTGCCGCCTGGGGGTACTGCGGGGCCGGGCCCGGCTGCGGGTGGTGCGGGGCGGGGCCCGGCTGGGGGTGGTGCGGGGCGGTGGGGCCGGGCTGCTGCGGGTAGGCGGGAGGCTGTTGCGGGTACTGCGGCGCTATCGGCTGCTGTGCGCCGGTGTGGGCCGGTGAGCCGGGGTACTCCGGCGGGACCGGTTGCGGTGGTTGGGACATGGTCGTTCTTTCCTTCGTCTGCGGGTGCGGGGACGAGTGCGCTACGGCGGGTCGGCGGATCAGCGGATCAGCAGAGAGGCGGGCAGCAGGACCGTGCCGGAGCCGAAGGCGACGAGTCCCGCCCGGATCCACTGGTGCTTGCGCGCGGCGATCCGGCTGGTCTCGGCGAGCGCCCTGGTCAGTCCGGCCGTGGGCAGGCGCTCGGTGTCGGCGAGCGCGCTCTCCAAGTGGCCGTGCTTGACGGCCTGTTGAATGTCACCGAAGTAGGACAGCGGAAGGCCCGGCGCCCAGGTCCCGGAGCGGTAGCGGGGGAGGACGGCGAGCAGCAGGGCGAACAGCGAGAGGGCGAGGCAGACGGCTCCGGCCCACCACAGCACGGTGCCCGCTCCGGAGAGCGCGGCCGGGGACCACTGCCGCCCGGCGAGCAGCCCGCTGAAGACGCCCGCGGTCATGCCGAGGGCGGCGACCAGGACCGATGCCTTGCTGTCGGCCCGGGAGATCTCGGCCCGCAGCTCGGTCAGGAGTCGTTCACAGAGCTGGGCGCGTGCCGCGGGGTCGGCGGGGCTGCCGGTGGGCGGGGCGGGCGCAGGGCCGGGGGCGGTCATGTGCCGCCCTTCTCGGTGCCGCTTCCGGTCCCTCCGGGCCCCATGAACGTGCCGGTGTCCTCGCCGTCCTCGGTGTCCGCGGCGCCCCTGGGATCCTCGCCGGCGACCGGGGCCGGGGCCCCGGCGGGCACGGTGGGCGTGGTGCCGTAGCCGGGCGGGGGCTGCCAGGCCGGGGCCTGACCGGCGCCGTACGCGCCGTGCTGCGGATCCTGCGGTACGCCACCGGCGCCGTACGGCACGGCCGTCTGCCAGGGCTGGGGCGCGCCCGGAGCCGGCGGAACGAAGGGCGGGGCGCCCGGAGGCGGCGGTGTGAACGGGGGCGCGCCCGGAAGCGGGGGTGTGAACAGCGGGACGCCCGGCACCTGCGGTGGGAAGGGCGCGGCGTTCGGCACCGGCGGTGGGAACACGGGTCCGCCCGGGGCCGACCCTGGCTGGGGACCCGGGAATCCGAGTGGGCCGCCGGGTCCCGGGGCCGCCGCGGCCGACGGCGCCTGGCCCGGCACGGTGTCGTCCGGCCGCGCCGCCGAGGGGTTCACCGGCGGCTCGGGCGCGCCCGGATAGACCGGTCCCGTGCCCTCGGGCAGCGGGGCCGGGGTCTGGGGGACGCCGGGCAGCCGCTGGGTGAGGATGTCGTTGACCGTGCGGAGGGCCAGCTGCTTGGGCCCCTCCAACTCGTAACCTTCCGCCGCGTCACCGTTCAGGAGCTGGCGTACGAGTTCCATCTGCGACTGGATCATGCGGAGTTGGTCCTCGCGCATGCTGGCCATGACGAGCCGTGAGTCCTCCGGGTGCTGGGCGAGATGAAGTGCCCAGGCGTGGACGCCGCCCTGCTGGAGATGCCACTCGTAGAAGGCGACCTTCTGGGCCTCGAGCTGCTGAAGTTCCAGCTGCTGCTGACCCTGTTGCAGCGCGAGCTGGTGCTGCTGTCCGCTGTGCAGCAGGGCCTGCTCGTACTGCCACCGCTGCTGCTGGATCATCAGTTCCTGCTGCTGGGTGCCGTAGGCTATCGCCCGTTCGATCTGCAGGGAGTCCTGCTGCCGCTGGCGGCGGTCGGCCTCGACGTCGACCTCCATGCCCCGCTGGGTCACGCGGACCTGTTCGGTGGCGGTGTGGTCGATGGCCTGCAACCGCTGCTGGTGCTCGATGTTGGCCCTGTCGCGCTTGATGCGCAGGGTCCAGGTGACCTGCAGGCCCGCGGGTGCCCCGAGCGGCCCCAGCACGGTGACCGCCTGGAGCAGCTCCTGTTCGGCCGCCGCGCTGTCGGCGATGGCGAAGCGGCGGGTCACCGGCCGGGCGGCCTGCTGGAGTTCGCTGAGCACCAGGCCGGGCACGTCCCGGTGACCGCTCGCCACGAACCGGGCCGGGTCCAGGACCTGCCAGGAGATGTCGACCTCGGCCGTGAACTCGAAGGCGTCGTTGTCGCTGGGCAGCGCGAGTTCCGACGTCCAGGGATGCACGCCCATGTCCACCTCGTACACGGCGGTGTACCGGTTCGCGGCGACCTCGGCGCGCGTCGGGCGCCGCGGCGGCAGATATGCCTCGTAGGAGCCCTTCGGGGTGGAGAAGACGAGTGCGTGGTCGATGCGGACGAGCTGTCTCAGGTTGAACTCGAAACGCGACAGCTGACGCACGGTGAGCACGGGGTCGACCAGCTGCGTGTGCCGGTCCGCCGACTGCTGCCACTCGGGCTGGCGGTGGAAGGTGGGCATGGTGCGTGTGGCTCCTCGGGACGTACCGACGGACGTGCGGACGGGTCACGGGCTTGTGCGCGGAGGTGAGGTCAGCGGGTGGGCAGCGTGGTGAGCAGGCGGGACGCGACCAGCGGCGGGGGATCACCGTCCTCGCCGGACATGGTGCGCAGCAGATGGCTCAGCCGCTGGTGCTCGGCGGCCGTGGTGACGAGCGTGGGCAGCAGCGCGGCCAGCGCCCACTCGACCGCCGTGGACCGGTCGGCGATGAGCACCCACTCGCGCAGCACCTCCAGCGCGTGCCGGGTGGTGCGCGGGTCGGCCAGGGCGGCGCGCCACAGATACGGGACACCCTGCGCGGCCGGCCTGCCCTCGGCCGCCGAGCGGGCGAACCAGCCGAGGACCAGTGGAGTGCCGTAGCGCTGGTCGTCGTTCTCGGTGCGCCTGCAGGCGCCGACGAACCCGCCGAGTGTGAGGTCGTGCACGGCCCGGTCGTCGTCCAGATGGGTGCGCAGCTCGGCGAGGACCGTCTCGCTCGCCGCCGACAGCAGCAGCAGCTCCACCGCCTCGGCGAGCTCCCGCGCCAGCTCGCCGTCGATGTCGTCGGGCGCGTCCGCGTACAGCCGCCGTACGGCGCCGCGCAGCGCGGCCAGGGCCTGTTCCGGGCGCTCCGGGCCGAGCAGCCCGTACGCCCGCACGGCCACCCAGCGCAGCCGTGGATCGTCGCCCGCGCACCAGGTGTCGAGGATGCGCGGGATGTTGGGCGTGTCGATGAGATGGGCGAGGGTGAGGGAGTTTACGGCGACGAGCCGGTGCCGGAACAGCTTGGAGGTTCCCCACGGCTCGATGACCAGGGCCATCGCCGACGGCAGATCGGTGCGGGTGAGGACGGCGACGGTGGCGGCGGCGCGGGTGCGGACCAGGGGGCGGCCGTCGTCGGCGAGCCGGCGCAGCCAGCGGATCAGGGCGGGGCGGGCGGAGGGATGCCCGGTCCACACCTCGCGCAGCAGCACCAGGGAGGCCCGCTCGTCGCGGAATCTGGCCTTCTGCTGGGTGACCGGGCCCCACTCGGTCTGCTCGTCCTCCGAGTACCGCTCGGCACGCGCCCGTTGGAGCCGTTTGCCGACATGGGTGCCGAAGACGGGCACCTCGGGGACGTGGGCCGGGTTCTCGGTCTCCTGAAGGAAGCGGTAGAGCAGGTCGCTGAGTTCGGCGGTCAGCGCGTACGGGCCTCCGTCGAAGGCGGCCAGCGCGACGAGGAACGCCTTGTCGCGCAGATGCAGGGAGGCGTCGTCCTCCTCGAACCACTCCTGGACCTGGGACTCCAGCGAGACCAGGGAGAACTGGCCGACCGCGTCCTCGGCGACCTCCCCGGCGGCGTACCGGCCGAGCAGCTGGGCGAACGCGGCGGCCTCGCGCGGCTGGTGGCTGCGCTCCAGGAAGTCGGCCACCTGCGGCAGGTCGAGCAGCTTGGCGGCGGTCTCCTCGTCGGTGCGGGCGCGCAGCTGCGCGGCGAGGACATCCGCGGCGGCCGGTGCGCGCCACTCCTCGGCGGTCACGTCGTCCAGGGCGGCGCCGGGGTCGAGGGTGACGACCAGATAGGCGTCCCGTTCGGCGAGACGGTCCCGGGCGGCCAGCAGATGGGTCCAGCGCAGCGGGTCGTCGCGGCGCGGGGCCAGGTCGCACAGGACATGACCGCGGGCCTGGTGCTCGCCGGTGACCAGGTCGGCCAGACCGCTCGGGCCGGTGTCGTGCACCAGGGTGCGCACCGGGAGGGCGCCGAGGCGGTGCAGCAGCATCAGCGCGGCGGTGCGCCGGCCGGTGAACCGGCCGCCGGACAGCACCAGGACGCGGTCGTCGCGCAGCCGGCCGAGCAGCCGGGACATGAGTCTCTCGTCGGCGACGAACCGGCTCGACAGCTCCTCAAGGGTGGCCGCCGGTATCTCGCCGGACGCGGAGGCGGAGGTGCCGAAGCCGGGGGCCGGGAGCTGGTAGATCTCCGTCTTGCTGCCGAGGAAGACATCGCCGGAGAAGTGGCCGCCGCTGATGCCGCCGTGCTGGTCGCCGCCGAGCAGCCCGCCGCTGAAGCGGGCCCGGGCGCCGACGTTCATGGACCGCGGGCTGTGGTCGACCAGGTCCCGCCGGGCGGACCAGGCGTTCTGCGGCTGGTCGCGCTCCTCGGGCTCCGGCTGGTCGCCGTGCCCGGTGTCGTCGGAGGGTGCCGGGTCGCCCGGCGGCTGGTCCTTCGCCGCGCTCCCGGCGTCGGGCACCGGGTGCGGGGGAGTCCCCGCCTCGGGGGTGCTCATGCGCGCTCGCCCCGCTCATGTCCGCCGCCCTCGCCGAGGACGACGTCGCCGGAGAAGTGGCCGCCGCTGATGCCGCCGTACTGGGCACCGCCGATCACGCCCCCGCTGAACGTGCCGCCCTGGATCGTGACGACAGGGCCCGGCGCCGGGGCTCCCCCTGGTCCGCCCGGCGCCGGGCGGTCCTCGGGGGCGGGCGTGCCGCGCGGGGGCACCCGCGGCGCCGGGCGGTCCCCCGATCCGCCCGGCGCCTCCCCCGCCCCCGTGTCACCGTGGTCCTCGCGGCCGTTCGCGGCCGTGGCGCCGGGGACCGGTCCGTGCAGCCACGCCCTGAGCGGGCCGTTCTTGCTCTCCACCGTCACCGGGTGGAAGTCGGCGGCCGGGACGCCGACGTGGTCATGGCGCACCACCCCGGCGTAGAGGGCGTCCGAGACGCACAGCGCGAAGTCGTTCGTCCGTTCGCGCAGCGCCTCGCGCAGCATCCCGGCGTCCAGCAGCCGGCAGGCGTGGTTCAGATCGGAGCCGACCCAGCCGTCGTGCTCGTCCACCGCGACATAGCCGATGGCGACGACGCCGCGCAGCCGGATCTGCGCGGAGCGGGAAGCCATGCGGTTGACCGTCCGCAGATGCGCCGGGACATCCGTGAGCAGGGCCCGCAGCAGCGCCGTGACCGGGGCGTTCGCATCGATGAGGGCCATCACCGAGTCGCCGCGGTCGGCCCGCAGCCGCCGGGTCTCGTCGATGCCGGCGCCTTCCAGCGTGCGGTCGGTGATGTCGTAGAGCATGCGCCGCAGATACGCCTGCTCCACGTCGTCCCGGTCGCTGAACCTCTCGATGTCCAGCAGCAGGATCGTGCGGCTCACGGGATCGGTCATGGTCGCCTCTCGAGGGGGGAACGCCGTGCAGGGCAGCAGACTGGCCGCGCGGCTTCCCGACTGGTGAGGGCGGATGACGCACTCCGAGTGTGACCGTGTGCACAGAGCGTCGGACGGGACGGCCGGGGCCCGGCCCCACCTCGTCGCGGACGGGAGGGCCCCGTCAGCCCTCCAGGGGCTCCGACGGCGCGGGAACGCCCGGCGCGGGCCCCGCGGCGGCGATCCGGCGCAGGAGGTCGGGGCGCAGGATCAGCAGGGTGCGGCGGCCCGTCACGACGGCTTCCCTGTCGCGCAGTTCGCGCAGCAGCCGCTGCACCATCTCCCGTGAGGCGCCCACCGATCCGGCCAGCTCCTGCTTGCTCAGCGGCACGGCCAGCTCGACGCCGTCGGCGGTGCGCCGGCCGTGGGTGCGGGCGAGGTCAAGCAGCAGGACCGCGAAGCGTTCGCGCACGCTCATGGACGCGAACTCCAGCCGGCGCCGGTCCGCCGCGCGCGTACGGTCCGCGGTCAGCCCCAGCAGGGCGAACGAGACGGCGGGGGAGCGGTTCAGGAAGTCCTTGAACCGCTCGTGCTCCACGGCCGTCGCCCGCACCGCCTCCAGCGCGGTCACCGTCGCCGACCGCGGCCGGCCGGTGAGCGCGGCCGACTCGCCCACGATGTCGCCGGGCCCGCGCAGCGCGAGGAGTGCCTCGTAGCCGTTGGCCGCGGAGGCGGTGACCTTCGTCCAGCCGCGCACGAGGAAGAGGACATGGGACGAGGGCTCGTGCTGGTGCACGAGCACCATGCGCGGGCTGAAGGTCAGCTCACGGCCGAGCGCGAGCAGGGCCGAGCGGTCCTCGGCCTCCAGACGCGCCAGGAAGGGCACCCGGTCGTCCAGGCCGCCGTCGTCCGGTGAGTACGCCGTCGGCGGCCTCGGTGTCGTCGCCATTCCATCCCCCGATTTCTCGCGCCCGAGCGGACGGATCAACGTACTCAAAGCGCAAGACCGCGTGGTGGGGAAGCACGGGTTTCGGCCAAGCGTGGCCAAAGGGCTCGGGGTGTCCGGCGACCTGCGGCGCGACAGGGCGCGCCGTCCCTGGCGGAGCGCCGGGACAAGTGGGACGAATCCCAGGTGGCGAGGTGGAAAGTCCGGCGTGTCGCGGGGGACTCCATTTGTTTTGACCGAAGTCCGTGCGGTAGGTACGCTCAGACCTTGTGCCTGGGGTGTGCCCTGGCTCTCGTGCGTGCCTCCACACCGCTCCGGGAGTTCTGACCGGCCACCGTGATCTGCGCCCTTTTCGCCTCGCGGCGGGAGTTTGCGGGATTCGACACACCCGACCGCGTGGGTCGGAGATGTTCCAGGTTAGCTGTACCCATCGGCACACAGAAACCGGAGAAGTAGTGCCTACGATCCAGCAGCTGGTCCGCAAGGGCCGGCAGGACAAGGTCGAGAAGAACAAGACGCCCGCACTCGAGGGTTCCCCTCAGCGTCGTGGCGTCTGCACGCGTGTGTTCACGACCACCCCGAAGAAGCCGAACTCGGCCCTGCGTAAGGTCGCGCGTGTGCGCCTGACCAGCGGGATCGAGGTCACCGCTTACATTCCGGGTGAGGGACACAACCTGCAGGAGCACTCCATCGTGCTCGTGCGCGGCGGCCGTGTGAAGGACCTGCCGGGTGTTCGCTACAAGATCATCCGTGGTTCGCTCGACACCCAGGGTGTCAAGAACCGCAAGCAGGCCCGCAGCCGCTACGGCGCCAAGAAGGAGAAGTAAGAATGCCTCGTAAGGGCCCCGCCCCGAAGCGCCCGGTCATCATCGACCCGGTCTACGGTTCTCCTCTGGTGACCTCCCTGATCAACAAGGTGCTGCTGAACGGCAAGCGCTCCACCGCCGAGCGCATCGTCTACGGTGCCATGGAGGGTCTGCGTGAGAAGACGGGCAACGACCCGATCATCACGCTGAAGCGCGCGCTGGAGAACATCAAGCCGACCCTCGAGGTCAAGTCCCGCCGTGTCGGTGGTGCGACGTACCAGGTTCCGATCGAGGTCAAGCCCGGTCGCGCCAACACGCTCGCGCTGCGCTGGCTGGTCGGTTACTCCCGCGCCCGTCGCGAGAAGACCATGACCGAGCGCCTGCTCAACGAACTCCTCGACGCCTCCAACGGCCTCGGTGCCGCTGTGAAGAAGCGCGAGGACACGCACAAGATGGCCGAGTCCAACAAGGCCTTCGCGCACTACCGCTGGTAGTCGCAGTCCACATCGAGACCGAGAGAAGACTGAAGCCTTATGGCTACCACTTCGCTTGACCTGGCCAAGGTGCGCAACATCGGCATCATGGCCCACATCGACGCGGGCAAGACGACCACCACCGAGCGGATCCTGTTCTACACCGGTGTGTCCTACAAGATCGGTGAGGTCCACGACGGCGCTGCCACCATGGACTGGATGGAGCAGGAGCAGGAGCGTGGCATCACGATCACCTCTGCTGCCACCACCTGCCACTGGCCGCTGGAAGACGTCGACCACACCATCAACATCATCGACACCCCGGGCCACGTCGACTTCACGGTCGAGGTGGAGCGTTCCCTGCGTGTGCTCGACGGTGCCGTGACGGTGTTCGACGGCGTCGCCGGCGTTGAGCCCCAGTCCGAGACGGTGTGGCGTCAGGCGGACCGCTACGGCGTTCCGCGTATCTGCTTCGTCAACAAGCTCGACCGCACCGGTGCCGAGTTCCACCGCTGCGTCGACATGATCTCCGACCGCCTGGGTGCGCAGCCGCTGGTCATGCAGCTGCCGATCGGCGCGGAGGCGGACTTCAAGGGCGTCATCGACCTCGTGACGATGAAGGCCCTCGTCTGGTCCGCCGAGGCGACCAAGGGCGAGATGTACGACACCGTCGACATCCCGGCCACGCACACCGAGGCCGCCGAGGAGTGGCGCGGCAAGCTGCTCGAGGCCGTCGCGGAGAACGACGAGGAGCTGATGGAGCTGTACCTGGAGGGTTCCGAGCCCTCCGTGGAGCAGCTCTACGCGGCGATCCGTCGTATCACCATCGCGTCCGGCAAGGGCACCGGCACCACCGTCACCCCGGTGTTCTGCGGCACCGCGTTCAAGAACAAGGGTGTTCAGCCCCTGCTCGACGCGGTCGTGCGCTACCTGCCCTCCCCGCTGGACGTCGAGGCCATCGAGGGCCACGCCGTCAACAACGCGGAGGAGGTCGTCAAGCGCAAGCCGTCGGACGAGGAGCCCCTCTCCGCGCTGGCGTTCAAGATCATGAGCGACCCGCACCTCGGCAAGCTCACCTTCGTCCGGGTGTACTCGGGCCGCCTGGAGTCCGGCTCTTCGGTGCTGAACTCCGTCAAGGGCAAGAAGGAGCGCATCGGCAAGATCTACCGCATGCACGCCAACAAGCGTGAGGAGATCGAGTCGGTGGGCGCCGGCGACATCGTCGCCGTCATGGGTCTGAAGCAGACCACGACGGGCGAGACGCTGTGCGACGACAAGGCGCCGGTGATCCTGGAGTCCATGGACTTCCCGGCGCCGGTGATCCAGGTGGCCATCGAGCCCAAGTCGAAGGGCGACCAGGAGAAGCTGGGCATCGCGATCCAGCGCCTGGCCGAGGAGGACCCGTCGTTCCAGGTCCACTCGGACCAGGAGACCGGCCAGACCATCATCGGTGGCATGGGCGAGCTGCACCTCGAGGTGCTGGTCGACCGTATGCGCCGTGAGTTCAAGGTCGAGGCCAACGTCGGCAAGCCCCAGGTCGCTTACCGTGAGACGATCCGCAAGGCCGTCGAGCGCATCGACTACACGCACAAGAAGCAGACCGGTGGTACCGGCCAGTTCGCCAAGGTGCAGATCGGCATCGAGCCGCTCGAGGCCGGCGACACCTCGTACGAGTTCGTGAACAAGGTGACCGGTGGCCGTATCCCGAAGGAGTACATCCCTTCGGTCGACGCCGGTGCGCAGGAGGCCATGCAGTTCGGCATCCTCGCCGGTTACGAGATGACCGGCGTGCGTGTCATCCTGCTCGACGGTGGCTACCACGAGGTCGACTCCTCCGAGCTGGCGTTCAAGATCGCTGGTTCGCAGGCCTTCAAGGAGGCCGCCCGCAAGGCCAGCCCCGTGCTGCTCGAGCCGATGATGGCCGTCGAGGTCACCACGCCCGAGGACTACATGGGTGAGGTCATCGGTGACATCAACTCCCGCCGTGGCCAGATCCAGGCCATGGAGGAGCGTGCCGGCGCCCGTGTCGTGAAGGGCCTGGTTCCACTGTCGGAGATGTTCGGCTACGTCGGCGACCTCCGCAGCAAGACGTCGGGTCGCGCGAGCTACTCGATGCAGTTCGACTCCTACGCCGAGGTTCCGCGGAACGTCGCCGAGGAGATCATCGCGAAGGCCAAGGGCGAGTAACGCACCCCGTTTACACGCTTTAGGCTTGACACCGACCGCCGGGGGTTCTTCCTCCAGAAGAACCCCGGCGGGCGGCACCCCAGCAAAGATCACCTGGCGCCGATGAGTAAGGCGTACAGAACCACTCCACAGGAGGACCCCAGTGGCGAAGGCGAAGTTCGAGCGGACTAAGCCGCACGTCAACATCGGCACCATCGGTCACATCGACCACGGTAAGACGACCCTCACGGCCGCCATTACCAAGGTGCTGCACGACGCGTACCCGGACCTGAACGAGGCCACCCCGTTCGACAACATCGACAAGGCGCCCGAGGAGCGCCAGCGCGGTATCACCATCTCCATCGCGCACGTCGAGTACCAGACCGAGTCGCGTCACTACGCCCACGTCGACTGCCCGGGTCACGCGGACTACATCAAGAACATGATCACCGGTGCCGCCCAGATGGACGGCGCGATCCTGGTGGTCGCCGCGACCGACGGCCCGATGCCGCAGACCAAGGAGCACGTGCTCCTGGCCCGCCAGGTCGGCGTTCCGTACATCGTCGTCGCCCTGAACAAGGCCGACATGGTGGACGACGAGGAGATCCTGGAGCTCGTCGAGCTCGAGGTCCGTGAGCTCCTCACCGAGTACGAGTTCCCGGGCGACGACGTTCCGGTCGTCAAGGTCTCCGCTCTGAAGGCCCTCGAGGGCGAGAAGGAGTGGGTGGACTCCGTCCTCAACCTGATGGCCGCCGTCGACGAGTCGATCCCGCAGCCCGAGCGCGACGTCGACAAGCCGTTCCTGATGCCGATCGAGGACGTCTTCACGATCACCGGTCGTGGCACCGTCGTCACCGGTCGTATCGAGCGCGGCATCCTCAAGGTCAACGAGACCGTCGACATCATCGGCATCAAGACCGAGAAGACCACCACCACGGTCACCGGTATCGAGATGTTCCGCAAGCTGCTCGACGAGGGTCAGGCCGGTGAGAACGTCGGTCTGCTCCTCCGTGGCATCAAGCGCGAGGACGTCGAGCGCGGCCAGGTCATCATCAAGCCGGGCTCGGTCACCCCGCACACCGAGTTCGAGGCGCAGGCCTACATCCTCTCCAAGGACGAGGGTGGCCGCCACACGCCGTTCTTCAACAACTACCGTCCGCAGTTCTACTTCCGCACGACGGACGTGACCGGCGTCGTGACCCTCCCCGAGGGCACCGAGATGGTCATGCCGGGTGACAACACCGAGATGAAGGTGGAGCTCATCCAGCCCGTCGCCATGGAAGAGGGCCTGAAGTTCGCCATCCGTGAGGGTGGCCGCACGGTGGGCGCCGGCCAGGTCACCAAGATCGTCAAGTAAGTACCCCTTGCTTGAGGGTCACCCGCTGACCTGAAGAGGCCCGTACGACTCCGGTCGTACGGGCCTCTTCGCGTTCCCACGGCGGATTTTCGGATCACCTCACTCAGCGTGGCCGAATGCGCCTACCGTGAGGGGTGATCGAGCGGTTGCGTGCGGTGACTGTCGGCGGGCTGTCCAGTGCTGTCCGGGCTGTCGGGCTCGTTGCGACGGGTAGGGCGTCGCGGTACGCGGCGGGACTACGGAGGGGCGCGGTATGTCGGTGGACGGCGAGGCGGGGCAGCTCCGCGGGGAGGCGGACGAGCCGGGGTGGGAGGTGGATCCGGACGACGAGTGGGGTGTCGCCGTCATCACCACCGTGGGCCGGCAGCTGAAGCTGCGCCGGGAGGCCGTGGGGCTGCGGGCCGCCGAGTTCGGCCGGGCCGTGGGGTACGGAGAGGACCTGGTCTACAAGGTCGAGGGCGGGAAGCGGATCCCACGGCAGGACTACCTGGTGCGGGCCGACGAGGTGCTGGACGCGGGCGGGCTCATCGCGGCGACCTGGGAGGACGTGCGGCGGGTCCGGTATCCGAAGAAGGTTCGGGAGCTGGGCAAGCTGGAGGCCAGGGCGGTCGAGATCGCTCTGTACGAGTGCCACATCGTCCCCGGACTGCTGCAGACCCCTGATCACGCACGGTCCGTGATCGGCGCGGCACAGCCGCCGTACTCGCCGGACGACGTGGAGCGCATGGTGGCCGCACGTCTGGCCAGGCAGTCGGTCTTCGAGCGCTCGCCCGCTCCGGCACTGAGCTTCGTACTGGAAGAGGGAGTTCTGCGACGTCCCATCGGGGGCACAATGGCGTGGCGTCAGCAGCTCGAACGCCTGCTGGAGGTGGGGCGGTTGCACAACGTCGTACTCCAGGTGATGCCGTTGAGCTGCGACACGCATTCCGGCCTCGACGGCCGGATCGAATTGCTGAAGTTCCCGGACGGCACGGCGGTCGGCCGCTCGGACGGCGCGTTCAACGGCCGACCGACCCCCGATCCCAAACACCTGCGCATCCTTGAGCTGCGGTATGGCACCATCCGGGCTCAGGCGCTCTCTCCAGGGGAGTCGCTGGGCCTTATCGAGCAACTGCTGGGAGAGACATGATCCGCAAGACCACGGCCGGGGACGCCTTCGAGCTGGCGTGGTTCAAGAGCAGCTACAGCGGTGGCAACGACGGCAACTCCTGTGTGGAGCTGGCCGTCACCCTCGGCGCCGTGCACGTCCGTGACTCCAAGCAGTCCGAGGGTCCCCGGCTGGCGCTGACCCGTGCCGCGTGGTCCGCCTTTGTGCCCTATGTCTCCGGGAGCTGATCTCCGGGGCGGGACACGCCGGTCCGCGGTTTGACCTATGCCACTCCCGGGGTATTCTTCCCGGCTCGATTGGCCAGGCCCCCGCCTGGTATGGCAGACTAGCGGGGTTGCTCGGTCGAGTGTTGATGCTGCGCGCCTCCCGCCGGGAGGACCGGAAGCGAGTCCCACAGTACTCGTCGCCCTAACTGCCTCACGGCAGCGCTGGGGCGGACGTACGGGAATCTTCCGGGAAGTGTCGGCGCGGCACCGGCCAGGCACCCGGTGGGCTTTCCGCCCTCGGTCCCACGGTTCCGGCAGGGCCGTGCGCAATCCCCGTCAGGGATGTTCGAACAAGGGACATTCATGTCAGCGGGGGAGCGACACGCCCGACCGCGTGGGTCGGAGAAGAGGGCTGGAACACCGGGTTCCAGAGCGTAAGAAGAGACAGGACTACGAAGTAGCCATGGCGGGACAGAAGATCCGCATCCGGCTCAAGGCCTACGACCACGAGGTCATCGACTCCTCGGCGAAGAAGATCGTCGAGACGGTGACTCGCACTGGTGCGTCGGTCGCGGGCCCGGTGCCGCTGCCCACTGAGAAGAACGTGTACTGCGTCATCAAGTCGCCGCACAAGTACAAGGACTCGCGCGAGCACTTCGAGATGCGCACGCACAAGCGCCTGATCGACATCCTCGACCCGACTCCCAAGACCGTTGACTCTCTGATGCGACTCGACCTCCCGGCCGGTGTCGACATCGAGATCAAGCTCTGAGGGTCGGTGATCTGAGAATGGCTAAGCAGATCAAGGGCATCCTGGGCGAGAAGCTCGGCATGACGCAGGTCTGGGACGAGAACAACCGTGTTGTTCCCGTGACCGTCGTCAAGGCCGGGCCGAATGTCGTGACCCAGGTCCGTACGAACGACGTCGACGGCTACGAGTCGGTCCAGATCGCCTTCGGCGAGATCGACCCGCGCAAGGTGAACAAGCCCCTCAAGGGCCACTTCGCCAAGGCGGACGTCACCCCGCGTCGTCACCTCGTCGAGCTCCGCACGTCGGATGCCTCCGAGTACACCCTCGGCCAGGAGATCACCGCTGAGGTGTTCGAGGCCGGTGTGAAGGTCGACGTCACCGGCAAGAGCAAGGGCAAGGGCTTCGCCGGTGTCATGAAGCGTCACAACTTCAAGGGCCTCGGCGCCGGACACGGCGTTCAGCGCAAGCACCGCTCCCCCGGTTCGATCGGTGGCTGCGCCACCCCGGGCCGTGTGTTCAAGGGCGTCCGCATGGCGGGCCGCATGGGCAACGAGCGTGTCACCACCCAGAACCTGACCGTCCACGCCGTTGACGCGGAGAAGGGTCTGCTGCTCATCAAGGGCGCGGTTCCCGGTCCGAACGGCGGCCTCGTCCTGGTCCGCACCGCGGCCAAGGGGGCCTGAGGTAACCGATGAGCACTGTTGACATCCTTTCGCCTGCCGGCGAGAAGACCGGTAGCGTCGAACTCCCCGCGGAGATCTTCGGCGTGGAGAAGGTCAGCATTCCGCTGATCCACCAGGTCGTCGTCGCGCAGAACGCGGCTGCCCGCCAGGGCACGCACAAGGCCAAGACCCGCGCCGAGGTCCGTGGTGGTGGCAAGAAGCCGTACCGCCAGAAGGGCACCGGCCGCGCCCGTCAGGGTTCGACCCGCGCGCCGCAGTTCGCCGGTGGTGGCGTCGTGCACGGTCCCGTGCCGCGTGACTACTCGCAGCGGACCCCGAAGAAGATGAAGGCTGCCGCTCTGCGTCACGCCCTCACCGACCGGGCCCGCCACAACCGCATCCACGTCGTCACCGGCGTGATCGAGGGCGAGACCCCCTCCACCAAGGCCGCCAGGACGCTGTTCGGCAAGATCTCGGAGCGCAAGAACCTGCTCCTGGTCGTCGAGCGTGCCGACGAGGCCGCGTGGCTGTCCGCCCGCAACCTGCCCCAGGTCCACATCCTGGAGCCGGGCCAGCTGAACACGTACGACGTGATCGTCTCCGACGACGTGGTCTTCACCCAGGCCGCTTTCGAGTCCTTCGTGTCCGGCCCGAAGGCCACTGACACCGAAGGGAGCGAGGTCTGATGGCTATCCGTCACCCCGCCATTGCCTCGAAGGCCGCCAAGGCCGCCAAGGCCGCGCGCGTCGCCAAGGCGAAGCGCCACGCCACCGAGGGCAAGAACACCGTCGTCACCCCGGCGAGCAAGTCGTACTCGGACCCCCGTGACGTCCTGCTGAAGCCGGTCGTGTCGGAGAAGAGCTACGCGCTTCTCGACGAGAACAAGTACACGTTCATCGTTGCTCCGAGCGCCAACAAGACCCAGATCAAGGAGGCCGTCCAGTCGGTCTTCTCGGTCAAGGTCACCGGGGTCAACACGATCAACCGCCAGGGCAAGCGCAAGCGGACCCGCACGGGCTTCGGCCAGCGTGCCGCCACCAAGCGCGCGATCGTGACCCTCGCCGAGGGCGACCGTATCGACATCTTCGGCGGTCCGACCGCGTAAGCGGGTCGGATCGTCCGATATCGGACGAGGACTGAGAAATGGGAATCCGCAAGTACAAGCCGACTACGCCGGGCCGTCGTGGCGCCAGCGTCGCCGACTTCGTCGAGGTCACGCGGTCCACGCCGGAGAAGTCGCTGGTCCGCCCCCTGCACAGCAAGGGCGGCCGTAACAACGCCGGTCGTGTGACCGTTCGCCACCAGGGTGGCGGACACAAGCGCGCCTACCGCGTGATCGACTTCCGTCGTCACGACAAGGACGGCGTGCCGGCGAAGGTCGCGCACATCGAGTACGACCCCAACCGCACCGCGCGTATCGCGCTGCTGCACTACGCCGACGGCGAGAAGCGCTACATCCTCGCCCCGCGCAACCTGTCGCAGGGCGACCGGGTCGAGAACGGCCCCGCGGCCGACATCAAGCCCGGCAACAACCTGGCGCTCCGCAACATCCCGGTCGGTACCACGATCCACGCGATCGAGCTCCGTCCGGGCGGCGGCGCCAAGCTCGCCCGCTCCGCAGGTGCCTCCGTGCAGCTGCTGGCGCGTGAGGGTGCCATGGCGACGCTCCGTATGCCGTCCGGCGAGATCCGCATGGTGGACGCGCGCTGCCGCGCCACCATCGGTGAGGTCGGCAACGCCGAGCAGTCGAACATCAACTGGGGCAAGGCCGGCCGCAAGCGCTGGCTGGGCGTCCGCCCGACCGTGCGTGGTGTGGTCATGAACCCTGTCGACCACCCGCACGGTGGTGGTGAGGGTCGTACCTCCGGTGGTCGCCACCCGGTGTCCCCGTGGGGTCAGAAGGAAGGCCGTACTCGTTCCGCCAAGAAGGCGAGCAACAAGTACATCGTCCGCCGCCGCAAGACGAACAAGAAGCGCTAAGGACGGGTTGAGATGCCTCGTAGCCTGAAGAAGGGGCCCTTCGTCGACGACCACCTCATGAAGAAGGTGGACGCCCAGAACGAAGCCGGCACCAAGAACGTCATCAAGACCTGGTCCCGCCGCTCGATGATCGTCCCGGCCATGCTGGGTCACACGCTGGCGGTGCACAACGGCAAGACCCACATCCCGGTGTTCGTCACCGAGTCGATGGTCGGCCACAAGCTCGGCGAGTTCTCGCCGACGCGCACCTTCCGGGGTCACGTCAAGGACGACAGGAAGTCGAAGCGCCGCTAACCGCGGATCGCATTCAGACACGTAAGTAACTCTGAAGGGACAACCATGGAAGCCAGGGCCCAGGCGCGGTACATCCGCGTCACGCCCATGAAGGCCCGCCGTGTGGTGGACCTCATCCGTGGCATGGACGCCACGGAGGCCCAGGCTGTTCTGCGATTCGCTCCGCAGGCAGCCTCGGTACCGGTCGGCAAGGTGCTCGACAGCGCCATTGCCAACGCCGCGCACAACTACGACCACGCCGACGTCGACGGCCTCTTCATTTCCGAGGCCTACGTCGACGAGGGCCCGACCCTGAAGCGGTTCCGTCCGCGTGCCCAGGGCCGTGCCTACCGGATCCGCAAGCGGACCAGCCACATCACCGTGGTCGTCAGCAGCAAGGAAGGAACCCGGTAATGGGCCAGAAGGTAAACCCGCATGGGTTCCGGCTCGGTGTCACGACCGACTTCAAGTCGCGTTGGTACGCCGACAAGCTGTACAAGGACTACGTCAAGGAAGACGTCGCCATCCGTCGGATGATGACGTCCGGCATGGAGCGCGCCGGTATCTCGAAGGTTGAGATCGAGCGCACCCGTGACCGCGTGCGGGTGGACATCCACACCGCTCGTCCGGGCATCGTCATCGGCCGCCGTGGCGCCGAGGCCGACCGCATCCGCGGCGACCTCGAGAAGCTCACGGGCAAGCAGGTCCAGCTGAACATCCTCGAGGTCAAGAACCCCGAGACCGACGCTCAGCTGGTTGCTCAGGCCGTTGCCGAGCAGCTCTCCTCCCGCGTCTCCTTCCGTCGCGCCATGCGTAAGAGCATGCAGTCGGCGATGAAGGCGGGCGCCAAGGGCATCAAGATCCAGTGCGGTGGCCGCCTCGGTGGCGCCGAGATGTCCCGCTCGGAGTTCTACCGCGAGGGCCGTGTGCCCCTGCACACGCTCCGTGCGAACGTGGACTACGGCTTCTTCGAGGCCAAGACGACCTTCGGCCGCATCGGTGTGAAGGTCTGGATCTACAAGGGCGACGTCAAGAACATCGCCGAGGTCCGCGCCGAGAACGCTGCGGCCCGTGCGGGTAACCGCCCGGCCCGTGGTGGTGCCGACCGCCCGGCCCGTGGTGGCCGCGGTGGCGAGCGGCGCGGTCGCAAGCCGCAGCAGGCTGCCGGCGCCGAGGCCCCCAAGGCCGAGGCTCCCGCGTCCGCTCCGGCTGAGAGCACCGGAACGGAGGCCTGACCGACATGCTGATCCCCCGTAGGGTCAAGCACCGCAAGCAGCACCACCCGAAGCGCGACGGCGCTGCCAAGGGTGGCACGACGGTTGCGTTCGGCGAGTACGGCATCCAGGCGCTCACCCCGGCGTACGTGACGAACCGTCAGATCGAGGCCGCTCGTATCGCCATGACGCGTCACATCAAGCGTGGTGGCAAGGTCTGGATCAACATCTACCCGGACCGTCCGCTCACCAAGAAGCCCGCTGAGACCCGCATGGGTTCCGGTAAGGGTTCTCCTGAGTGGTGGATCGCCAACGTCAAGCCCGGACGCGTGATGTTCGAGCTGTCGTACCCCAACGAGAAGATCGCCCGTGAGGCGCTGACCCGTGCGGCCCACAAGCTGCCGATGAAGTGCCGGATCGTCAAGCGCGAGGCAGGTGAAGCGTGATGTCGGCCGGTACCAAGGCGTCCGAGCTGCGCGAGCTGGGCAACGAGGAGCTTCTGGGCAAGCTCCGCGAGGCCAAGGAAGAGCTGTTCAACCTCCGCTTCCAGGCGGCGACGGGCCAGCTCGAGAACCACGGCCGTCTGAAGGCGGTCCGCAAGGACATCGCGCGGATCTACACCCTGATGCGCGAGCGTGAGCTGGGCATCGAAACGGTGGAGAACGCCTGATGAGCGAGAACAACGTGACTGAGAACACTGAGGCGCGCGGCTTCCGCAAGACCCGTGAGGGTCTCGTCGTCAGCGACAAGATGGACAAGACCGTCGTCGTCGCCGTCGAGGACCGTGTCAAGCACGCGCTGTACGGCAAGGTCATCCGCCGTACGAACAAGCTCAAGGCGCACGACGAGCAGAACGCCGCGGGTGTCGGCGACCGCGTCCTCCTGATGGAGACCCGGCCGCTGTCCGCGAGCAAGCGCTGGCGCGTCGTCGAGATCCTCGAGAAGGCCAAGTAATTCTCCTGCGAGGCATTCCTCGCAGGACAGTTCCGCCAGGCTCCGGGGGCCGCTCGTCGAGTGGCCCCCGGGGAACCGGCAGACAATCAGGAGATAGACGTGATCCAGCAGGAGTCGCGACTGCGTGTCGCCGACAACACTGGTGCGAAGGAGATCCTTTGCATCCGTGTGCTCGGTGGCTCCGGTCGCCGCTACGCGGGCATCGGTGACGTCATCGTCGCCACCGTCAAGGACGCGATCCCCGGTGGCAACGTGAAGAAGGGTGACGTCGTCAAGGCGGTCATCGTTCGCACCGTCAAGGAGCGCCGCCGTCCGGACGGCTCGTACATCCGCTTCGACGAGAACGCCGCCGTCATTCTGAAGAACGACGGCGACCCTCGCGGCACCCGTATCTTCGGCCCCGTCGGCCGTGAGCTGCGCGAGAAGAAGTTCATGAAGATCATCTCGCTCGCGCCGGAGGTGCTGTAAGCATGAAGATCAAGAAGGGTGACCTGGTCCAGGTCATCACCGGCAAGGACAAGGGCAAGCAGGGCAAGGTCATTGCCGCTTACCCGCGCGAGGAGCGTGTCCTGGTCGAGGGTGTCAACCGGGTCAAGAAGCACACCAAGGCCGGTCCGACGGCTGGGGGTTCCCAGGCCGGCGGCATCGTGACCACCGAGGCCCCGATCCACGTGTCCAACGTTCAGCTGGTCGTGGAGAAGGACGGCAACAAGGTCGTCACGCGTGTCGGCTACCGCTTCGACGAGAACGGCAACAAGATCCGCGTTGCCAAGCGGACGGGTGAGGACATCTGATGGCTACCACCACCACTCCGCGTCTGAAGCAGAAGTACCGCGAGGAGATCGCGGGCAAGCTGCGTGACGAGTTCAAGTACGAGAACGTCATGCAGATCCCCGGCCTCGTCAAGATCGTGGTCAACATGGGTGTGGGCGACGCCGCCCGCGACTCCAAGCTGATCGAGGGCGCCATCCGCGACCTCACCACGATCACCGGTCAGAAGCCGGCCGTCACCAAGGCCCGCAAGTCCATCGCGCAGTTCAAGCTGCGTGAGGGCCAGCCGATCGGTGCCCACGTCACGCTCCGTGGCGACCGCATGTGGGAGTTCCTGGACCGCACCCTGTCGCTCGCGCTGCCGCGCATCCGCGACTTCCGCGGCCTGTCCCCCAAGCAGTTCGACGGCCGTGGCAACTACACCTTCGGTCTCACGGAGCAGGTCATGTTCCACGAGATCGACCAGGACAAGATCGACCGTACCCGGGGCATGGACATCACCGTGGTCACCACGGCGACCAACGACGCTGAGGGCCGTGCGCTCCTTCGTCACCTCGGCTTCCCGTTCAAGGAGGCGTGAGCGAGATGGCGAAGAAGGCTCTGATTGCCAAGGCTGCTCGCAAGCCCAAGTTCGGTGTGCGTGGCTACACCCGCTGCCAGCGCTGCGGCCGTCCGCACTCCGTGTACCGCAAGTTCGGCCTGTGCCGCGTGTGCCTTCGTGAGATGGCTCACCGTGGCGAGCTGCCGGGCGTGACCAAGAGCTCCTGGTAACAGCCCACTTGGGTTGATGCCGGGCTCTCGGTAAGCATCTGGGTCGGCAGGCGTCCCATCTCACATGCCTTAGGCTTGTGGGGTTGGGCGTCTGTCGCCCGTACGACTTACTACGCCGTAGGTCCACCGCGCCGCACCCGTCCCGTCTCGGATCGGGGAGAGGGATGGCGCACCAGGAAACCCCGGCGAGAGAGGCCGAAGGCCAATTCATGACCATGACTGATCCGATCGCAGACATGCTGACGCGTCTGCGGAACGCGAACTCGGCGTACCACGACTCCGTGACGATGCCGGCATCGAAGATCAAGTCTCACATCGCGGAGATCCTCCAGCAGGAGGGCTTCATCACGGGCTGGAAGATCGAGGACGCCGAGGTCGGCAAGAACCTCGTCCTCGAGCTGAAGTTCGGCCCGAACCGTGAGCGCTCCATCGCGGGCATCAAGCGGATCTCCAAGCCCGGTCTCCGGGTCTACGCGAAGTCCACCAACCTGCCGAAGGTGCTCGGCGGCCTGGGCGTGGCGATCATCTCCACGTCCCACGGGCTCCTCACCGACAAGCAGGCCGGCAAGAAGGGCGTGGGTGGGGAAGTCCTCGCCTACGTCTGGTAACGGAAGGGAACGGAGGAAACAGCTATGTCGCGCATCGGCAAGCTCCCCATCGCGGTTCCCGCCGGCGTGGACGTCACCATCGACGGCAACGCGGTTTCGGTCAAGGGCCCCAAGGGCGAGCTGACCCACAACCTCGTCTCGCCGATCGAGATCGTCAAGAACGAGGACGGCACCCTCCAGGTGACCCGTCCCAACGACGAGCGTCAGAACAAGGCCCTCCACGGCCTGTCCCGCACGCTGGTGGCGAACATGATCACCGGCGTGACCCAGGGTTACGTGAAGAAGCTCGAGATCAGCGGTGTCGGTTACCGCGTGACCGCCAAGGGATCGAACCTCGAGTTCGCCCTCGGCTACAGCCACCCGATCCTGGTCGAGGCCCCCGAGGGCATCACCTTCAAGGTGGAGACCCCGACCCGTTTCCAGGTCGAGGGCATCGACAAGCAGAAGGTCGGCGAGGTTGCGGCCAACATCCGCAAGCTGCGCAAGCCTGACCCGTACAAGGCCAAGGGCGTCAAGTACGAGGGCGAAGTCATCCGCCGCAAGGTCGGAAAGGCGGGTAAGTAAGCCATGGCATACGGGCAGAAGATCCTCAAGGGCGACGCCTACAAGCGCGCCGCGATCAAGCGCCGTCACATCCGGATCCGCAAGCGGGTCTCGGGTACGGCGGAGCGTCCCCGTCTGGTCGTGACCCGCTCCAACCGCCACATCGTGGCGCAGGTGATCGACGACCTCAAGGGCCACACCCTGGCTTCCGCGTCCACGCTGGACGCGTCGGTCCGCGGTGGCGAGGGCGACAAGTCCGCGCAGGCCAAGCAGGTCGGCGCCCTGGTCGCCGAGCGTGCCAAGGCCGCCGGTGTCGAGGCTGTCGTGTTCGACCGTGGTGGCAACCAGTACGCCGGGCGCATCGCCGCTCTGGCGGACGCCGCCCGCGAGGCCGGGCTCAGGTTCTGAGCCGCCGTAGCTAGCGGAAAAGAGAGAGGTAAATCCAATGGCTGGACCCCAGCGCCGCGGTGGCGGTGCCGGTGGCGGCGAGCGGCGGGACCGGAAGGGCCGTGACGGCGGCGCTGCTGCCGCCGAGAAGACCGCGTACGTTGAGCGCGTCGTCGCGATCAACCGCGTCGCCAAGGTTGTGAAGGGTGGTCGTCGCTTCAGCTTCACCGCGCTGGTCGTGGTGGGCGACGGTGACGGCACCGTGGGTGTCGGATACGGCAAGGCCAAGGAGGTGCCGGCCGCCATCGCCAAGGGCGTTGAGGAGGCCAAGAAGCACTTCTTCAAGGTCCCCCGGATCCAGGGCACCATCCCGCACCCCATCCAGGGTGAGAAGGCTGCCGGCGTTGTGCTCCTGAAGCCCGCGTCGCCCGGTACCGGTGTTATCGCCGGTGGTCCGGTGCGTGCCGTGCTCGAGTGCGCCGGTATCCACGACGTGCTGTCGAAGTCGCTCGGCTCCGACAACGCGATCAACATCGTGCACGCGACCGTGGCGGCCCTGAAGGGTCTGCAGCGTCCCGAGGAGATCGCGGCTCGCCGTGGTCTGCCGCTCGAGGACATTGCTCCCGCGGCCCTGCTGCGTGCGCGTGCCGGGGCGGGTGCGTAATCATGGCGCAGCTCAAGATCACGCAGGTCAAGTCCTACATCGGCAGCAAGCAGAACCACCGTGACACCCTGCGGTCCCTTGGTCTCAAGGGCATCAACACGCAGGTCGTCAAGGAGGACCGCCCCGAGTTCCGCGGCATGGTGCACACCGTCCGCCACCTCGTGACGGTCGAGGAGGTCGACTGATCATGGCGGAGAACAACCCGCTCAAGATCCACAACCTCCGTCCCGCCCCGGGCGCCAAGACCGCCAAGACCCGTGTCGGTCGTGGTGAGGCGTCGAAGGGTAAGACGGCCGGTCGTGGTACCAAGGGCACCAAGGCCCGCTACCAGGTTCCGGAGCGCTTCGAGGGTGGGCAGATGCCCCTCCACATGCGCCTCCCGAAGCTGAAGGGCTTCAAGAACCCGTTCAAGACCGAGTTCCAGGTCGTGAACCTCGACAAGCTGGCCGCGCTCTACCCCGAGGGTGGCGAGGTCACGGTCGAGGGTCTGGTGGCCAAGGGTGCCGTTCGCAAGAACAGCCTCGTCAAGGTCCTCGGCCAGGGCGAGATCTCCGTGGCGCTGCAGGTGACGGTCGACGCCGTCTCCAGCTCCGCCAAGGAGAAGATCACCGCTGCCGGCGGTACCGTCACCGAGCTCGTCTGAGTCTTTCGGACGTCTCGATGACCTGAACGGTCGCAACCGGGGATATCCCACATAAGGGGTATCCCCGGTTGGTCGTTCCAAGGGGGGCAGTCTCGCCGGTAAGGTGGCCTGCACTGCCAACTTTCACAGGGTGCCGCGGTTCGGGCACTCGAGGCGGCAGTCGACCGTTACCTATGTCGTTGTTCGTTCAGTCGGAATCTCAAGACCATCACCCTTGACGCAGTTGCGCGGGGGTCGCAGGAGGCACCGTGCTCACCGCGTTCGCCCGGGCGTTCAGGACGCCCGACCTGCGCAAGAAGCTGCTCTTCACGCTCGGGATCATCGTGGTGTACCGGGTCGGTACGCACATCCCGATCCCCGGCGTCGACTACAAGAGCGTCCAGACCTGCATGCAGGTGGCCAGCTCGAACCGCGGGCTGTTCAGCCTGATCAACATGTTCAGCGGCGGAGCGCTGCTGCAGATCACGGTCTTCGCGCTGGGCATCATGCCGTACATCACGGCGAGCATCATTCTCCAGCTGCTGACCGTGGTCATCCCGCGCCTCGAAGCCCTCAAGAAGGAGGGCCAGGCCGGTACGGCGAAGATCACGCAGTACACCCGCTACCTGACGTTGGCGCTCGCCATCCTGCAGGGCACCGGCCTGGTGGCGACGGCCCGCAGCGGCGCGCTGTTCAACGGCTGCCCGGTGGCGACCCAGATCGTCCCGGACCAGTCGATCTTCACCACCATCACCATGGTCGTCACGATGACGGCGGGCACCTGTGTCGTCATGTGGCTCGGTGAGCTCATCACCGACCGCGGTATCGGCAACGGCATGTCGATCCTGATGTTCATCTCGATCGCCGCGACCTTCCCGAGCGCCCTGTGGGCGATCAAGCTCCAGGGCAAGCTGGCCGGGGGCTGGATCGAGTTCTCCACCGTGATCCTCGTGGGTCTCGTCATGGTCGGTCTGGTCGTGTTCGTCGAGCAGGCCCAGCGGCGGATCCCCGTGCAGTACGCCAAGCGCATGATCGGACGCCGGTCGTACGGAGGCACGTCCACGTACATCCCGCTGAAGGTCAACCAGGCGGGTGTGATCCCTGTGATCTTCGCCTCGTCGCTGCTCTACATCCCGAGCCTGGTGGCCCAGTTCGCGGGCGGCAACTCCAGCTGGAAGACCTGGGTCCAGAACAACCTCACCAAGGGTGACCACCCGATCTACATCACCGTGTACTTCCTCCTGATCGTTTTCTTCGCGTTCTTCTACGTGGCGATCTCATTCAACCCCGAGGAAGTCGCGGACAACATGAAGAAGTATGGTGGCTTCATCCCGGGCATCCGGGCCGGTCGGCCCACCGCTGAGTACCTGTCGTATGTGCTCAACCGGATCACCTGGCCGGGTTCGCTGTACCTGGGTCTGATCGCTCTCGTACCGACAATGGCGTTGGTTGGCTTCGGGGCGAGCCAGAACTTCCCGTTCGGTGGGACCAGCATCCTGATCATCGTGGGTGTCGGCCTCGAGACGGTGAAGCAGATCGAGAGCCAGCTCCAGCAGCGCAATTACGAAGGGTTCCTCCGCTGATGCGAATCGTCCTCGTCGGGCCGCCCGGTGCCGGCAAGGGAACGCAGGCTGCGTTCCTCGCCAAGAACCTGTCGATCCCGCACATCTCCACGGGCGACCTGTTCCGCGCCAACATCAGCCGCCAGACGGAGCTCGGGAAGCTCGCGAAGTCCTACATGGACGCGGGCAACCTGGTCCCGGACGAGGTCACCATCGCGATGGCCAAGGACCGTATGGAGCAGCCGGACGCGCGAGGCGGCTTCCTGCTCGACGGCTTCCCGCGCAACGTCTCGCAGGCCGAGGCGCTGGACGAGATGCTCAAGGCCGAGAGCATGAAGCTGGACGCGGTACTGGACCTGGAGGTCCCCGAGGACGAGGTCGTCAAGCGCATCGCGGGCCGCCGCGTGTGCCGCAACGACTCGTCGCACGTGTTCCACGTGTCGTACAAGCCCCCGAAGCAGGAGGGCGTCTGCGACATCTGCGGCGGTGAGCTGTACCAGCGCGACGACGACTCCGAGGACACCGTCCGCAAGCGGCTGGAGGTCTACCACACGCAGACCGAGCCGATCATCGACTACTACAAGGCCCAGGGCCTGGTGGTCACCATCTCGGCGCTCGGCAAGGTGGAAGAGGTCACCGGGCGCGCGATGGAGGCGCTCAAGCAGAAGGACGGCGACAAGTAGTCGTCGCCGCCACGGCCGCGGTTCCCCTGCCGGGGGCCGCGGCCGAGCTGTGGGCGGTGCCGGTGGCGCCGGATCTCCGGAAGCCCGGCCCCCGAGCCCCCGCCGGCCCGGCGGGATGCCCTCCCCGCACGCGAACCGGGCCGGATGGCGTGTCCCCGTATCGTTGAAGGTATTCGTAGCCCCGGTCAGAAAGGCCGCAGCCCTCATGGTGCAGATCAAGACCCCCGAGCAGATCGCCAAGATGCGTGAGGCGGGGCTGGTCGTCGCCGCCGTGCACGCGGCCACCCGTGAGGCGGCGGTGCCGGGCGCCACGACGAAGGACCTGGACGAGGTGGCGCGCAAGGTCCTCGCCGAGCACGGGGCGAAGTCGAACTTCCTGGGCTACGGCGGCTTCCCCGCGACCATCTGCACCTCCGTGAACGAGGTGGTCGTCCATGGCATCCCCTCCGACGAGGTGGTCCTGAAGGACGGCGACATCATCTCCATCGACGCCGGCGCGATCGTGGACGGCTGGCACGGGGACGCGGCGTTCACCGCCTTCGTGGGATCCGGTCACGCCCCGGAGCTGATCGAGCTGTCCCGGGTGACCGAGGAGTCCATGTGGGCCGGGATCGCGGCCGTGAAGCAGGGACACCGGCTCGTGGACGTCTCCCGGGCGATCGAGACGTACATCCGCCGGCAGCCCAAGCCGGGCGGCGGGCGCTACGGGATCATCGAGGACTACGGCGGCCATGGCATCGGCACCGAGATGCACATGGACCCGCACCTGCTGAACTACGTCGACCGGCGGCGCGGGAAGGGCCCGAAGCTGGTGCCCGGCTTCTGTCTGGCCATCGAGCCGATGGTCTCGCTCGGCACGCCGCGGACCGAGGTCCTCAAGGACGACTGGACCGTCATCACCACCGACGGCACCTGGTCCTCGCACTGGGAGCACTCCGTCGCCCTGACCGAGCAGGGCCCGCTGGTGCTCACGGCTCCCGACGGCGGCAGGGCCAAGCTCGCGGAGTACGGCGTCACCGTTGCTCCCGACCCTCTCGCATAATGATCTTCGGCATGGGGCAGACTCCCCCGATTCGTGTTTCCTGGTGCGCTGACGTAGACTGACTCGTCGGCTCTCGTGCATCCGCATGTCCGCATGCGCTCGTACGGGGTCGATCAAGGTAGTCGATTCGAAGGGCGAAGCGTGGCCAAGAAGCAAGGTGCCATCGAGATCGAGGGCACTGTCGTCGAGTCTCTGCCGAACGCCATGTTCAAGGTCGAGCTCCAGAACGGCCACCAGGTCCTGGCACACATCAGCGGCAAGATGCGTATGCACTACATCCGCATCCTCCCTGACGACCGGGTCGTGGTGGAGCTTTCTCCGTACGACCTGACGCGTGGCCGGATCGTCTACCGCTACAAGTAGATCTTGCCCGCCCCCCGCATCCGCAGGGGGCGCATCCCGCTCACGCGGGGTGGTGGCACTGACCCGGAGAACCTCACACCCATGAAGGTCAAGCCGAGCGTCAAGAAGATCTGCGACAAGTGCAGGGTGATCCGCCGTCACGGCCGGGTCATGGTCATCTGCGACAACCCGCGCCACAAGCAGCGCCAGGGCTGACGCAGGACCGCACCCTCTGCACTGATACGCAGAGATTCGCGCGACGCAAGCTGAATAGTTCATACGCAGGGCCCGAGCCGTATGGCTCGACACCCCCGGTTCGGAGGCCGGGGACCCAGTTCGTACCTCGTACGGCGGCTGGGAGTCGGTTCTGTGGAAGACCTCCGAGTAGTTAACTGGAGCCATTGAATGGCACGCGTTTCCGGTGTTGACATCCCGCGCGAAAAGCGCGTGGAGGTCGCCCTCACCTACGTGTTCGGCATCGGCCGGACCCTCTCGAAGGAGACGCTGGCTGCGACCGGCGTCGACCCGAACACCCGCGTTCGCGACCTGACCGAAGAGCAGCTCGTCGCGATCCGCGAGTACGTCGACAACAACATCAGGACCGAGGGTGACCTCCGTCGTGAGATCCAGGCCGACATCCGCCGCAAGGTGGAGATCGGCTGCTACCAGGGTCTGCGGCACCGCCGCGGTCTGCCCGTCCGCGGTCAGCGCACCAGCACCAACGCCCGTACCCGCAAGGGCCCGCGTCGCGCCATCGCCGGCAAGAAGAAGCCGGGCAAGAAGTAGTCCGCAGCGGACACCTGTCCACGGTCTTCGCTGTAGGACCGACCACCTCCCGTAGGAGTTAGTAGATGCCCCCCAAGGGACGTCAGGGCGCTGCCAAGAAGGTGCGCCGCAAGGAAAAGAAGAACGTCGCTCACGGCCACGCGCACATCAAGAGCACGTTCAACAACACGATCGTCTCGATCACGGACCCGTCCGGCAACGTGATCTCCTGGGCCTCCGCCGGCCACGTCGGCTTCAAGGGCTCCCGGAAGTCCACGCCGTTCGCCGCGCAGATGGCCGCCGAGTCGGCTGCCCGCCGCGCCCAGGAGCACGGCATGCGCAAGGTCGACGTGTTCGTCAAGGGCCCGGGCTCCGGTCGTGAGACCGCTATCCGTTCCCTGCAGGCCACGGGCCTCGAGGTCGGCTCCATCCAGGACGTCACCCCGACCCCGCACAACGGCTGCCGCCCGCCGAAGCGCCGCCGCGTCTGACGCACGGCTGCTTCGTCCGGCAACCGCCGGGCAGTGGTTTCCGGGCGGTACGGCCTCTTCGGGCCGTACCGCCCGTACCCTTGCAGTACCCGCACCTTTCACGGGTGCGGTCTCCGTCGGACGTCAAATAGCGGGCGTCCACGAATGAAGGATCTGATCCACACATGCTGATCGCTCAGCGTCCCTCGTTGACCGAAGAGGTCGTCGACGAGTTCCGCTCCCGGTTCGTGATCGAGCCGCTGGAGCCGGGCTTCGGCTACACCCTCGGCAACTCCCTGCGTCGTACGCTCCTCTCCTCGATCCCGGGTGCGGCGGTCACGTCCATCCGCATCGACGGCGTTCTGCACGAGTTCACCACCGTGCCGGGCGTCAAGGAGGACGTCACCGACCTGATCCTCAACATCAAGCAGCTGGTCGTCTCCTCGGAGCACGACGAGCCGGTCGTGATGTACCTGCGCAAGCAGGGCCCGGGTCTCGTCACCGCCGCCGACATCGCGCCCCCGGCCGGTGTCGAGGTGCACAACCCCGACCTCGTCCTCGCCACGCTCAACGGCAAGGGCAAGCTGGAGATGGAGCTGACCGTCGAGCGCGGTCGCGGTTACGTCTC